>JAVEWA010000012.1:0-13659 GCA_034004785.1 Polyangia bacterium
CTACGGGTTCTACGGCGGAGTTATCGGCTGCAACGGCGACTGCACGCACGACCTAACGAACTGCGCGGGCCGCTGCGGCGACAACCTTTTGAACGGCAACGAGCTCTGCGACGGAGCCCAGCTCGGTACGAAGGACTGTACTCACTACGGGTTCTACGGCGGAGTTATCGGCTGCAACGGCGACTGCACGCACGACCTCACGAACTGCGCGGGCCGCTGCGGTGACAACCTTTTGAACGGCAACGAGCTCTGCGACGGAGCCCAGCTCGGGACGAAGGGCTGTACCGACTACGGCTTCTACGATGGGGACATTGGCTGCAACAGCAACTGCACCCACGACACGAGCCTCTGCACGGGCCGGTGCGGGGACGGAACCATCGACACTGGATACGAGCAGTGCGAAGGCACCAACCTGAACGGAATGACTTGCGAATCCTTCGGGTACTACTATGGGAACCTCGGCTGCAGCTCGGGCTGTGCCTTCGACCTGGGCGACTGCTCAGGCCGCTGCGGAGACGACATAATCAATGGAAGCGAGGTCTGCGACGGCGAAGAGCTGGGCACCCGAAGCTGTGCAGACTATGGATTCTACGGGGGCGAGCTGACCTGCACCACGTCCTGCGGCCATGACACCACGGGCTGCTCGGGCCGCTGCGGAGACTCGACGGTGCAGAGCCCGCAGGAGCAGTGCGACGGCACGGCGCTGATAACCAAGACCTGCGCCGACTTCGGATACTACTACGGGACGCTCTCCTGCACCTCGGGCTGCGCGTTCGATCCTTCGACCTGCTCGGGCAGGTGCGGGGACGGTACGCTGGATTCTCCGATAGAGCAGTGCGACGAGGGTGCCGCGAACTCCTGGGACCCCAACGCTGCCTGCCGGCCCACCTGCCAGGTGCAGCGCTGCGGTGACGGGATCTTGGACAACCTCTACGACGAGCTGTGTGACGACGGGAACCTCAGCTCAGGAGACGGCTGCTCCTATGACTGCCGCTCCAACGAGACCCTGGGCAACGGCTACACGGACTTCCTCCTCGGGGAGCAGTGCGACGACGGGAACTTCCAGAGCCACGACGGATGCGCGGGAGGAAGGCTGGAATCCCTGACATGGAAGGAAGAAATCTTCGACAGTGTGTCAATCCGCGCCAGGCACGCCATGGCCTACGACGCCGGCCGCGGCAGAGTGGTCCTCTTCGGTGGCTTCACGGGAGGCAGCATCTACGCGAACGATACTTGGGAGTGGGACGGTGAGCGCTGGGAGAAACGCAACCCGCTCAAGTCGCCGTCGGCCCGAGCGCTTCATGGCATGGCCTACGACGCCGGCCGCGGCAAGGTGGTCCTCTTTGGAGGCTTCAATGGCAACTTCCTCGGCGACACCTGGGAGTGGGACGGCGCGAACTGGACCCGCGTTTGCGACGACTGCGGCCCCAGCGCGCGGAGTGGCTTGGCTCTGGCGTACGACGCCGCGCGTGGCAAGGTGGTGATGTTCGGCGGAGAAACTTTGGCACTGATCACCGCGAAAGACACCTGGGAGTGGGATGGCGTGAGCTGGACCCGTCGTTGTGAGTTCTGCGCGCCGGAAGCCCGCCGCCAGCACGCGATGGCCTATGACGCGGCTCGCGGCAAGGTGGTGATGTTCGGCGGCGCATACTTCTTGTCGGGTTGGAAATACCTGCGCGACACCTGGGAGTGGAACGGGACCGCCTGGTCGCAGATCTGCTCGACCTGCCTGCCCGAGGGACGTGAGGCCCACTCGCTCGTGTTCGACGCCGCGCGGAGTAGAGTGCTCCTCTATGGAGGAAGCTACCTGAATAGTTTGCCCACTCCCCCGACTGTGTATTTCCAGGATGCCTGGGAGTGGGACGGGGCCACCTGGTCACAGGTGTGCGCCACCTGTGACCCTGGCCTCCGGGGCAGCCACGCCATGGCGTACGATACGCGCAGGCAACGGGCTGTCTTGATGGGTGGAAACTTCACTGACGAATTTTCGATTGTTACGATCTTTGGAGACACATGGGAATACACGAACCCGACCTGGACAAGCCGGACGGCTCCGAGCCCACCCTCAGAGCGATTTCGGCATAAAATGGAGTACGACGCCGGCCGAGGCAAGGTCGTGATGTTTGGCGGATCAACGCCGGAGACGAACTACCTGGACGACACCTGGGAGTGGAACGGTGCGGCCTGGTCCTTCATGTGCAGCGACTGTGGACCCGCCGGGCGATTCCAGCACGCAATGACCTACCACGCGGGCAGGGGCACGGTTCTCCTCTATGGGGGGTTTAATGGTTCGTATCTCAACGACATGTGGGAGTGGAACGGAACAACCTGGTCGCAGATCTGCACTTCGTGCACCTCTGCCGGCCGGGCGGGCCACTCGCTGTCCTACGACTCGGTGCGCGGCCGGGTCGTGCTCTTCGGCGGCTTCAACGGCGCCAACCGGAACGACACCTGGGAGTGGGACGAGACGAGCTGGACCCAGCTCTACCCGGCCAGCTCGCCGTCCGTTCGCACTTATCATGCGATGGTCTTCGACCCAAAACGAGAGGAGACGGTCCTTTTCGGAGGGTTAGCCGGCTCAGTATATCTGGACGATACCTGGGCGTGGAACGGTACGAACTGGAACGTCAGATCCCCGGCCCATCATCCATCCGGGCGAGATTATCATTCCATGGCCTACGACCTCGGACTGGGCCGGATAGTGCTCTATGCCGGCTATCGCGCGGCCTACCTGAACGACACCTGGGAGTGGGACGGCGCGGACTGGAACGAGGTCAGCCCGCTCGTCATACCGCCACCAATGAGCCAGATGGCCATGGCCTACGATTCGCACAACCAGCAGGTAGTGATATTCGGCGGTTTCAATAACGTTCCGCCCAACTACCAGCGGGGCACCTGGACCTATCGCTATGGCACGGCGCGCCCTGACGAGAGCTGCCTCGGTTACGATCCGGACAGTGACTACCGCGTGGGCTGCGAGGATCCGGACTGCTTCGGCTACTGCACGCCCATGTGTGTGCCGGGCCGAACTTGCGAGGTGCCGAGCCCGTCCTGCGGCGACGGGGTCTGCAGCGCCGTGGAGAGCTGCCGCCTCTGCCCTCACGACTGCGGCCCTTGTGCAGCGCTGTGCGGCGACTTCCTGTGCGACGGGGCCGAGACCCCGGCGAGCTGCCCTGGAGACTGCGCCCTCTGCGGCGACGGCATCAAGCAGGCGAACGAGGAGTGTGACGACGGCAACACCGCTCCGGGTGACGGATGCAGCCCACAGTGCCAGAAGGAGTGCGGAGACGGCTTCCATGACGCTGGCGCCGGTGAGGAGTGCGACGACGGCAACCGGGTGAGCGGTGACGGATGCCAGGCTGATTGCAGGCTGCCCATCTGTGGGGACGGCTTCGTGGACACAGATCTCCTGGAGGAGTGCGATGACGGCCCCATGAACGCGAACCTGCCGGACTATGCCTGCCGCCGAGACTGCAAGCGCCAGCGATGTGGTGATGGGGTAGTGGACCCGGGCGCGGGCGAGGAGTGCGACGACGGGAACACCACCTCGGGAGACGGCTGCAGCTCGACCTGCCTCACGGAATAGCGGCTAGACCAGGGGGACAGCCGGGTCCCTGAGTCGGGGACCGTATCGCATCTCGATTCATCTTCTCAAAAGGGAGACCACCTTGGGATTCGGATACCATTTTCCATGGTCGTCGCGTGCGATGAGGAACGAGGTGATCATGTCGCTCATGGTATCTGGTCCCACACCCGCCACCGCATCAATCTGCTCGAGACACGCGAAGCGCCGCCCGGGCAGCCTGTCTCGCGCGGCGAGGATTCGCCGGGCCGTAGGCTTGGTGAGACCGACCTTCTCCTTTTCATGGGGATCAGGAAGTCCCTTGGTCCCGACGTGAGGGTTGTCTCGCACCCTCTTGTGAAGCATCTCGGCATCAGTCGAGGGCGCATTGACGAAGTCCAGGATCCGCTGCCTCTGCGCGGCAGAGACGTGCTCCGGCCGGAAGTGTCTGGCAAAGCTGCGCGGTGCGGGGTCGAACCCGCTCGCGGCAGCGTGCTCCCAGCTGTCGAAGAAGGCCAGCGCCAGAGGCGGGATGGTGGACACCTCCCAGGAAGAGCGCCTGTACACGAGGTGCGTCCGCCAGTCGCCCACCATGGGAACGTCGTAGGGGTGGTAGGCCTGGAACACGTGCTCGAACTCGCCCACCAGGAAGCCATCCATGAGCTGGCCGAAGTGGATCACGTGCATGCTCTTTGGACGGACCAGAGTCCGGCTCACCGCGTAGCGGACCTCGATGTCTACGGGCGTGGGACCGAGCTGGAGCTGATCGACGACGGCGCGGCGGCGCGGTGCGAGCTCCACCAGCACGTGTGTGCTGCCCAATGACGCGGGCTCTTGTTCGCCAAAAAGCTGGTTGTAGTCGTCCGGCGTCACCGGAACCGTGGCCCATGCGCCGTCGGGGGCGTGGGCCCGGCCCCGGCGGAGGGCTCGATGCACCTCGGAGCGCAGGAGTGACACCGGTAGGCGCACGAACACCCTCGCCCCACGGGGGAAGCTCCTCAGATCGATGAGGATGGCGTTTTGTGTCTGGGTCTTCAGTCCTCCCGTCCGGAAGGTGAACCTCTCGTTGTAGTAGGGAGGAAGGTTGAGGGGAGGCCTGGGGTCGGCCTTCTCCCGCTCGGGTGTCCAGCCCCAGTCGAGATCGTAGGTCCAGGGCAGGCGGACAAGTCCAGCCGGGCGGCCGGCCTTGTTGAAGGGTTTGGCTCCAGGCGGCATCAGAATGCCTCCATGGGCCTTCTTCTTCAGGAGCTCCCTGAGATCGAGGGTCGCCTCTTTCGCGTCTCTGATCGTTTGCAGAATGGGCATGGTTTCCTCCTCCTCCCTAGACGACCTTCTTGAAGTTGAAGTTTCGGTTGGCGATCTTCGGGTTTTGACTGACCGCCGTCCAGTAGCCGCCGCCGTTGTAGCTCTGGATCACGTTCATCACTGCGTTTCTGAACTGGCCGGGATCGTTGAACTGGGCATCGGTGATGGGCACTGGATTACCCCCAGCGTCTCGGAGCTCGAGGGGATCCTGGGGAGAGTGGAGCACTCCGGCAGTGCAGGTGTGCACGATGGAGCCGATGCCTCCGCTGCCGAAGAGCGTCGATGAAGGCGGGAAGTTGGGGTGGCTGCCCTCTTGGAAGTTCCGGTTGCTCGTGGAGCTCTTGTCCAGGCCGACCGGAATGTTTGGCACCACCGGAGCGGGGCTTCCCTCGTTCACGAGAATCCAGTCCGAAGCATTGCTGAACAGGAAGTTGGGCACGATGAACAGCCGATAGCCGCAGTCTCCTGCGGCGGTACCACCGTTGTGGATGCGCACCCCCATGTAGTTGCTGTTGCCTGCTCCGTTCCAGATCTCGCCGTTGGGATCGGGGGCCGTGCCGTCGTCCGCCGTGTGTGAGAGCAGAAGCCCGCTGGACTGGATGGAGAACGAGGGCTGCCCGAGGATGATGGTGCCGTGCTGGGCGCCCAGCGTGGTCGCCGCGGGAGTATCCCAGAGCTGATAGTCCACGGAGTAGCTCCCCGCGGCGGTGATGGGATCCGGCCAAACGTAGAACCAGTAGTTGACCGTTTGAACCGCCGACAGGGAGGAAAGCGGCTGCGCAGTGGTGGTGGGGCTCGTCGGTTGAACGAGCAGGGTGGAGGCCGCCTTGTCCACGTCGTTTATGGATTTTGGCACGGCCAGCGCTACGTAGTAGGTGCCCACGGTATGGCTGGTCTGCGCTGGAGAGAATGGGCCGGCGGTACTTGGGCCTATCCAGATCTCGCCGATCGGTGCCTCTGTGTCCACACGGAACCCCTGGAGTATTGAAATGGTGTTCACGTTGGGAGGCGTGTCGTGGTCTTTGAGAATTGCGGTGACTTGATAGTCGTCGTCGTCATCTATTTTGACTCCGGCTGGGAAGATCCCCTGGTTGGCCGCCGGGTAGAGGTACTCCCCTCCGCCCAGGGAGACGACCGTACCGAGAGCAGAGGAAGCCGACACCAGGGTTCTGAGATTGATGACCGTAATCGAGGATGCCGCTTCGTCGATGTCCGCGTGCTGGCTCTTTATCCCAACCATGGCAGGACGGGCGCGAACCACGGCGGGAATGGGCACGTAGTCGGTGCTCGGAGCGATCTGGATCACGGGGATGCCTTCGGGCGGGATCTCGAGATCGAGCTGTAGCGGCGTCGCAGGCAAGGTGGCTGCGTTGGTGGCGAAATCCTGGAGGAAGGCCTGGAGCTCCAATGATCCGTCGGTGTCGAACACCACGGGATCTGTGCCCCCGTTTTTCCACACGAAGAGCCAGTGCGTGGTCGGGCTGCCAATGGCGTGAATACTGAATTCGTTCGTCTCATCCAGGAAGTAGTCCGTGAAGGATGGGTTCCCAGGAGCCTTGATCATCAGCTTGGAAGGCGGTTGATGCCCCGGATTGGCGGCCACCAGGGGGTTGGAGCTGAAGCGGTAGTCAAGGTACTGGAATGTCGCGTCATCGATGCGGAGGCCCACCTGCACGGCCTTGGCGAACTTCTGGCCGGTCGCGGGCGAGACCCAGACTTGGGTGGGCGCATAGGGGCCCAGGTCGGTGGTGACGACGATCTCCCCTTGTGGAGGGGTGAGATGGAGGTCCACGTCCACCGGATCGGATGCTGGGCTTTCGTTGTTAGCCGCGTCGACGGCTTTCGCGGTGAACACGTGCACCCCTTCGGACAGATTGGACGAGGGTGTGAAGGACCACATGCCGCTCGGGTCGGCCGTGGTGTCGCCAATGAGGACCGGTCCCGTGCCGGTGTCGTCGTAGACATCCACCCGGGCCCCGGGCTCGGCATCTCCGCTCAGCGGGATCCTCGGATCCTTGGAGTAGATGCCTGGGCTGGGCGAGGTTATGATCGGCTTGGCAGGCGCCGTGACGTCCGGGATGAGCAGTGGCGCGCTCGCCGGGCCAACGGTTTCGCGACCCGAGACTTCCCGAGCAGTCACTGCGCAGGAGACGTTCTGACCATCGCCGAGTCCATCGAAGTGAAAGACCACCGCGGCTCCCGTGGCATCCGGCCCGTCCTCCTTGGTTCCGTTCTTGACCGTGGTCAGTGTGCCACTGACCATGTCGTTCGCAAGGAAACCGGCCGAGGTGTCCACCGAAGCGTCGACCTCCTCCGGGACGGTCGGGGTCGTGTTCTGCGCGAGGGTAGGTGCAAGGGGCGCGGGCGGCCAGTAGGGCAGCACCGTGCCGGCGTCGTCGCAGGTGGTGATGTGCACCGACTCCCAGTCCGAGGAGTAGCTCCCAACGACCTTGTGACCAAAGCCGAACTCGCAAGAGCCCGCCGCGGGCAACAGGGTGCTCACCGCGACTGCCATGCTCTTGGTGGAGTCGTTCAGGATGTTGTTCTGGGGCGGATCCTCCCAGGTGGTGGCGTCCTCGGCCTGGAGAAACACGTAGTCGGTCGAGCCCAGAGTCTGGCGCTTCAAGCGTATGCGGATGGGGTTCCCCGACCAGGGCTTGTTCAAAGAGGCGACGGCGGTGTCGGCGTGAACGTCCCACAGCTTGATCTGGTCGCTCGTACCCATCTCGCAGTGGAGCCGGACCTCGAGCCGCCAGACATCGCCGGGCATCAGCACCGACGGGTCGCTGAACGCGACCCACATCCGCGCTCCTCGCTCTTCGTCGACGACGAGGTTCTCGGCCGTTAATACGGCCTCGAAGAGAAACGCACTTTTGTCTTCCAGGCTCTGGTTCGAGCGAGTGTACCAGAGCGTGTTGCCCGTGCTCGTGATGGTGCTCCCGATCCGCGTGGCGCCACCGTTGACGGTGGTCCAGTCCGAGAGGGACGAGGTGTCCAGCGCGTCCAGCAAGTTCTCCATGATTCCCATTCCGCAGCTCCTTTCCCCTTGGGTCCTGTGGTCGAAGAGAAGGTGGGGACCGCCCCCCGGCGGGTAACTTACCCTCGTTCAAGCTTGTCCTGAACGGTCAACCACCCCTATTCCGCGGGAATAATCACCGAGAGGGTAGGGATAGTCAAATTCACTTTGGGCTTCATACGCCACGCCTTCATGCGCCACGCCTTCATACGCCACGCCTTCATGCGCCACGCCTTCATGCGCCACGCCTTCATGCGCATTGCCTTTGGCCGCGGCCTGGAGAAAATGGGCGCATCCTATTCGGGGAGGATTCCATGAAACCCATGAAGCCTTCGTTCGAATTGCCTGGCTCTCCTGCCTCGCCCTCGGCCGTCTCATCCATCTCATCCATCTCATCCATCTCATCCATCTCATCCGTCCCATCCATTCGCCGATTGGCGGCGCGGGTGATGATCGCGCCCTGCCTCGCGGCGCTAGTTGCGGGCTGCGCCCAGGCGCCAGGGGCTTCGCGCGGCACCCTGCCCCGGGCCGCCGGGGAGCCGAGGACCAGGATGCTCACCCATGAGGACGGGAGCAGGACCGAGCTGATGGAGGCCGGCAAGGGCGACGTCATGGTGCTCATCCACGGCTTTGGCGACAGCCTCGCCACCTGGGGCGCCAACATGGGGCCTCTCGCAGTCAATGCGACCGTGGCGTTCCACGCATCCGTGGCGTTCCACGCATCCGTGGCGTCCCACGCATCCGTGGCGTTCCACGCATCCGTGGCGTTCCACGCGGCCGTCGCATCCAGGCCGGCCCCTGCCAAGGCGGGCCGCGCCCACGTCAGGGCAGGCCAGATCGACGACGAGTGCGACGTGGAGCTGCCCCCCAGCCTGGGCGCCACTGCCTACGATCGATCCGCGCACAAGCGCGGCGAGGGCGTTACCCTGCCGCTTGCGAGGGGGGTGAAGATCCAGCTCGTCTCCACTGTGGAGCAGGAGGTGGAGAAGCGGCGGACCGCCTATCACATCTACAGGTGGAGCCAGGGCGGCGCCTCCAGGCACTTCGTGCTCGATCGCCCCGTGATCATCCGAGTGCGCTTCAACAACCGCTGGCGCAGCCTCGTCCTCGCCGCCTCGCCCAAGCCCGGCCAGCGCCGCGACCCACCGGACCAGGTGACAGTCCTCGTGGTGCGTCGCTGAGGGCTCGAGGGCCATTCCTTGTGAGAGAGTCAACTACAGGATCGCTCCTGGTCTCCCTCGCCTCCTCGCGCTCCTTGGATCCATGAGCGCGCTGGCGCCATCCCGGTCGGCGATTGCCAGGTGCTCCTGGGACCCTGCGACCCAGGGCTCTGCGTCCACATTGTTGAGGGGATTGCGATTGTGTTTATCTGGAGGCCAATACAGACCCAACGGAGGCGCAGATGAACAAGTCGGAAGCGGAGAGGCTCAACCCATTTGCACGTCTGCGTGAGATCGCGTGGGCCTCGAGGCCTTCGACGGGGCGCCCCTTGCTGGCGCATTTCCTGGGGCTCGCGGTGATTCTCTCGCCACTCTTGGGAGGTCTCATCGCCTGTGGGGACGACGATGCGCCTGGCAACCAGAACAACCAGCAGAACAACAACAACTCGTCGCAGGTCTGCGGAAACGGCCGGATCGATGGCATCGAGGAGTGCGATGATGGCCCCCTGAACTCCGACACAATGCCCGACGCCTGCCGAACCGACTGCACTCAGGCGCGGTGTGGGGACGGGGTGCTGGACTTGCTCCTCCAGGAGCAGTGTGACGACGGTCCGAGCAACAGTGACATCGTGCCTGATGCCTGCCGCCAAGACTGCATGCACCCAGCCTGTTCGGACGGCATTGTGGACGTCGGGAGGGGCGAGACCTGTGACGATGGCAACCTGATCCAGGGAGATGGATGCGACGCCGAGTGCGACGTGGAGTACTGCGGCAACGGCAAGCTCGACGATGGAGAGCTCTGCGACGACGGCAATGCCCAGGCGGGAGATGGCTGCTCGCCTGATTGCCTATCCACCGAGATCTGCGGCAACGCCTACGTGGATGTGGCCCGTGGGGAGCAATGCGACTGTGGCACCGACCCGAATCACCTGCCTTCGGGGTGCACACAGGTGAACTCCGACAGCGCGCCCGACGCCTGCCGGACGACGGGCTGCCGGTACCCGAGCTGCGGCGACGGGGTGACCGACCCCTCCCTCAACGAGGTGTGCGATGAGGGCACGCAGAACAGTAATGCCTCGGATGCGCTCTGCCGGCCCGACTGCCAGCCGCGCAGGTGCGGCGACGGGATCACCGACGAAGCCCACGGTGAGGTCTGTGATGACGGCAACCTCTTCTCTAACGACGGCTGTTCCTACGACTGCGAGTCCCTGGAGGTTTGCGGCAACGGGTACGTGGACTGGGTCAAGGGCGAGCTCTGCGATGACGGCAACCAGATGAGCAACGACGGCTGCACGAGCGTGTGCAGCGCGGAGACGGCCACCTGGAAGCTCCGGGACCAGGCTGCTGGTCCCGGGTGGCGAGACAGCCACGCCATGGCCTACGACGCGGCTCGGGGACGTATCGTGCTCTACGGCGGCTCGGACGGTACTAACCGCATCGCCGGCACCTGGGAGTACCTCGGCATGCCATGGGTCGAGCGGAGTACGGCCATCGCGCCTCTGCTGCGCACTGGACATGCCATGGCCTATGACGCCTCCCGGGGGCGGGTGGTGCTCTTCGGCGGATACACTGGCTCTGGCGGAGTGCGGCTCAACGACACCTGGGAGTGGGATGGCATGAGGTGGGTGATGGCGTACCCGGCCACGTCGCCGCCCGGCAGATTCGGGCATGCCATGGCCTACGACGCGGCGAGGGGCAGGGTGGTGCTCTTCGGGGGATCGGGTGATGGGGGCAGCATCAACGACACCTGGGAGTGGGACGGCACGGACTGGACCCAGCGCCTGCCCGTCCACGCGCCCTCTGCCCGCAACAGGCATGCCATGGCCTACGACGCGGTGAGGGGCAAGACCATCCTCTTCGGAGGAGGCACCCTGGCCGACACCTGGGAGTGGGACGGCACGGACTGGACCCAGCGCAGCCCGACCACCTCGCCGCCCGGGCGCGGCGCACACGCCATGGCCTACGACGCGGCGAGGGATCGCGTGGTCCTGTTCGGCGGAACGCAAGGCTCCTACGTCGGAATGCAGGACACCTGGGAGTGGAACGGCACGACCTGGACCCAGCGCAGCCCGGTCACAATGCCATCGCTACGATTCTGGCACGCCATGGCCTACCACACCGAGCGGCGGCGCGTGGTGCTCTACGGGGGATTCAGCTCGACCCAGGGCCCGACCGAAACCTGGGAGTGGGACGGTACGAATTGGGTGCTGCGCGCCCTGCCGACGGTCCCAGCGGCTCGTAGAGATCAGGCGCTCGCCTATGACTCCAACCGCGGCCAGGTGGTCCTCTTTGGCGGGCAAACGGCAATAGGACAGGTGGGTGACACCTGGCTATGGAACGGCACGAGCTGGGCCCAGCGCAACCCAGCCGGCACTCCTAGCGCCAGGCTCGATCACGCCATGGCCTACGACACTGCGCGCGGCTTGACAGTCCTCTTCGGCGGCATGGCGGGCGCCACCAGGAGGAGTGACACCTGGGTGTGGAATGGCACGAGCTGGGCTCAGCGCAACCCCGCCGCCTCTCCTCCCGCTCGAGACGGTCACGCCATGGCCTATGACGCATCCCGCGAGAGAGTCGTCCTTTTCGGGGGAGAAACGACGGTCAGCGGCAGAGTTTTCGACACCTGGGAATGGGATGGGACCACCTGGACCCAGCGCTCCCCCATCCCCTCTCCTGACGCCCGAGACGGTCACGCCATGGCCTATGACGCCTCCCGCGGGCGTGTCGTCCTTTTCGGCGGATATACGACGGCCAGCGGCAGAGTGTCCGACACATGGGAGTGGGACGGCACGGATTGGCAACTAATGACCCCCCTGATGGCTCCACGCGTCCGTGAACTGCATGCCCTTTCATATGACGAGAGGCGGGGACGGGTAGTGCTCTACGGTGGCAGAGCTGACTCGGCCCCCATCAACGATCTCTGGGAGTGGGACGGAGTCACCTGGGTGGAGAGGACTCCTGCCGGGTCCCCTGTGTCCCACTACGGTCACGACATGGCCTACGACTCGGCCCGGGGCGAGCTGGTGCTCTTCGGCGGCTGGCTCGATTCCGTACTCTCGGCGAGCACCTGGATCTATCGCTGGGAGGGCGCCATCCCCGGCGAGGCCTGTCTCGGCCTGGATCCGGACCAGGACGGTTTCTTCGGCTGCCTGGATCCGGACTGCTACGGCCTCTGCGCTCCCCTCTGCGCTCCCGCCGTTCCCACCTGCCCGGGCACCGCGCCAAGGTGCGGGGACGGGATCTGCCAAGGAGTGGAGAGCTGCCGCCTCTGCCCTGGCGACTGCAGTCCCTGCACCGTCCTATGCGGCGATTTCATCTGCGATGAGCCCGAGACCGCGGCTACCTGCCCAGGGGACTGCGCGCTCTGCGGCGACGGCATCCGCCAGGCCCACGAGGAGTGCGACGACGGCAACCTGATCCCTGGCGACGGTTGCAGCGCCAGGTGCCGGAAAGAGTGAGCTGGGAACCTCCCGCGTCTGAGCCGGATGGGCGCGACGGGCACCCTGTGCCACTCTCTCCCCGCACCTCGTCTTGTCCGCCGGATACTTCAGAAGGGACGCCCGTAGCGCAGCCTCGCCACCCTGTTATTGGCAACCTCCAACGAGAAGAACACCGTGTCGGTGCCAGCGCTCCCAATTGCGATAGGGAAAACGAAGGGGCCACGCGGAACAGGAACGCAGCCACGGCCGCGCCCATCAATACGTCCGTCCGGTGCAAGGAGGCCCTCAACAGCTTCGAGGCCGGGCCCGCGTGAACCTAGCGGAAGTTCGGATCGCGCCAGTCTGGATCGTTCGCGTCCTTGAAGAAGGTCGGGGTTTTTGGGCGGATGAGCTTCCCCCCGCTCCGGTAGCAGTCGCTCGCGGGATCGTAGAGGTAGCGCCGCTTGGCAGGGTCGTACTTCGTATCGGTCTCCCCTGGACCTGTGCGCCTGGTGGTCTCGGTGATGCTCAGGTCCGGGAACCCGTCGCCGTCGAGGTCCTCGTAGCGAAGGACCGAGGTGGTCACGTACACGCCCTTGGCGTCCAGGCTGTCCACCAGCAGGATCCGCGGGGCCGGGTGCAGGTCCACGAGCACCAGGTGAGATCTGGCCACGCAGCCCACGGCCCGCTCGGAGCTGCTCGCCCGGATCCTGAGCTCGATCTCGGGCCGGCTGTCGTGATCGAAGTCGCCTGGCGTGACGCGGGTCGGCACCGTGCTCGACTGGCAGGGGTCCTTCACCGCGAAGTCGAACACCCTGAGCTGCTGCGCGACCTTCCATGCGGCGCCATCCGGCTCCACCACCACGAGGACGAGCGCATATTCGCCGGCCTGGCTCCCGCTCTCGGCGTCCTTGTCGCCCATTGTGCGCGCCGTCATCCGGCCGACGGCGGCGAACCGCGCGCCGCCGAGGGGCACGATGGCGCTCGAGGCCACTGGCGCGCGTAGCCCAGGCGACATAATCAGCGGCTGCAAGGCCTTCCAGGTGGGCGGCGGCACGGTGGGCCTGAACGCCTCCTTGCCGAGCGGCGTGGGCCTGAGGGCCTCCTTGCCGAGCGGCGTGGGCCTGAGGGCCTCCTTGCCGAGCGGCGTGGGCCTGAGGGCCTCCTTGCCGAGCGGCGTGGGCCTGAGGGCCTCCT
>JAVEWA010000012.1:13759-32098 GCA_034004785.1 Polyangia bacterium
GCCTCCTTGCCGAGCGGCGTGGGCCTGAGGGCCTCCTTGCCGAGCGGCGTGGGCCTGAGGGCCTCCTTGCCGAGCGGCGTGGGCCTGAGGGCCTCCTTGCCGAGCGGCGTGGGCCTGAGGGCCTCCTTGCCGAGCGGCGTGGGCCTCGAGCCGGCCCGCTGCACCGGTGCGTGCCGAGCGTCTGTGAGCGGCGCCGGTGCAGACTTTATGTCCGTTTGTGGCGCCGGTGCAGACTTCAAGTCCGTTTGTGGCGCCGGTGCAGTTCCTGCGTCCTGGCGCTGAGGTTTCGCGGCTGGCATTTCGGGCGCGGGCTGCGTGCGCGCCCTAGCCGGAGGCTCGGACGCGGCCCCCTCCGATGGGCGGGGCTTCTGGCTGCAGGCGCCGATCGAGAGCCCGAGCAGCACGATAACGACGCGACCCACGATTGGCATGACATACCTCTCCTTTCGGAGGCTCGCTCCGAGAGAGACGGTGGGCCGGATGCGTTGCCGCGCCCGTCTCGATATCCACTCATTGACGAGCTGCGGCTATCATATACTGGACGGGATGTTCCCTCGCGGACAATCCTGCCTCTGGATGGCTGCATGGCGCTTCGCGCTGATGGGGCTCATCCTCGCCGTTCCCAACACCACTCGAGGGCTGCGGGCGAGCCCGGGCTCCATCACTCTGGCCATCACGGGTGACGTGGCCCTCCACCGCAACCACGTGGATCCACGGCTCCCGACTCTGCCCATGGAGAAGAACCCCTACAGGCACATGGCCGTGCACCTCGGGGGAGTGGATCTGGCGGTGACCAACTTCGAAGGGGTGATCATGCGGCGCGATCCGCGCTACGCCGTGCCTCGGTTGAACCTCTGGGTGCCCCCAGTCTGGGCAACGGCCTTTCGGCCCGCGGGCGTTGGCCTCGTGACCCTTGCCAACAACCACATCATGGATGGCCGCCACGAAGGTGTGCTTGAGACCGTCGGCTACCTGCGGAAGCAAGGCCTCCAGACCATCGGCGCCGGCAAGGACGACGCCGAGGCCCGGCAGCCATATCTCTTCCGTCGCGGCGCGGCCTGCGTGGGCTTTCTGCCCGCCACCACCATCCTGAACAAGCGGGAGCGCCGCGAGGCTCGCGTGGCCTACTACCCAATGGAACGTCAGGCCGAGCTGCTGGGAGCGGTGCGCACGCTGGCGCAGCGGTGCTCCTTTGTGGTCGTGCTCCTGCACTTCGGCCGGGCCGGAGTGCACTTCCCAGAGGGCGCCAAGACGCGCCTGGCCCGCCAGGTCATCGAGGCCGGCGCCTCCCTGGTGGCCGGAGGCCAGCCCCACGTCCTCCAGGGGGTCGAGTACTTCCAGAAGGGCGTGATCGCCTACAGCCTGGGGAACTTCATCTTCCCGAACGCCCTGTGGTCCCAGCGGCGCACCGGCCTGCTCATGGTCGAGCTCAGCGCCGAGGCCCGGCCAAGGCTGCGCCGGCTGGAGCTGATCCCCGCGCTGATCGAGCGCGACACCTGGGCCCCCCGCCCGCTCACCTCCCCTTCGGATCAGCGCCAGGCCCTCGATCACATGCGCTCCTACTGCCGTCCCTTTGGCACTCGGGTGACCCTCGCAAACGGCCGCATCCGCTTCGCCCCGCCCTCCGCTTCCTCCCAGGCCCCGCGCTAGGCGCGAAGGGCGCTCCTGTGGTGAGCAATCCGAGCCGGCCTGATTCCCTTCGCACCCAGCCAAGTGCATCTCGCACCGGGGCCCCGGTGCGTATTCCGGTCAATCTGGAGAGCCGTTCCGGCCGAAGCTGGAGATCGATGGCCTTCCAAAACGACACGTCCCCAATTACGCCTGCGACTGGACGCCCATTCGTCACGACTTCGCGATGCGGGTGATGATCCCCTTGGAGGATGGGCCGCTCCCCCATCATGCCGTGGTCGCCGTCACTGCCGATGTCATGGTTCAGCTCGTTTCGGATACGTTCATTGTGGGGATGGACGACGTGATCGCCTACTGCTTCAGAGAGGTCTTCGGTGGGAGCCTGCGGTTCCTCGACCCGCTCGGGCGTCCGCTTGCAGGGTAAGGGGCTGGCCATCGAGCAGAATGTGTGAGGGCGCCGTGTGGAAGAGACATCATTCCAGCCGGACCTGGAACCTGAGACAGCGAAGCGCGCGTTCACCGGACCTGGAACCTGAGACAGCGAAGCGCGCGTTCACCGGACCTGGAACCTGAGACAGCGAGGCCCGCGGCCAAATGGCTTGATGAGGCAAGCGTAGTGGACCATCGTCACACATGGGCCTTCGAGAGTCAGGCCACCGCGTCGGCATGATCTACAAGGACATGTGGGCGCCAGGTCGATGATGCCCCGTCGGGTTCCTTCGGAGGGAGGTGGTTAGAGATGAGCCTCAAGGAAGAGTTCGAGCACTACCTCGCTCACAAGGACGAGCTCCTAGCGAGGTACCCCGGCAAGTTCATCGTCATCAAGGACAAGGAAGTCATCGGGGTCCATGAGGACCGGCTGGTAGCCATCAAGGAGACTATGAAGGAGCACGCTCTCGGGTCGTTCCTGGTCCAGGAGGTGACACCCGAGGGAGAGGTCGCCTGCTTCCACTCCCGTGTCGTATTCCACTCTGCCTGACGCCAGCCTGCCACCATGCGTCCCATCCACCACGTCTTTGACATTGGATACAGTAGCGTCGTTCGCGAGCTTCGCTCAGAGGCAATGATCTTTGACCCGCTGTCCGAGAGGAGCCTGGTACTTAAGCACGCCATCTGGGACACTGGCGCCACGTCAACTGCGCTGAATAGCAGCAACGGTAATTCCGCTCAGGCCGACGCACACGCACATCAGCAACCATTTGAATCGATACGATAATATCCAGTTGACGGAAATAACTAGACAGATTACTAGTTAGATATGTCGAGGCCCATCGAAGTCGGAATGTTCGAGTCCAAGACCAAGCTCTCGGAGCTGGTGCAGCGGGTGCTCGCGGGAGAGCGCTTCTACATCACCCGCCGGGGCAAGAGGGTGGCGTTGCTCGGTCCGGTCGAGGAAGAAAAGCGGCCTCTCGTTCGCGGCTCGGCAAGGAATCCCGGCTATCAGATGTCCGAGGACTTCACCTCTTCCATCGACGACTTCGAGGACTACCCGTGAGCGAAGCTCTCCTCGATACGCACGCTTTCCTCTGGTTCGTCTTCGACGATCCGCGTCTGCCATCGACAGCGGCAAAACTGATCGAGGACGAGACCGTCACGAAGATCCTCAGCGTGGCGAGCCTCTGGGAGATCGTCATCAAGTCGCAGATTGGAAAGCTCTCCCTCGGAATGGAGCTAGAGACCTTCTTCGAAGGCCAGGTATTGAACCGCGACCTGGAGATCCTCGACATCGACCTGCGTCATCTCGTGGCCTACGGAAAGCTGCCCCTAGTCCATCGCGATCCATTTGACAGGCTGCTCGTCGCTCAGGCGCGCGTCCTCGGTCTTCCCATCGTGACCTCTGATCCGATCTTCTCCGAGTACGATGTTCCGATCGTCTGGGACTGATCTAGACAGACCCGAGCCGATCTCCTGTTAGGGCCCGCGGCGTTTGGCAGTGTTCTGCTCAGGTAGCGTGACAGTCAGGGGGCTTGGTAGCCTCCATCTTCTTTTGCATCTGCCTCCCGTCTTCTTCATCTGCTTCGCCTTGGAGAGGCGGGATCGCCTCCATCTTCTCCTCGCGAACCTGCGACGCGAGGCAGTGGATAAGTTGGTGAACGAGTAGCGGCAACCTGACGGCAACAAGTTAGGGGGAGGGGCGTCCCGCTGACGCCCCAGAACGCCTTCCGAGTGAAGATAGCTCCGCTGGGAGTCGAAGATTGAGACGGCCTGAACCAAAACCCCAAGCGGGACGCGACCTTGGCCGGCAACCGCTGGGAATGTTTCGACGACTTGTTGCCGTCTCGTTCCTTCGCGTTCCTTCGAGATCCTTCCTTGGGTGCAGAGTCGTGGCAACTTTGCGGCAACAGATCCCGCTATGTCACCAGCCCAGCATAGCCTGAAGTGGCATAGCTGGGGCTCGCACGAGCGGTCCGGCTCGCGGGGATCTCCTCAAGCTGGACCTTGATCCGGGAGAGTAGCACGTAGGGCGGCCGAGGGTCCACGAGGATGAGGCGGTCCATCCGACCCGGCCGTGTCAGGTCTTCAGGGTCGAACTCGGATGGCCCCTCGCCCAAGGCGAGCCTGGTCTTCAAGTGCCCCCCGTGGATGTGATGGAGGACTCCGCCTATGTAGAAATTGAGCGCGGTTCGCTGCGCTGGAGTGGTCAAGATGGTTGCGTGGATCTCTGCATCATCCTTCCCGACCCCTCTCCCCGGACTCACCTCTGAGAAGGTCCGTGCAGTCGCCGTGAACGCGCACGACCTGATCCGACGCGGTGCATCGGTACGAGGGTTCTCAACGGCTGACCCCGACGAGGACGCGACGAAGGACCGGTGGAGTGCAGGCGGAGCTTAACTAGCTGGCCCGATCGTCCGGCGGGAAGGCGGATACAAATTGAAGGAGTGCGTTGCTCACTTCCGGTAGCAACTTGGCCAGGTCTTCAGCGGTTGACCAAGCGACCTTTTTCAGAGCACACACGGTTTGGGCACCCGCTTTGCTGATCTCAGTGCCCTCTGGTAGCTTCCCCGAAGATAGAGCCTTCTGTGCGCGTCGATGCCACACAGTTTGATGACCCTCAGATTCAACATGCAGTCCGACTTCAATAGGGGACCATTTATCAGTCACGTACCCACCGAAGTGGATTTTGAATCTTACGAGTGTGTACTCGTCATCGGTCAAGTACGAGTACTCCAGGCTCTTGCGAACTGCTTTGGTTCCCTTAAACGGAGATCCCTTCACAAGGATCTTTGGGTCCAGTATTTCCTTTGCTCGGCGCAGGAACGCTCTGGCATCATGATTCACCGGTAGGGCTCCGCGAACGGTTCGAAGGTCCGCCTCAACATCCTGTTCGACCTGTGCTGGCAGAATCCTGCCAGCAGTATCTTGAACCTTAACGCGAATAGTCACTTGGCGTTGGTGTCGTTCCACCGAGCTTACTACGTGTGGAATGAGCATGTGCTCGTTGCCGCGCCGATAGGCCGCGAATGAGACCAGGCACAACTCGTTCAGGGAGAGGGGGTCATTGCCAGCAGCGAACCTTCGTGCCAGCCTTAGCAAGTCCTCGGCGATGTCATTCCCTGCAATTACAAGAAGCAGGTCGCCTTGGGAGAGCATCACGTCTATGCGGGATTCATGTCTCTTGAACCACTCGGCATGAGCGGAGAGCTTCGGGTTGAAACTCAGGTCCCTCGCAGTCCAGAGCTGCTGTGCCTGCTGAGCGTAATCGAGTACCTGCGCCAGCACTTCGCGTTTTGCCTGTGGATTGCTGATGAGCTTGTCTTCTAGAAGGACTAGCCTACGAGGTTCACCAAGTTCACGTCTTCCCGGATCGCCGCGTTCATCCCGCTCGATCTCGGCAAACAGCACGTCGACACCGTTCACCTGACGGCCGAGCACGCGAAGTTCAGAGTCGTCCGGTATAACGCTGGCCGCGCAAAGCGCGTCGGACAAGGCCGATACATTAGCGCAGATGATTCCGTCCCATTCCCATTCGTTTCTGCGGCCCGCCTTGCCCTCCGGATTCACCCTGGTGAACCACTGCTTGGGGTTTAGCGGGTTCCCCTCTTCATCGGTCGTCACGATGCTCTTGGGTAGTAGGCTCATCTCAATCTTCCTTCTGCTCCCACGGAGCTGGTTGAACTAGAGAAATGGCTTCATTACCAACGGCTCACCCGGTCCACCTCCGCTGCCAAACCCAAGCGGCACACTCGACCAGGCTGCCCCGATTCTTCACTAGCTCCGGGATGTTCTCTACATGCTTCAACCGCGGCCCGAACCACACGCTGCCCGCCAGGTCCACGATGACCTGGATGGCGTCAGCTTCGGACGAGTCCTCGGGCGTCTCCCAAGGGATCAGCATCCAGAACCGATGGTACCTGTTGCCCTCGGGCGCCGCGTGGTTGACCGTGGCCGCGATGTGCTCGTGCTCCAGGAACATCTTCCGTGGGAAGCAGCCCTCCATCCCGGAGCTGTCGTGGTACGCGCTTCGCCACTGGAGCGACTCCCTGGTGTTGAAGGCAAGACCGAGCAGCTCGGCCATCAGGCGGAAAGCCCAGATCGTCGGGGTCTCGGCCGGTAGACGGCCCTTGGGGGATGTGAGGCCGAGGTACTTCTCCACCTCATCGACGACGACCTTGGGGTCCTCGGCTCGGAGGTAGGGCCAGACGTAGCCTCCCATCTCCTCCAGGCGATGAACCCGATGACGGCCGCGGGGTTCCTCGCCAAGCCGGCGGTAGGCTCGGAAGTCGTTCAGCTTGGTGCCGGGCCAGGGCACGCCGGGCTTCTGGTGGAACAGCCCCAGCGTGTCACCCTGCCCCCCCCCTGGGTGCATCTCGTACACGCGCAGATCCAGCCGGGGCAGGTGCCGGCGCATGATCTCGGCGATGATCCGCCACGTGACCAGGTGCTTGACGCGCCACGAGAAGTGGTCGCTCAGCGGGGGCTGGAAATCGGTCATACCTTCGTGCCTTCCTGGTTCGAGTTGTACCAGACCGGCGGTGGTTCCCCTAGGGCGGCTCCTAACCCCACGTCAAACCGTGGAGTTGCCCGCACCCGGTTGCGATCAACATCATCCTCCGCGTCCGCGACCGAATCTGTCGCACCTCACGGCTATCCTCCGCCCGCCCAGGCGCAGAGCGCCTCCGCCGTTGACGAACGCCCCCATAGGGGGGTAACTTTTCCTGGCTGTTTCGTCGTCTTTTCCAGCGGTTGAAGCGGAAGGTGCGAGATGGACCAGACCCCGATCACTGCGGCGGATCGGCAGGCGTACTACCGTGCCGCCCTGGCGGCGCTCCGCTTCGTCGAGGCAGGCAAGCCCACGGGGAGGCGGTTCGGCGCCGATGCCGACGCCCGGTGGGGTGCCTTCCGGGGCGAGCTGAAGACGGCCGACCGGATCGACCTGCTCCTGCGCGATGCGGACGCCGAGTGGCCTTCGGCCTTCGCGGCCCGGACTGCCTTCGGGCTGCGGGCCGTGGCCGAGGACGATCCCTTTGGCCCGGGGTGGGAGCCGCTGGACCCGGTGGACGCCGAGGATCTCTGGCGCGCCGCCCTGGCCTCTCCACGGCCGGCCACCCTTGAGCAGGTGCTCCTGGCCTCGGCTGCGGCCTGGGGGGTCACGATCCGGCCGACCTTCATCGAGAAGGCGATCACCCCGACCGAGCGGCTGGTGGTGTGCGGTCCCGGGGCGGTGATGGAGGTGGCCCGGCTGTTCGCGGTGGAGCGGGATCTGGACCTGGCAGAGCAGGTGGTCTTCGTGGCCTCTCCTCCGGGGCACCGGCAGATCGCGGCGCTGGCGGGTGCCCTGCTCCAGGCCACCCGGCCGGTCGCCGTCCTGTGCGCCGAGGAAGCCCCCGACGCCTCTCAGGCGGGGCGAAGGCTGATCGTGTCACCCGATGCGGCGCCGGCCGACGCGGCCTGGGCACAGCGACTCATAGGCGAGGCGAGGTAGGATGCTCGGGAAGCACCGCATCCAGATCCTGGGCGCCACGCCCTTCGCGCACGAGGCCGAGGCCATCGACTTCGCCATCTCGGCGCTGCCGAACTCGGCCCCGTACAACCTGTGGGCCTTGTGCGAGCTGCTCGATCCCTCCACGGGCCGGCTCTACGAGATCGACCTGCTGGTCATCGGATACTCGGCTCTCTACCTCATCGAGGTGAAGAGCGGTCCCGGCGTGTACGAGGGCGACTCGGTGGACTGGTGGCGCACCCCTCCGGGCGAGCCCCGGCGCTGGATGGACCCGCCCCTGGCGCTCACGAACCGGAAGGCCAAGGTGCTCAAGAGCCGGCTGGAGCGGGTCATGCCGCCGGGCCGGCGCGTGCCGTGGATCGAGGCCCTGGTGCTGCTCTCGCACCCGGACACGACCCTTAGGCTGAGCGAGGACGGCCGGTGTCGGGTGGTCAAGCGGGAGGGTCTGGTCCGGGCGATCCAGCATCACGAGTTCGAGGGCGCCTCGCCCGGGTATCGGGCGGACCGCATCGACGCACCGACCCTGAAGGATCTGGTCACGGCGCTCGGGGCGCTGGGGCTGCGGAAGCAGGAGAACGCGGCCTACGTGGGTCCCTACGCCCTGCGCGACGTGCTGATGGAGGGGCAGGGGTTCCAGGATCGCCTGGCGGTCCACCGGGACCAGCCGTCCATGCGGCGTCGGGCCAGGACCTACCTGGTGCCGCAGCAGACGAGCGTGGAGCGGCGGCAGCAGCTCCGCCGGGCCGCGGACCGGGAAGCGCAGCTCCTCACGGACCTGCGGGAGCATCCGCAGGTGCTCTCGCTGACCGACTACATGACGGATGCGGCCATCGGCCCCACGGTGCTGTTCGATCCCTTCGAGGAGGGCGTCCCGCTGGACGCCTTCCTGCGGCAGCAGCCCAAGCTCACGTTCTTCGAGCGCGTGAGCCTCATCACGCAGGTGGGGCGGGCGCTGGCGTTCTGCCACCGCAAGAGCATCGTCCATGGCGCGCTCTCGCCCGAGGCCGTGCTGGTGCGCCCGCACCGCGAGAACGGCGAGCCCGAGGTTCGGCTCTTCAACTTCCAGCTCGGCCATGGCTCGCTCGTCGAGGCGACATCGCACGTCACGATGCTCATCTCGTCCAGCGGGTCGGTCTACCAGGCCCCCGAGACTCGCTTCGCGCCCACGGCCCGCAGCGTGCAGTCGGATCTCTTCAGCCTGGGCGCGCTCGCCTACTTCGTGCTCACGGGGCGGTCTCCGGCCGGCAGCGACGTGGAGCTGGAGGAACGGCTCCGGCGCGATCACCACCTCGATCCGCGGGCCGCGGACGAGTCGATCCCCGAGGACGTGGCCAGCCTCGTCGCAGAGGCCACGGAGATCCACCTCCAGGCCCGGTCCGACGACGTGACCGCCTGGATCGAGCTGCTCCTCGATGTGGCCACCCAGCCCGCGCCGGTGGTGGCGCCGGCGCAGATCTCGCCGCTCCTCGCCAAGGCGGACGAGGTGCTCGAAGGCGGGCTCCGGGTGGTCGGACTGCTCGGCCACGGCTCCACGGCGCGGGTCCAGCACGTCCAGGATCCGGAGGGCCGGGACCTGGCCCTCAAGGTGAGCCAGTCCGAGGACCACGACGCCCGGCTGGAGGCCGAGGCCGGGACGATCCGCGAGCTGCACCACGGAAACGTCGTATCGCTCACGGACAGCCGCGTCATCGCGGGGCGGCGCTGCCTCCTCCTCTCCATCGCCGGGACCGAGACGCTCCAGCGGCGCATCGGACGGGAAGGCAGCCTCTCGCTTGACTTCGCGGCCCGGTTCGGTGGCGAGCTGCTCGATGCGCTCCACTACCTGGAGGAGAAGCAGGTCTTTCACCGCGACATCAAGCCCGCGAACATCGGCGTGGGGGCAGTGGGCAAGACGAGGGAGCAGCTCACGCTCTTCGACTTCTCCCTGTCCTCGGCCGATCCCGCCGAGGTGGGCCTCGGCACCGCGGCATACCGCGACCCGTTCCTGCGTGATCGGGGCGTCTACGATGGCGCGGCCGAGCGGTGGAGCGCCGCGGTCACGCTCCACGAGATGGTCACCGGCCTGCGGCCCGTGGTGAGAGTCCAGTACGCGCTCGCACCGGGTGGCGGCGCTCATCCGATTCACTCGGTGAGCGCCTCGGGGGTACGGGGGGACGCAGAGGCGGGCCACCCAGCCTCGGGTTCATCGCTCGCCGTTCACCCGCCGGGCGGTCCCCCCGTGACCACCGATGCGCCCTACGAGGTGTCCCTCTCGGCCGAGCGCTTCGACCCGTCGGTCCGGACCGCGCTGCTCGCGTTCTTCCGCCAGGCCCTGCACCCAGCTGCGGGCAAGCGATTCAGCTCGGCCGAGGTGATGCACGAGGCGTGGAAGAGTGCGTTCGAGACCCAGCCCCGAAGGAGCGCCGTGGCCCGTCGCTCGGTGGAGCTGGTGGCCGTGTCCGACGCGGACATGGCGGCCCTCTCGCCGGACACCCCCATCGAGGTGCTGCCACTGTCCGTCCGGGCCAGGAGCGCCCTGGATCGCGCCGGACTCACTCGCGCCGAGGAGATCCTGCGCCTGCCCGACAACCGACTGTCCGCCGTGCGAGGCATCGGCACCGGCGTGTCCCGGGAGATCCTGGAGTTCCGGGATCGGCTCCGGAACCGGGCCGCAACGCCCGCTCCGGCCGAGCCGTTCTACCCCGGGTATCAGGGCGAAGACCTGGCGCTCCAGCTTCTCGGTCTGCCCGGTGCCGAGGCGTTCACCGACGCTGGCCTGGACCGGCTCTCCCGGGTCGCCCTGGCCGAGAAGGCGCAGGTCGAGGCGCTGGCCCAGAAGCACGGCCTCTCGGCCAAGGTCCTGCGCGAGCTGCTGGACCGCGAGCAGAAGGCCGCCGAGGAGCGGAAGCGTCCGACCACCGTCGAGGGGTGGGTGGAGGCCCTGTTCGGTGGCAAGAGCAAGGCCCACCAGCACGTCCGCGCCCTGTTCGGCCTGGAGGATCCGTTCCTGGGCCTGCTGGGCATCAAGATGCGGACGGTCGCGGATCACTTCCGCATCGCGGCGCCGAACATCTCGGTGGAGCTGGGCAAGCGCCGGGACCAGTGGGAGAAGCACCCGGCGCGGGGTGAGCTGGCCAGCCTGTGCCGGTCCCTGGTGGAGCAGGCCGGTGGAGCATTGCCCCTCGTGCGGGCGGCCCGGGAGCTGCTCGCCCAGATGCCTCATGACCGCGACGCGGCAGAGCCGCTGCGCCTCGGCCGGGCCGCTGCGCTCGTCCGGGCCATGGCCGAGGTGGAGCGGGACAGCCCGGAAGGGCTGCGCTACCTCCGCCTCCAGGGCGACGATCCCTGGGTCGTGCTCTCCGAGGCGTACATCACCCCGCTGAAAAGGCTCGGTGCGGCCGCCGACGATCTCGCCCAACGAGAGCCGCTGGTGGCCGCGCACGAGGCGATGGGACTGATCGCGGAGGCGATCAAGGGCGCACCGTTCGAGCGGCTGGCGCCGGAGCGGCTCCTGGCCCTGGCCACCCAGGCGAGCGACCAGGCGGCCCTCTCGGCGCGGCTGGAGGTGTACCCCCGGGGGATGCCCGCTGCCCGGGCGCTGGAGCTGTCGGCCCAGCTCCTGCGCAGCAAGCAGACCCCCGACGAGGTGAGCCAGGTCGTGCGGTCCCGCTACCCCGAGGCCGAGGTGCTGCCGGCCCGGCCCGAGCTGGACGACCTGATGGTGCGGCTCGGCTTCGACTGGATCGAGCGCGAGGGCCGCTACCTCCGACCCGAGGGCGCGGTGGGACCGAGCCTGCACACCTCGTGGAGTTCGCTCACCATCGCGGGCACGGCCCTGCCGAGCCAGGCGCGGTCCATGGAGCCGGAGGCGATCCGGGCGAGGGACTTCGACGACCGGCTGCGCTACGACCTGGAGAAGAAGAACCTGCTCGTGCTCGGGGTCACCGCGGACCGGGCACGAGAGGCCACCCTGGCCCTGGCGAAGCGGATCGGCGTGCCCTTCACCTCCTTCGATGAGCAGTTCCTGGCCGCGCTCGCCGAGCGTTCGGCCGAGAAGAAGGTGAAGGACGACGCCCTGCACGGCGCGGACTGCGAGGGAGCCGAGGGCCGGGCCTGGCCCCTGCTCCTCAAGCTCGCCCGGGAGGCCGCGGCCCAGGTGGCCGACGCGATGCTGCCACCGAAGCAGACGCTGCTCCTCGTGCAGCCGGGCCTCATCGCCCGCTACGGCCTCACCGACTTCCTGTCCCGCCTCGTGGAGGCGTCGAAGGACAAGAACTCGGCGGCGATCCTCGTGCTCGTGCCTGCACACGACACGGGCGGCGTCCCACGCATCGAGGGCAAGCTGGCCCTGCCTGACGTGCGCAAGTCGCAGGCAGCCTGGATCCCCCGCGAGTGGCTCGCGAACCGACACAACGCACCCGGACAGGCGGACTGAACCCATGGCCCGTGGCACCCGCAAGAAGCTCGTCGATCTACCGGCCCAGACCGATCCCCGGGCTCCCCTCGACGCTGCGGCCTTCCTGGGTCGGGCGCAGAAGGTGCTCGCGCTTCTCGCCGAGGACCTGCTCGCCCGGGCCGATGGCTCGCCCGCCGTGACCGAGGCCCTCAAGGCCCGGCACCATGCCGAGCAGGAGGCTCGTCGCACCGCGGACAACTATGTGGAGTGGCGCCGGCGGTTCACCGAGCAGGTGGCCGCGGCGTGGCTCCTGTCCTGCGTGTTCGTCCGGACCCTCGAAGACCGGGACCTCCTCGGCCGGAGCCGCATCGCCGGCCCGGACGCGATGGACAACCAGAAGCAGTTCTTCGAGCTGGCGCCGTCCCTCACCGAGCGGGACTACCTGCTCACCGTGTTCCGCGAGCTGACCCGCCTGCCCGCCGGCCGGGAGCTGTTCGACAGCCGGCACAACCCGGTGTGGCTGCTCTCGCCCTCGGCCGAGGCCGCCAGGGCCCTGCTGGATCTCTTCCGCGAGCCCGAGGCCGCGGCTCCGGCCTTCCGGTTCGGGCAGGACGACACGCGGTTCCTGGGCGATCTCTACCAGGACCTGTCCGAGGACGTCCGCAAGCGGTTCGCGCTGCTCCAGACGCCCGGGTTCGTGGCCGCCTTCATCCTGGACCGCACGCTCGACCGGGCCATCGAGCGATTCGGCCTGGCCGACACCACGCTCGTGGACCCCACCTGCGGCTCAGGCCACTTCCTGCTCGATGCCTTCGAGCGGCTGTGCGACCGCTGGCTCGCCAAGGAGCCAGGGCTGGACGTGCGCCAGGCCGCGCAGAAGGCGCTGGACGCCGTGTTCGGCGCCGACCTGAACCCCTACGCCGTGGCCATCGCCCGGTTCCGCCTGACCCTCGCGTTCATCGCCAGGGGGAACTACCGTTCGCTGGGCGATGTGCCACAGCTCCCGCTCCACCTGGCCGTGGCCGACTCGCTGCTCCACAACCCGCACCTCGAGCAGACGAGGCTCATGGACGTGGATGGTGCCTCGGCGAAGGACTGGGGCGGCGAGGAGTTCGCCCTGGAGGACGAGGCCGCGGCCCGGGAGGTGCTGCACCGGCAGCACGCCGCCGTGGTGGGGAACCCGCCGTACATCACGGTGAAGGACGCCGCCCTGCGGGACAGGTACCGGGAGCTGTACTCCACGGCCTTCAAGCAGTACTCGCTCTGCGTCCCGTTCATGGAGCGGTTCTTCCAGCTCGCCCGCAGGGGCGGGTTCGTCGGGCAGATCACCGCCAACTCGTTCATGAAGCGCGAGTTCGGCAAGAAGGTGATCGAGAGCTACCTGCCCTCGGTGAACCTCGATCTCGTCGTGAACACCTCGGGCGCGTACATCCCGGGGCACGGGACGCCGACCGTGCTGCTCTTCGGCACAACCGAGCCGGCCGTGGGCAAGGACGTGCTCACGGTTCTCGCCCGGCGTGGCGAGCCGACGACTCCCGAGCGGGCCGAGCTTGGCCACGTTTGGCGAAGCATCACGGACCACTGGAACGAGGAAGGCTTCGAAAACGAGTACATCTCGGTCGCCCGCGTCACGCGCTCAACGTTGGAAAAGCACCCATGGAGTCTTGGGGGCGGTGGCGCAGCGGAGTTGAAGGAGCTGCTGGAGAACCGCGCAGAGCGCCGGCTCGGAGAATTGGCGGATGCCATCGGTTTCATCTGCATTACCCGCGCCGACGAGATCTACTTCGTACCCAGAGATGCTCTGAAGAGAGCGTCGTTCGAGGATCGATTCATCATCGAGAACGTGGAGGGAGAAGTCATTCGAGATTGGGCGATTCTGAACCCGAACACGTGCGTTTTCCCGTATGACGCGAACCTTGAGCCAACGACTAATGATGACGTTCTCAGGTTCTTGTGGCCTTATCGAACGATCCTCTGGTTGCGAAGAGAACCAAACGGCAACCACAAAGAGATCGGCCTGACCTGGTGGGAGTGGAGTCGGTTTCAGAAGGAGCGGTACCGCACCCCCCTCTCCATCGCCTTCGCGGAAGTCGCCACGCACAACCACTTCGTGCTGGACCGCGGCGGCAAGGTATTCAAACAGACGGCGCCGATCATCAAGCTGCCCGAGTCCGCCACCGAGGACGACCACCTCGCCCTCCTGGCCTACCTCAACAGTTCTACAGCGTGCTTCTACCTACGACAAATTGCACACAGCAAGGGTCAGGGTGGAGTCAACGAGGGCCTTAGAAGCGATGTATGGGATCAGTTCATGCAGCTTGCTGGCAATGCCGTTGCTCGCCTGCCGATACTGACTGGATCTAGCGAGGCTGTGTTCCTTGCTCGTGAAATCACACGTTTGTCATCCGAGCGAAACGCCAATAGGCCGCATGGCGCAATTGCGAAATGGAAAAAGAGCGCCGGCTCACTCAAGGAAACTCTTCAGTTTTGCAGAGGACAGGTAATCTCTCTCTCTCATAGGATGGTGGCACTACAAGAACAGATTGACTGGTTTTGGTACCGTGCTGCGGGGTTGGTCGTTGACGAAGTGTTGCTGGATCCTGGGCCATCGGAGATAGAACCGGGTGCAAGACCGTTCGAGATACTGTTGAAGAGTACGGATCTAAGGGGGGCGAGTAGTGAGTGGTTTCGTCGAAGCGGCTTCAGACTTCCCCAAGAGATACTCAATGAAATGCCCCTGAAATCGCGCCACTGGATTGAGCGCAGAGTCGAGCAGATCCAACAATCGAAATATCTGGCGATACTAGAACAGCCAGAATACAAGCGTCGCTGGATCATGTTGGACTTCGACGCCGAGCTGACGCAGGCCGGAGTCGCGCTCCTCTGCTCCGCGGCCGAGGAGGCTTGCTCGGCGAGTGGCGTTGTTTCTCGCGGAAGCGAGCTGGCCCGGGGTGTGCTCGCCGATGCCAAGCTCAGCGAGGTGGCTGAGGCGACGTTCCCCGACTCGGACGACCGAGGCCGTTCCATCAGCGACAGTATCCACGCCGAGGCGGTTCCCTTCCTGGCCGCGCTCCGGTTCAACGACAAGGGCCTGGAGAAGTATCGGGCCTGGGAGCAGACCTGGGAGCTGCAACGCCGAGAGGATGCCGGCGAGGCCGTAGGCGAGATCCCGGTGCCTCCCAAGTACGACAGCAAAGACTTCCGCGAAGCTTCCTTCTGGCGACTGCGCGGCAAGCTCGACGTGCCCAAGGAGCGGTTCATCTCCTACCCTGGCTGCGAGTCCGACGAGGACGGCGAGCCCGTCTACGGCTGGGCCGGCTGGAACCACCTCCAGCGCGCCCAGGCCCTCGCGACCCTGTACCAGACCCGCAAGACCGAGGAGGGATGGGGAGCCGATCGTCTGACTCCCATGCTCGCCGGCCTCGATGAGCTGCTGCCCTGGGTGAAGCAGTGGCACAACGAGCCCGACGCCGAGTTCGGAGGGATCCGCCTCGGCGACTACTTCGAGAGCTTCCTGGAGACCGAGTGCCGCGCCCTCGGCCTCACCCGTGACGCTCTTAGGGCTTGGCGCCCGGCAGTGAAGGCAGGTGGTCGGAGGAGCAAGAAGTGACCGGAGGCAGCCTGACAGGAGAGAAACGACTACGAGCCGGGGAACTTGCGAAGGCGAAGTTGAACCTACCTTCACCATTCGACCCAGCTTCGCCCCTTCCGTCTGAATTGGAACAGCTCGTCTCCGAGCTGAAAGGGACACCTGACGAAGGCGATCAGGTCAAGCAGGTGTATGCCGTCGCCGGTCTGGCTCTTTTCAAGGCGCAGTGCTTCGAGAAGGAGCTTCAGAACGCATTGATCGCGGTCAGGATGGGCAAAGGTGAGTTTTCAGAACTCGCCGGGCTGGACAGTTTCTCTGATGAGCTGGATCGCAAGACCCTTGGCAAGCTCCTCGCGGTGCTGGGAGAACACGTGGAGGTGGACCAGGACGGAACGGAGTTGCTTCAGAGTGCCGTACGGTCAAGGAATCAACTGGCCCATCACTTCTTCAAGGTGCACGCCGCTCGCTTCAACACAGGTGCCGGGCGGTTGACCATGATGTACGAGTTGCTCCAGGCCATCAGGCTGTTCGGGGTAGCAGACCGTTTCGTCGCGCTCCTGACAGGGCTCCTGAGAGAGCTGTTTGGAATCACGGAGGTTCAGATCGAACAGGAACGGATGAGGCTGCTCGCGGAGGCGGAGGGGCGACCATGACCCACGACGAACTCCAGACTCTGCTCAAGGCCAAGGAGGGCGAGCAGCTTGAGTTCAAGGAAGCGAAGCAGCAGCTCGACCCCGACGAGCTGACCCGCTACCTCTGCGCCCTGGCGAACGAAGGCGGCGGCAGGATCATCCTCGGCGTCACGGACAAGCTCCCCCGTCGCGTGGTGGGCAGCCTCGCGTTCACGGATCTCGAACGAGCGCGGAAGGAGCAGACCGAACGGCTCCAGCTCAAGGTCCAGGCCGAGGCGGTAGATCATCCCGACGGTCGCGTGGTGGTCTTCACGGTGCCGTCTCGCCCCGTGGGGGTGCCCATCCACTGGAAGGGCGCGTACCTCATGCGCGCCGGGGATGCGCTGGTGCCCATGACCCCCGACCAGCTCAAGGCCATCTTCGACGAGACCGTGCAGGACTACTCGGCCGAGATCTGTCGGAGGGCTGGCCTCGATGATCTCGACCCGGCCTGCATCGAGACCTTCCGCCAGATGTGGGTGGCAACCTCCGGGAACAAGGCGCTCAAGCGAAAGCCGGTGCCGCAGCTACTGGAGGACGCCGAGCTGCTCCATCGTGGCAAGGTGACCTACGCGGCCCTGGTGCTCCTCGGAACGCACCAGGCGCTCGGCCGTCATCTCGGCATGGCCGAGGTGGTGTTCGAGTATCGATCCAGCGAGGCGTCCATCGCGCACCAGCAGCGCAAGGAGTACCGGCAGGGGTTCATCGGCTTCCATGACGATCTCTGGCAGACCATCAACTTGCGGAACGATCTGTTCTCGTATCTCGAGGGGTTCGTCCGACGACAGTTACCGTCGTTCAACGAGGACGTGGTGCGCGAGGCCGTGCTGAACGCGGTGAGCCACCGGGACTACCGGAAGGCCGGCTCGGTGTTCGTGCGGCAGTTTCCCGAGCGCATCGAGATCGTGAGCCCCGGAGGCTTCCCCGCGGGGATCACGCCCGAGAACCTCCTGTGGAATCAGAATCCCCGGAACCGGAGGATCGCCGACTCGTTGCGACGCTGCGGGATGGTCGAACGGAGCGGCCAGGGGGCGGACCGCATGTTCTCGGCCTGTGTCCGCGAGGCCAAGCTGGTGCCAGACTTCAGCCGCAGCGGCGCCCATCAGGTCTGGGTGAGCATCTCGGGCAAGGTGCGGGACGCGGCGTTCATCCGGTTCCTGGAGCAGCTCACGGCCGAGACACAGGCCACCCTCTCCGTGGGCGAGTTGCTCACCCTCGACTACGTGCAGCGGGAAGCCCGGATCCCGGAGTCGCTCAGGCCCCACCTCGACCGGCTGAGAGACGTGGGTGCCATCGAGCGATCGGGGCGCAAGGTTCTCCTGTCCCGGCGCTACTTCGAGCTGGCCGGCCGGGCCGGTGTCCATACGCGCAAGCTGGGGCTGGACCGCGAGACGAACAAGGCACTCCTGCTCAAGCACATCGAGTCCGTCAGCTCGGACGGGGCTCGGTTCGATGAGTTCACGCAGGTGTTGCCCCACCTGCTTCCCAGCCAGATCAAGGTACTACTGCGTGAGTTGAAGGCTGCGGGGCGAGCACGGGTCGAGGGCCAGCGGAAATCAGCCCGATGGTATCTGGGCGGTCCGAAAAAGGGGGGACGATGAGAGTCCCGCCGAGCAGTTGTGGTTCCATAAAGTTCCAAAAGAATCCCCAATACGGAGGACTACCCTGCGTAATTGCACGGGTTTTATGGAACCGAGATTCGACCAGAGCGTGGAGTTCACCCAAAACCACAGTGACTGATCTGGTCTCGGGCGCACAAGTCAGTGCTCAAGTCACCGCTCAAGTCGCCACTCAAGTCGCCACTCAAGTCGTTGTCTCTTCTCGCTGGGGCAACAGGCGGCCAGAGTCACGGCCAGAGTCACGGCCAGAGTCGCGGCCAGAGTCGCGGCCAGAGTCACGGCCAGAGTCACGGCCAGAGTCACGGCCAGAGTCGCGGCCAGAGTCGCGGCCAGAGTCGCGGCCAGAGTCACGGCCAGAGTCGCGGCCAGAGTCGCGGCCAGAGTCACGGCCAGAGTCGCGGCCAGAGACACGGCCAGAGGCACGGCCAGAGTCACGGCCCGAGTCGCGGCCAGCGTCACGGCCCGAGGCACGGCCAGAGGCGCGGCCAGGGGCACGGCCAGCGGCCCGGCCGGAG
>JAVEWA010000389.1:0-6644 GCA_034004785.1 Polyangia bacterium
TACAAGATCTTCCTGCTTCAGGACGAGGCGCTGGCGGTGACCGTGCTCTACAAGTATGGAGACGGTCTCCTGCCGAGGGACATCAACGCCAAGATCTGGCGCTGGGACTTCGCCATGAACCGCTACCTCGAGGTCACAGTAGGCCAGTCCACCAACGACAACGAGAACCTCACGGTGGCCACCGACACTGGGAGCGGAAACCCGGCAGGCTGGTACTTCATCGAGGTACACGGAGCGACCGACAACGACGTGAACTTCTACACCCTGCAGTTTACTCTCAACCCGACGACGACCTGAGCCGCAATGGTCGACTGGAACAGCCGAAAGCCCCCCGCCCCCACGGAAGCAGTCGGTTCGCGCCTGGGCGAGCTCCTGGTTCGCGAGAACCTGATCAGCCTGCCCCAGCTCAGGCAGGCCCAGGAGCAGCAGCGCAAGACCGGGCACCGCCTCGGCTACAGCCTCACCAAGCTCGGGTACATCCAGGAGACGGACCTCACCCAGTTCCTCTCGAAGCAGTACGGCGTGCCGCCCATAAACCTCGCGGAGTTCGAGATCGATCCCGAGGTCATAAAGCTGGTGCCCGAGGAGGTCGCCCGCAAGCACAACGTCATCCCCGTGAACCGCGCCGGGGCGTCGATCATCGTCGCCATGAGCGATCCGGCCAACATCTTGGCCATCGACGACCTGAAGTTCTTGACGGGCTACAACGTGGAGGTCGTGGTCGCCTCGGAGGTGGCCATCGAGGAGGCCATCGAGAACAACTACGCCTCCAAGGTCTCCTACGACGAGGTGCTGGACGACTTCGACGACGCAGAGATCAACTTCGGTGACGACCACGAGGACGTCAACGTCGTGGATCTGGAGAAGCAGTCGGGCGAGGCGCCGGTGGTCCGTCTGGTGAACTACGTGCTTCTGTCCGCCATCAAGAAGGGCGCCTCCGACATCCACATCGAACCATACGAGAAGTCCTTCAGGGTCCGTTTCCGGGTGGACGGCGTTCTCTACGAGGAGCACAAGCCCCCCCTGAAGCTGAAGAATGCCATCGTCTCGCGCCTCAAGATCATGAGCAACCTGGACATCTCCGAGCGGCGGCTGCCCCAGGATGGCAGGATCAAGCTCAAGCTCGGCAAGGGCAAGGAGATGGACTTCCGCGTCTCCGTCCTGCCCACCCTCTTTGGCGAGAAGGTGGTCCTCCGGCTGCTGGACAAGTCGAACCTGCAGCTCGACATGACCAAGCTAGGCTTCGAAACCAAACCCCTGGTGGACTTCCAGCGCGCGATCCACCAGCCCTACGGCATGGTGCTCGTGACCGGGCCCACCGGCTCGGGAAAGACGACCACTCTGTACTCCGCCCTCGCGGAGCTGAACAAGACCACCGAAAACCTTTCTACCGCCGAGGACCCGGTGGAGTTCAACCTCCCGGGTATCAACCAGGTGCAGATGCACGAGGAGATCGGCCTGAACTTCGCCGCCTCCCTGCGCTCTTTTTTGCGGCAGGACCCAGACATCATCATGGTCGGCGAGATCCGGGACTACGAGACCGCCGAGATCGCCGTGAAGGCGGCCCTCACGGGCCACATGGTGCTCTCCACCCTGCACACGAACGACGCCCCCTCGACCATCAACAGGCTCCTGAACATGGGCGTGGAGCCCTTCCTGGTCACGGCGTCGGTGAACCTGATCGTTGCTCAGCGCCTCGCCCGCAAGGTATGCGCGGAGTGCCGCACGCAGGTTGAGTCCGCACCGGAGGCCCTCGCGGATCTCGGGGTGTCGCCGGAAGAGGCGAGATCGCTTCAGCTCTTCAAGGGCGTGGGATGCAAGACCTGCAACAACACCGGCTACAAGGGCCGAATCGCCCTATACGAGGTCATGGTCATGGTGGACGCACTGAAGGAGCTCGTGCTCCAGGGAGCCTCCACCGCCGAGCTGAAAACCGAGGCCATCCGGCTCGGGATGCAGACCCTGCGCATGTCGGGGATAAGCAAGCTCAAAGAGGGCGTGACCACCATAGAAGAGGTGCTGCGAGTAACCGCGGCAGATTGACCCCAAGGCGCGCCTGCTCCCGCCGTGATTGAGGAGCGCGCCCTCGTCCGGCCAGCGGCTCCGGAGGGAAAGGCACTGATGGCGACGCTCCACCAGCTCTTGAAGGCGATGATAGATCAGGGGGCCTCGGACCTGCACATCACTGCCGGCACCCCTCCGCAGCTTCGCATCGATGGTCACCTGATCCCCCTGAAGCTGCCGGCCCTGACCCCCACTGAGACCAAGCAGCACATCTACAGCGTGCTGAACGACGCCCAGAAGGTCCGCTTCGAGGAGGAGCAGGAGCTGGACTTCTCCTTCGGCGTGAAGAACCTGGCCCGCTTCCGGTGCAACGTGTTCATGCAGCGGGGGGCCGCCGCCGCGGCCATCAGGCAGATCCCCTTCCAGATCCGAACGGTATCGGAGCTCGGCCTGCCCCAGGTGATCCAGGAGCTCTGCCGCAAACCGCGAGGCCTGGTGCTCGTCACGGGCCCCACGGGCTCGGGCAAGTCCACCACCTTGGCGGCGATGATCGATCTGATCAACTCCGAGCAGCGCGGGCACATCATCACCATCGAGGATCCAATCGAGTACCTCCACCCGCACAAGGGCTGCGTGGTGAACCAGCGGGAGGTGGGGGCCGACACCAAGGGGTTCAAGACCGCCCTGAAGTACATCCTGCGCCAGGATCCCGACGTGGTGCTCATCGGCGAGATGCGGGACCTGGAGACCATCGAGGCGGCCCTCACCACCGCCGAGACCGGGCACCTCGCCTTCGCCACGCTGCACACCAACAGCGCGGCGCAGACCATCAACCGCATAATAGACGTGTTCCCTCCCCACCAGCAGTCCCAGGTCCGGGCCCAGCTCTCCTTCGTGCTGGAGGGAGTCCTCTGCCAGCAGCTCATCCCCAGGGCCAAGGGCCAGGGGCGCGCCTTGGCCCTGGAGGTCATGGTGCCCAACGCGGCCATCAGGAACCTCATCCGCGAGGATAAGATCCACCAGATCTACTCCCAGATGCAGATCGGCCAGGAGCAGCACGGCATGGTGACCCTGAACCAGAGCCTCGCGCTCCTGTTCGCCCAGCAGCAGATCTCTCTCGAGGAGTGCCTCGGCCGCAGCTCGGACCCCGACGAGCTGCGCGCCATGATCCAGAAGTACGGCGGTAACGTGGGGCCCCAGACCGGGTTCGGCGCCCCGAGGAAGCGCTGAGAGCGGCGAGAAGCCAGTGTCGCCAAAGCGGGCGAGGCCGGAAAGGGTTCACGACGCGGTGGGCACCCAGGGGCCAAGGCACCTTCCTCGCCGGCTCCCAAGGAGATCCCCTCGGTTCTTCCAAGGACGCGCCCGCAATTGACGCAGCGCCCAGGCGGGGCTATATGCTCACGCGTTCGCTAGGCCCAAAGGAGCTCTGAAATGGCGACCCAGCTCGAGCGAGCCCGCGGGGGCGAGATCACCGAGGAGATGCACCAGGTGGCCTCCGATGAGGGCCACGAGCCCGAGGAGATCCGTAGGGGGGTGGCCCTCGGGGAGATCGTCATCCCCCACAACCTCAAAAGGAGCTTTCGCGCCGTGGGAATCGGGAGGGGGCTCCGCACCAAGGTGAACGCCAACATCGGGGCCTCGGGGCTGCGGAACCTGGTGGAGGAGGAGATCCAGAAGCTGGAGATGGCGGTGCGCTACGGGGCAGACGCGGTGATGGACCTCTCCACCGGGGCGGATCTGGACGCGATCCGGGAGGATCTGGTCGGTCGCTCTCCTGTGATGCTCGGCACGGTGCCCATCTACCAGGTGGCATCAGAGGCCGCCCAGGGCCTCATCGACGCCGACGAGCTCTTCGCCTGCATCGCGCGGCAGGCAGAGCAGGGCGTGGACTTCATGACGGTGCACTGCGGTGTCACCAGGCGCTCCCTCGATGCCCTGGAGGGGAGCCCCCGGGTCACGGGCATCGTCTCCAGGGGTGGTTCCCTCATCGCCAACTACATCAGGCGAACGGGGCGGGAGAACCCGCTCTACGAGCAGTTCGACCGGCTCTGCGACATCTTCGCCGCCCACGACGTCACCTTCTCCCTCGGCGACGGCCTGCGACCCGGCGCCACTGCGGACGCCTCGGACGCGGGCCAGCTCACCGAGCTCATGGTCCTCGGCGAGCTGGCCGCGCGGGCTCGCGCCCGGGGCTGCCAGGTGATGATCGAGGGCCCTGGCCATGTTCCCATCGATCAGATCCAGGCGAACGTCCAGCTCGAGAAGCGCCTGTGCGGCGGGGCGCCATTCTACGTGCTCGGCCCAATCGTCACGGACGTCACGCCGGGCTACGACCACATCGCGGCGGCCATCGGAGGCGCCATCGCGGCCTCGGTGGGCGCGGACTTCCTGTGCTACGTGACCCCGGCGGAGCACCTCCGGCTCCCCGACGTCGAGGACGTGGTGGAGGGAGTCGTCGCAACTCGGCTCGCGGCCCACGCCGGAGATCTCGTGAAGGGAGTCAAGGGCGCCCGGGCTTGGGACGACGCCATGAGCCGGGCTCGCCGAGCCCTGGACTGGGAGGCCATGTACAGCCTGGCCATGGATCCATGGAAGGCCCGCAGGCTGAAGGAGGGCTCGGAGGCCGCTGGGCAGGACGTATGCTCCATGTGCGGCTCTCTTTGCGCCGTGCGAATGGACCGCCAGTCGGCCCAAGCCCCGGAGCGAGGGGGTGGGGTCAGCGGCGCCTGAGCCTCACGCCCCGATCCGAGACCGCCCCGAATTCACCGTTCCCGTATATCTCGACGTAGCAGGCGTAGACCCCCTCGCAGGGCCCGAAGAAGGCGCAGCCCTCGCAGGAGGGGAACTTCAGCTTGAGCTCGGCCTTCCGCCTGTCGGCCCAGTTGAAGCGCTGCAGGTCCTCGTTGGGCTGCCTCGGGGAGCCGATGAGGGCCACGTCGGTGCGGAGGTCGTGGAACTCGCCGATGTAGCGCTCTCTGAGGAGCGGGCTCCCGAGGATCTCCCAGGGCCAGAGGCAGAAGGGGAAGTCGCCGAAGGTGATGTGGTGGCGGCCGCGGCGCTCGTTTTTCACGATGATGGCCACCGCCTCCCTTGCGGCGTCCCGGTAGCGGGGCGTCAGCTCCCTGCTCCCCTGCGCCCTTCCGATGGAGCGGAGGAAGTTGAAGCGGAGGTCGTTCACACCCGCCTTGAAGAAGAAAGGTACCATCTCGGAAAGGTGGGGGAGGTTGAGGCGGTTTATCACGGGGTTCACCGCCAGCCCGTGGGGCAGACGCCCCCTTTTCCGGTGCTCGGCCAGGCGCCTGAGGCCGGCGAGCTTCTGCTCGAAGGCGCCGCTGCGCCCGGTGAAGTGGTCCTCCAGCTCGGGAGTGTGCCCGTGCATGGAGATGCCCACGCGGGTCACGCCACCCCCTACCACTCGATCCGCAAAGGCCGGCTCTCCTAGGAGATAACCGTTCGTGTAGATGGCTATCCGCTCGAAGCCAAGGCCTCTGGCGATGGCCAAGACCTCGAAGAACTCGGGGTGGGCGGTTGGCTCTCCGCCGATCAGCCCGAGGCCCTTGATGCCCCTTCGGTGGGCCTCCTCGAGCTCCTCTCTCGCCCTGCCAAGGGGGATCCACTGCCTCTGCTCCGGGGAGAGGGCCCCGTCGAGGCAGAAGACGCAGCGCAGGTTGCAGCGGCGGCCGAGGTTTAGGTCTAGGCAGAGCAAGGCATTCCCGGGGTCCCGGGCGAGGGGCGTCGAGACCCCCTCTGGCCAGGGAACATATGGATTATAGAAGGGATTGTGACAACGGACAAGGTGAGTTGGAAATGTATTGGCCCACCGAGGAAGGCCTGAGCGTGCCGTCGTGGACTCCGAGCCGCCGGAATTGCGGAGTCCACGACGGCCGCTCCGACTTTCACCAGGTCCTGCCGTGGGTCGATGCAGGGCCTGTATCCAGAGATAGCAGATTGGCAGCCCATATGTGTCATCTCGGGGTAATCCTTCGTCACGAAGTGGCAAAAATTGGTCACGAAAGTGTCTCTGGAACCTTACAGGGGCCACGGGCCCGCCAAGGGGGCCCCATTCGGCTCCGAGCTGGCAGTTGGCCATGTCAAAAGGCACCCTTAGGGCGTCCAAGGGCCGAGGTTTCTACCTGTCAACTGAGGTTGACAGGTTCGGTATCATCCTCCTATACTCCGCCCGACGTCCAACGCCCAGGGAGAAACTGGAGATGAACAGACGGCTCATCCTCACGTCGCTCGTCGCGCTCTTTGCAGTTGCAGCGCTGTCCCGCTGCTCGGCCTGCTGGGAGGACCAAGATGATCCCAAGATCTGGGTCCAGAAGATCAAGGAGGCCAAATCCGCGTCCGCGCGGGAGACCGCTCTCTTCAACTTGTACAGGATCTATGAGGTCAAAAAAGCCCTCATGGAGAAGGACCCCAAGAAGAAGGGCGAGCTGGAGAGCTTCCGGAAGCTGGTGAACCCAGAGCTCGTGAAGGTCTTCAACGAGAAGCTCAACAACCAGTATGTCATCCCCGACCAGATCATCGAGAAGCTGGTGATCTTCGAGGCGGACAACGACAGCACCGCCGACCTCTTCGTGAAGCTCGTCAAGCAGTACACCGCTGGCGAGCTCGATGACATCACCAAGGACGAGGAC
>JAVEWA010000390.1:0-6621 GCA_034004785.1 Polyangia bacterium
TGCGCGCGCCCTGGCCTTCACAAGCCGAAAGGATCCCCGCCAGGACTGACACCGAGAAAACCCCCATGATGACAAGGTGATGCCCCCCCCTACCAAGGGCCGAGCTCAGCGGGATTCTGCACATCGCCCGAGGAGGATAGCACCCTTTCGCCTGGATGAAAGATGAAAGAAATCCATGAGAAAACGGGCGCCTTGACAGTCACCCGTATTTGCCCTATACACTCCCCGCTTTGAGGTTCCTGCCGAAACCCATGTCATCGGCGGGGCGTGAATCCAGGTCAGGAGAAAGTGCCATGTACAAGATGGGCCTGCTCGGCAAAAAAGTAGGCATGACCCAGGTCTTCACCGAGGATGGGGTCCGGGTGCCGGTAACCGTGGTAGCCACGGGACCATGCATGGTCCTTGCGAAGCGCTCCCCTGACAAGGACGGCTACTCCGCCGTGCAGCTCGGCTTTGACGACCAAAAGCCGAGCCGCGTCAACCGCCCGGATCTCGGCCGGTTCAAGAAGGTGGAGTCCGACCCCAAGGCCTTCGTGCGCGAGATCCGGCTCCCCGAGGAGGCCCTTTCGAGGTTCGAGGTGGGACAGGCGGTCAAGGTGGAGGACGTATTCGCCGCGGGCGACATGGTGGACGTCACCGGCCACACCCAGGGCAAGGGCTACCAGGGCGTCATCAAGCGCCACCACATGAACGGCTCCAAGGCCACCCACGGCGTACACGAGTTCTACCGTCACGGTGGATCCATCGGCTGCCGCCTCACCCCGGGCCGCGTGGTCAAGGGGCGCCGCATGGCAGGTCAGATGGGGAACACCCAGGTCACGGTGCCCAACCTCAAGGTCGTCGGGGTGCGTCCGGAGGAGGGCCTCCTGCTCATCAGGGGAGCCATCCCAGGCGGTAAGAACAACTACGTGGTCATCCGCTACGCACAGAAGAAGCCCCTGCTCGACCGCGCCTGATCGCCGCAGCCCTCGCCCCGCGCCCCGCGCTTCGCAGACTGGCGACGCGACCCGATGGCTTCGAGCGCCGGACCCAAGGCCAATGTCCAACCTCAGGGATCGCCGCCGCCGTCATGACCGCTTCTACGTTCGCGCAAGGAGCGAGCAGTTCGCGAGCCGCGCCATCTACAAGCTGGAGGCCCTCGACGAACGCCATGGCCTGATCGCGAAGGGCGCGAGGGTCCTGGACCTCGGCTGCTGGCCAGGCGGGTGGCTCCAATACGCGGCCGAGCGGGTGGGCCCCGGCGGGAGGGTCGTCGGCCTGGACCTCACCCCGATGTCCATCGCACTGCCGGGCAACGTGACCTCCCTCGTGGGGAACGCATTCGAGGTCTCTGCCGAGGCTCTGCTCGGGGACCTCGAGGCCTTCGACGTGGTGCTCTCGGACATGGCCCCGCACACGAGCGGCATCCGCTTCGCCGACGTCGCGAGGTCGGTGGAGCTCGTCGAGCGGGCCCTTGTCCTTGCCCGGCAGACCCTTGCGCCTGGGGGACACTTCCTTGCCAAGGTCTTCGTGGGCAGCGGCTTCGACGCGCTCCTCGCGGCAGTCAAGGCCGACTTCCGCCGCGTCCGGATGGCCAAGCCCGAGAGCTCGCGCAAGGAGAGCCCCGAGCAGTACATAGTGGCCAAGGAGCGAAGGGGAGGAGCCTAGAGCGCTCTCCTTTACCGCACGGCGTAAAGCCCCTACAAGAAGTCGAGCGGGCCCTTGCCCTCGCGGATCACCTCCACCTCGTCGCCCACCATTCGAAGCACCGTCGAGGGTTGGGGGTGCAGGTAGCCGCCATCCACCACCGCGTCCAGTTGGTTGTCGTAACGATCCCGGAACTCGATGGGGTCGCTCATGGGCTGGTCCTCGCCATCCACCACCGAAGAGGAGATTATCGGCCTCCCGAGCCCGCGGGCGAGCTCGACAGCGATGGGGCAGTCGGGCACCCGGATGCCCACCTCCTTGCGGTCGTGAAGCAGCTTCTTGGGCACCTCGCGGGTGGCCTCGAGGATGATGGTGTAGGGACCCGGCAGGATCCTGCGCAGCACCCGGTAGGCCGCGTCGCTCACGTGGCCGTAGTGGGCGATCTGGCTGAGATCGGGGCAGACGAAGCTGAGGAGGTGCTTGGGGGAGAGGGACTTGATCCGGTAGATCCTGTCGAAGGCCTTGCGGTTTCCGAGGTCGCAGCCAAAACCATAGACCGTGTCAGTCGGGTAGGCTATCACCCCACCCGACTCGAGGGTGTCAACCACCTGTTTGACCTTGCGCGGCTGAGGGAAGCTCGGATTCATTACGTAGAAGATGCTCATGTACCCACCCTCTCACCCCTCGGGCCCGGTCATTGACCTGGATAGAGGCGCGAACGGAATGCACATACAATTCCAGAGCCCCTGTAATGTCAAGCCGGGCGTTCCAGGGCGGACCTCGGCGGCGTAGCCTGGGGAGTGCCTGATTCCGGGCGTTCCAGGGCGGACCTCGGCGGCGTAGCCTGGGGAGTGGCTGATTCTGGTCGTGGCAGCCTCTGGCTGCGGCTATGTCCCCGGCCGCGGTGCGTCCCTGGCAGTGGCTGTGTCTCTGGCCTTGGCTTTCCCAGGTAGTGGCTTCTTGCTTCATACAGTCCAATAATTCCCACTGTGCCTTGCTAATCCCAAGGATCGTTTTTAGATAGCATGGTAGATTGAACCTGGTATCTTGAATTAGTAAGGTTGAAGCGAGTACGAGCATGGATGCCGACATACGCCGCACGGTGGAGCATCTCAACCCCTGGATCGAGGATCCGACTCTTTGGCCTGCAGTCGCACGCGAGAGGCTTCCAGAGCGTCTCATACCCAGGTCTTCCCAGGGTGAGCTGGAGAAGGCGCTCGAAGACCCAAACAAGGCTCACCTGATCATTGGCCCGCGGCAATCGGGCAAGGGCACCTTGGTGTGGACCCTTGCAGGCCGCGCGTCGCACATGCTCTTTCTGAACTGCGAGGAGCCTCTCGTCCGCCAGTGGTGCTCTTCCCCTGCCCAGCTCGTCCACGAGGCGAGAGCGTTCTTGCCAAAGGGGGGGCTGCTCTTTGTCGAAGAGGCTCAGTGGCTCGCCGAGGCGGGATTGTTGGTCAAGGGGATCATCGACGCGCGCCCCGGATGGAGGGTGGCCGTGACGGGCAGCGCATCCTTTCATCTCATGTCAAAGACTCGCGAGTCTCTCGCCGGCAGGGCGACGCGACATCATGTCTGGCCCCTGTCGCTCGCCGAAGCCGTCCCCGAGGACGACCAGGCCCAGCCAGCATCCCTCCTGGCCTCCAGGCGCACTGCGATGGAGAAGCTGCTCCTTTACGGGGGCTACCCCGAGGTGTGGACCTCGAGCGCACCCGAGGAGGTGCTCAGGGAGCTCGTCTCTGCCTTCGTCATCCGCGACGCTTCCGATCGTTTCCGAGTGACCCGCCCGGACGCGTTCCGGCTTCTCATGCGGCTGGCCGCTGGGCAGGTGTGCGACCTGGTCAACTACTCGGAGTGGGCCCGGATCCTGGGCATCTCTCCTCCGACGGTGAGCGAGTACATTGGGCTGCTCGAAGAGACGCACATACTTCGACTCGTTCGACCCTTCGTGGGCGGCCGGCGCGCCGAGGTCACCTCCGCGCCGAAGGTGTTCTTCATAGACAACGGCCTTCGAAACATGGTCGCCGGTGGTTTCGAGCCCCTCGAGCAACGGTCTGATCGAGGCAAGCTCCTCGAGAATTGGGTGCTTGGTGAGCTGCACAAGCGATATCCGGAGCCGGGAGCGATTCGATACTGGCGGAGCAAAGGCGGCGCCGAGGTTGACTTCGTGCTCGAGACAAGCCCTGGCAGGCTGATTGGGATCGAGGTCAAGGCGCGGCAAAAAGGGCCTCCCCGCCTTACGAGAAGCACCCGGAGCTTCATCGAGGTCTATCGTCCCTCCGAGCAGATCATCGTTCATCGCGCCGAGGCCTACGAGGATCGGCTCGGTGATACTCGTGTACGCTGGGTGCCGGCCGAGCAGCTTCCCGAGGTTCTTCCATAGCTGTCCGCTGGAGCGCCGCTTCCCAAACAGCGCGCACACTCGCATGAGGACACAGCTACATTCCGCAGAAGAGACTCAAACTCCCGGGGAGCCTCGTGGCTGCCAACTTCCTTCAATTCTGTGATGGCTCTACGCGTTCTCCGCGCCAACGACTGGTGGGATGAATACTGGGCGTCGCTACATCAGTCGCGTGCCGTATGAGGAACGATCATGATGGATCACACCAGTTCCAGGGGGATCTGGGTATCGACCGAAGGCTCGTATCGCTGGCATCGAACCATGCTGATTCTAAAGTTGGTTTTCCTTGTCCACAGCTCATGGAAGCTCTATGATTAGCGCTCTTTAGTACGATGACTTACGGTCACCAGGGCACGGATTCATGAGCCTCGACCCCCAAAAGCTTCGTGAGAAGGCGGAAAAGCTAGTGGTTGGGCAGAAGCTCGAGCAGGCCGTGGAGCTCTACCAGGCCACGATCGGGAAGGGTCTCGCGCCCGCAGAGACCTGGTGCGAGCTGGGCAGCCTCCAGGCCGCCCTGGGCGACGCGGAAGGGTGCGGTCAGTCCTATTTCAAAGCCGCGGAGATCTATCTCCACTCCGGCCAGGACCGCTACGCCCTGGCGGCCTGCCAGAAGGCAGTGCAGGGAGGCGGCCAGAGCGCCGCGGCAGCGAGCGCCCGGGTGATGCTCAAGAACCTCGCCACCCGCATCAAGGAACGAAAAGCGCGTTCAAAGACGCCCCCTGAGCCCAGCGACGACGGCGGAGGGTCTCTCCTGCGCCAGATGGCCTCCAGCGGCCGCGTCCAGCTCGGAGGCGTTCGCCGGGTCGTGGAGTCCGACTACCACCAGATCGACACCACTCCCCTGCCCCCCCCTCTTTCGGCCCTGCGTCCCATCCAGCGCAGCCAGGCCTCGGACTTCGTCCGGGAGCCCACCGCGGAGCTGGGCCCGGAGGACTTCGAGGATCTATCCGAGCCAGCCGAGGGGGGCCCGCCCGGCACCGGCGCCCAGCCTCCCCCACCGCCCGTCGCCGCCTGGGAGGCCCTCCAGGGGGGCCGGGCGAGAACGCCAAGGAAGAGCAGAGGTCGCCGCCCCTCGGTCCAGGCCACCGTGGCGCCCAAGGAGCGCTTCATGGTGCTCTCCCGCCGGGAGTCGGGGACTCTGCTGGCCGGGCTGCGCTCGGGTCAGAGCTACGGCATCCCGGAGGCCGAGCTCGCTAGGATCGCCAGGGAAGCCGAGGACGAAGGCGAGCGCTGGATCCAGGTGCTCCAGCGGAGCATGCTCTTCGAAGGCCTCTCCAGGGAGCAGCTCTCCGTCCACGCCCCCAGGGAACGCGTGCGTACCTTCTCGGATGGCGAGGTGATCGCCGCGACTGGCAGCGGCAGCGAGCAGCTCCTGTCCCTTGTTTCGGGCTCCGCCTCCATAAGGACCTTCGAAACGCCGCCACGAGAGATCTCCATCCTGCGTCCAGGGGCGATCATCGGCGAGCAGAGCTTCGTCGGCACCATGGGGATGAAGACCCGCGCGATCGCCCTGGGCCAGGTCCGTGCGGTCTCCCTCCGCCGGAGCGAGGCCGAGGAGCTCCTCGCCGACCATCCTGCCTCCCTCTATGCCATGCTCCGGGTGGTGGAGGAGCGCGTTGTGGACAACATGCTCCAGCGCGCGGGCTTCTTCCGCCTCTTCTCGCCCCTTGAGCGCGACCAGATCTGCCCGCGCTTCGAGATCCTGGAGGTTGCCGACGACGAGGTCATCGTCGAGCAGGGCACCCCCTCGAAAACCCTCTGCCTGCTAATGTCGGGGGTGATCGAGCTCTCTCACACCAGCTCCGAAGGCCGCTCCGTGAAGATGCTGCTGGATCCCGGCGGGATCTTCGGCGAGGAATCGCTCATCGACGGCAGGCCGCAGATCTTCACCGCGCGCACCACGAGGCGGTCGTGGATCATGCTCCTTCGCCGCGAGGACTACCTGCTCATCTACGAACGGCATCCGGCTCTCGTCAGGAGCTTGAAGGACGTGCTCCGCCGAAGGAGGCGCGCCCTGGAGATAGTCAACAGCGGTGAGATGGACCTCTCCAGCGCCCGCTGGCCCGACATCGAGCCCTCCACCTTCAGGGACGCCGAACCTTGAGCTAGTCTCTCTCGGTCACTCAATCCAAGAGGAAGAACAAGCGAGCGGGAAGACTCGAGCGCGGGCGGCGACGCAGCGAAGTGCGCTAGGCGCGCGGGCGGCGGCGAAGCGAAGCGCGCTAGCGCGGGCGGGCGGCGGCGAAGCGAAGTGCGCTAGCGCGCCCCTGTGCGCGGCTCGAGGAAGCACCGGGCGGCGAAGGCGTCCACCAGCCCCGCGAGCTCCCCGGCCCGCTCCTCGGGGACGTAGTGGCCGCAGTTGGTCAAGATGTGCAGCGACGAGCTCCGGAGATCGGTCCGCAGCCGCCGCCCCCAGTGCGGCGAGAGGAAGGCGTCCTCGGCGCCCCATAGGACGAGCGACGGGCACTCGATCTCTCCGAGCCTGTGGCCGAGCTGCTGAGTCTCGCGGTTGACGAGCGAGATGAGCAGCCGCCGCAGGAGTTCCCTCGACGAGCTGCTCAGGCGGCTCGGGCGGAGGTACTCGTCGATGTCCA
>JAVEWA010000391.1:0-6559 GCA_034004785.1 Polyangia bacterium
ACATGGTCCGGCGCCAGCCCACCGCGAAGCCCGGCAACACCGACACTCCCCTCGGAGGGACGGTGTAGTGCTGCACCGGGTGGCCGGAAAGAGCCACCTCGTAGCTCTCCCGCGTCCCCGTGGGCGCGGTGAGTACGAGGTATGGCGTGAACAGCCACAGGTCCTGCCCCCGCTTGACCCTGATGCCATACTTGAGCCCGAGCCTCAGATCGGCCCGGTCCACCTTGCGGGCCTGCCGGTCGATCACCTCACCGTCGTAGAAAGAGGCGGTGAAGAGCCCCACGAAGGGCACGGCGGCAGAGATCTCCACTGGGCCCAGACGCAGGGCGGCCCCCACCTGAGCCACCAGCGACGAGTCCGACTTCCGGTACACGAACTCCGGGTCGTACTGCCTGAAGGTGCGTCTCAAGTCGTGAAAGTAGTGAACCGCCAGCCAGACACCTGTGCGCAGCCTTGGAGAGGACGGCCAGAGGTACATGGCTCTGCCGAGCGCCATCGGAAACAGGGGCGTCGGATCGGATTCCAGGGAGAGCGGCTCCCGGGCCCTCGTGCGAGGCGGCCTCGCCGCCCGCGCCCCATCGGCCTTCTCTCTTCCCGCAGCCCCCCGAGCGGCGCTGGGCACCTTTCTGGCCTCGAGTCCCCGAGGCGCCAGAGATGAGGCGCCGGGCGTTCCGGACTTGGCGCCGGCAAGGGAGGTTGCGTCATCGGACGGACGAGCAGGAAGGCGGGCACCGGACTCGCCGCCCGGGGGATCACCGGCCCCCCGGGGATGTGCGGGCCCTCCCACGAGGAGCAGCAAGGCGATGACCGAGCCTCTTCCCATGCACCGCACCTGTCTCACGCAGCTCCTCGCCGGACGCTGGTGTCACCCATGGAGCTCCACTTGCTCAGCCGATGGAGCCTCTCGTGACCACGGAGCGGGCGAGGGCCACGATGGTGACGACCTCGTCGCCGCGGGCCTTGACCACGAACATGGCCTTGTCGAGCTCCCCGCGGTCGAGGAAGACGCCGTCGCAGGCCGAGCAGTGCTCCATCTGTATGGAGCCGAAGGCCGCCAGGGTAAGCTTGCCCCCGCAGGCGGGACAGGGCGGGACGACCGTGGACCTCGCGGGCTCCTCGGACGCCCCCTTCTGCACCAGCTCCCGTAGCTCCGACAGGGTCTCTTCGCTCTTCTTGGCCAGCCGCCGGATCTCGTCCCGATCCAGCCACAAACCCCGGCAGGACGGACAGTAGTCCACCTCCACGTCCTCGACCATTCGGGACGTCATGGAGGTCTCGCACTTGATGCACTTTCGCGCTTGATCCATTGGCTGCTCACTCTCCCTTCGAGGCTCGAACCGATGCAAGGGACGCACCCTCATCGGCCGCAGGCCCGCCATGCTTCGATCTGGCGCCGGTCCGGCTGCAGCGGCGCGGCCGGGCCCTCGCGCCTCAGAAGCGGATGCTGATCCCCTGGTAACCCCCGGGAATGTCGGGCCCCTTGTCCCTCATGGAAAGGGGCACCGCGATCCCGGTCACGGCTGCTACCGCCGCAGCCCCCACCGCGGTCCAGAACCACCAGCGCTTCCAGATGGGCTTCCTGCCGGGCCCATGGTCCACTTTCTCGGCCCCCGGGTCAGGCAGGGTCCCGTCGGAGCGCACCCCTGCGTAGAGGTTGGCGGCGTACTCCTCTCCCCCCTTGCCCTTCAAGGGAAGGGTGCCCGTCAGGCGCTTCAGCAGATTGCCAGTCCGCAGATCGTAAAGGCACGACTCCGCCTTCACCCCGGCCTCGGTGGGCAGGGATGGCCGGACGAGCACCACCTGATCCACGCTGAGGATGGTCTTCAGCTCCTCCATCGCGGAGGTGGCCCTGGCCTTTCCGAAGTCGGGCCAGCTCCTCTTGAGGGCCTGCTCGAGCAGGAGATGCTTCTCGTTCTGCTTGAGCGCGAAGGCATGCTCCACCTTCCCTGGCCTGGGGACCTTCACCGTCGCCGCGACCTTGAAGTAGCCCGTCTTGCGAAGCGTGAGAAAGTGCGTACCCACCGGCACCCCCTCCAGCTCTACGGGCGTCTTTCCCACTGCCTGTCCGTTCAAGTAAGCTCTCGCCCCAGCGGGCCGGCTCTGCAAGACGAGAGTTCCTTTTGGCCCCTTTTGCGCGTCCCGCCTCGCACGATCCACGAGTGCCACCAACGGCTTTGGCAGCGAGGACGTATCGACCTTCAGGCTCGGCCTCCAGGTGAAGAGCTCGACCAGCGTGCGATGAGCCAGATCATTGAGCCGGTTATGATAATAGGCGATCGCCTGCCCGAGCTGCGCAAGGGCCAGATCCCCCTTTTTGACGTGGTTGAGGATCTTTCCCTGTAGCTGGCGCACCTGGCTGAAGGCCGCGATGGCCTGCTTGTGATTGCCGCCCTCCAGGAGCTCGAAGGCCTTTCGAAGGGCTGCCTTGGCCTCGTCCATGGCGTCCGTCGGGATCTCTCCTGCGAAGGCCTCGAGCTGCCTTGCGGGAGTCACGATCTTGAGGGACTTGTTCTTCTTGAGGGACCTCTCGAGCCGGCGTGAGAGCCGCTCCGCGACCTTGGCGGATACCCCATCCACTGGCTCCACGAGGACCGCCACCACGATCCTGGCGGCCTTGCGAGGCCGGGGCCGTTCTCGGTCGTCGGCGCGGGACGGCCCGCCCGCGCCAAGCAGCAGGAGCCCCGACAGCAAGACGGCCGATCGCTTGCTCATGCTCGTCCCCCGAGCTGCTTCACGAGGCCAGACAGGAGCGGGTCGCTCTGAAGGGTAGCCTCGATCATGGCCCTGACGCGGGCGCGCAGCTCAGGCGAGGCGTCCCCCGGAAGCTGGGCTGAGAGCGCTTGTTCCACCACCGCCCGCACGGCCTCGGCCGCCGAGAGGCGCCCCTCGTCCACGGCGGACGCGATGGAGCTCAGGTCGCCCGGTGTGGGCGCGGCGTCCGGGCTCGGAGCGCTGGCCTCTTGTGCGCCCTCGAGCTGCCTGGCGAAGCCGGAGCCCTCCGGTCCCCCGGCGGGGGCATCGAGCGGCTCCACTGCGGCGCCACCGGGAGGGATCATGGGAGGTGCTTCACCGATTTTCACGACGAACCTCGGATGGTTAGGGTAGCTGAATCCGCCATCGCCTTCAAGGCCCCTTCTCCACGGGCCCCTTCTCTACACCCTCAGGTTGTTGATTGCCGACCTCGCGGTGTCGTGCCTGGCCTTGAGCAGGCTCGAGGCCAGGCTGAAGCGGCGGTTGTCCTCCTGGGCCTCCTGCTGGAGCTGGAGGTACTGGAGGTTGTGCTGCTGGCCCTCCTTCTGAAGCTGCCGCATGGCCTCGATCTCCGACGAGGCCGAGCCGGTCCCGGAGACGGCCCCCAGCGCGCCGCCGGCCCCTGCCCCGCTCCCAGCAGGGCTCGTGGAGCTCCCCCCAGAGGTACCCGAGAGGAACGAGGCGCCCTGCGCCCCAGTTCCTCCCTGGGGGCTTCCCTGGGCGAGCCCCGATCGGGCGGCCTCTATGGCGCTCGAAAGGAGCGGCCCTCCGAGCAGCCCGCTCGCGGCGCTCGCGCCGGCCAGGAGCACCTGGGCTCCGGTTCGAAGCACCTCCTGGAAGCCCTCCTGGGGTCTGGGCGTCGTCCTCGGCCGTGGGACCTCGCTCGTGAGCCTCACGCCGGCGATCTGGATCGAAGACACTGGAGCGGTCATGGGAACCTCCGTATTGCTGCGGGCTAGCCGCCCGGGATGCCCGGGGCGCCATGGAGCAAGCTGCTTGGATGGCTCCCGAGCGACTCGGTGAATGCCCCTGTTCTCGGCCGGACACGGGGCCTGTTGCTCCCAAAGTGGAAAAAAGGCCGGCCAAGGGGCTCGAAGCCGGCGAATTCGACGGAGCTTTCTGCTATGAATATCCAGATGAATCCAAACCTTGACAGCGCCCCGTCGCGTGTCGTGGAGCGAGCGGGCGCCCAAAGGATCGCCTGGGGCCAGGAGCTCCTGCTCCTCGCCTGGGTGGCCCTTCTACTCGCTGGCGCGGACCAGTGGACCAAGGGCTGGGCCGTGGAGCGGCTCGGACCCCTCTCGCAGGACGCCTCCGGACGCTTCCGCCCTCCCCGGGACAAGCCCCCGGTGGAGGTCTTTGACGGCGCCCTCCGCCTCAGCATCACCGGAAACAGCGGGGCCATCTTCGGCCTCGGCCGCAAGATCCCCGAGGGTCTCAAGAGGCCGCTCTTCGTCGGGATGTCCCTGGTGGCCATGGCCTTCATTACAGCCCTGATCTGGGGCAGCCAGCCAAATCAGCGCCTGCGCCGCATCGGGCTCGCCGCGATCCTGGCGGGCGCCCTGGGGAACCTCATCGATCGGCTGGGCAATGACTACGTTGTGGACTTCATCGACTGGTACGGAGGCTTCCGCTGGCCCACCTTCAACGTGGCCGACATCGCAATCACAGCCGGAGTGCTCCTGACCCTCCTCGACCTGTGGCTGCACCCCGACCCGGTGAGGATTGCCGGTCCTCGGGCCGCGGAGGCGGGCGCGCCTCCCACGGCGGAGGCAGCAGAGTCCGCCCTGCAGGAGAGCGTCGCTGCCCCTGGGCCAGCCTCGGAGGGCGACTCCGGCCGCAAGGCGTGAGCCCGGCCGAACAGTCTTAGTTCTTCTCCTTGCCAGAGCCCATCCGCGCTATCCTCGGGTGAGGCGGCGCCCCACCAAAGGCCGCCACCAGATCCCAGCGATGCACCCGAGGCTCTTCGACATCGACATCTTCGGCCGCCAGCTCACGGTGTCCACCTACGGCACCCTGGTGGCCTTTGGCATAATGCTGGGGATCTACCTCGGCTACCGCCAGGCTCGGCGGGTAGGACTGCCCACCGACGACTTCCTCGACCTCTGCTTCTTCGGGCTCATCGCGGCCCTGCTTGGCTCGCGCCTCCTCTTCGTCCTCACGAACTGGGATCGCTTCAGGGGGGACCCCTGGCGCTCCTTCGCCATCTGGGAGGGCGGGCTGGTCTTCTACGGCGGCGTGCTCTCGGCCTGCGCCGTGGGTCTGTACTTCATGTGGCGAAGGAAGCTGCCCTTCCTCGGCTCGGGGGACGTCATCGCCCCGGTGCTCTCCCTGGGCCACGCCTTTGGACGCCTGGGCTGCCACTTCGCAGGCTGCTGCTGGGGCAAGGCCTGCCCCTCTCCACCCGGGGTTCGCTTCCCCAGGGAGAGCGTGGCCTACGAGAACATGGCGGCCAGCGGCAAGCTCGATCCCAACCTGGCCCAAGCCACGCCGCCCCTGCACCCTGTGCAGCTCTACGAGGCTGGCGGAGAGCTCCTGATCTTCGCCGTCCTCGTCTGGCTCGGCCGCAGAAAGCGCTTCGATGGCCAGGTGTTCTTCGTCTATCTGCTGCTCTACGGGGTCCTGCGCCTCGTCACCGAGCTCTTCCGGGGCGACGCCGAGCGCCGGTTCCTCGTGGAGCTGTCCCTGCCGGGCCTCGGGCGCCTCCTCGGGCTAGGCCCGGCCGAGCCCATCTTCTTCTCCACTTCTCAGTTCCTGTCGCTCGTGATTATCGGCGGGGCGGCCGCGGCCCTCATCCTCCTAGGCCGCCGCGCTCGGAGGGCAGGTCCTGGGACCGGCGAGCCCGGCCCGGGCCAGGGTCCAAGCCCGGCCCCTGCCGAGGGCGTGGCTTCCACTGATCCAGGATCCGAGCCTTGACCGCCAGCCCGCGCGCCTTCCTGCCAGCCTCTCCGGCCGAGCTCCGCGCCGCCGGACACGGGCGCCCCGACGTGCTCCTCGTCACGGGAGACGCCTACGTGGATCACCCGTCCTTCGGGGCCGCGGTGGTGGGCAGGGTGCTGGAGTCCTTCGGCCTGGTGGTTGGCATCCAGGCCCAGCCCGACTGGCGGGATCCGGAGTCCCTACGGGCCTGGGGCCCTCCCCGGCTCTTCGTGGGCGTCACCGCGGGCAACATGGACTCCATGGTCAACCACCAGACCGCCCTCGGGAAGCGGCGCCACGACGACGCCTACTCGCCGAACGGGCGACATGGCCTCCGCCCGAACCGCGCGACGGTGGTCTATGGCCAGCTCGCCCGGCGGGTCTTCCCGGACCGGCTGATCCTCCTCGGCGGCGTGGAGGCCTCGCTCAGGCGCTTCGCCCACTACGACTGCTGGGAGGGCTCCCTGCGCCGCTCGGTGCTCCTCGACTCGAGGGCCGACCTGCTCGTCTTCGGCATGGCGGAGCGGCCCCTTCGAGCCATTGTGGACCGGCTAGCTCACCTCGAAGAGACGGATCGCGGCGCCCTCGAGCTGCTCGTGGGAATCAGGGGCACGGCCCTGGCCCTCACGGCGCGCACCCTGCGTGATCGCGGCCTCTCCCTCGAGGACCGCTCCACCCTAACCTTGGGCCCCCTCGGCTGGGCGCCGGTGTCGAGGCCCGCCGGGGTGGCGTCCGACCTCCCAAGGAGTGGACTCTTCAGGGATCCCCCCCGCCCGCACTCCTTCACCCTGCGGCGCCTTCCCGCCCTGGAGGCAATCCGAGCCGACCCGCGGCTCCTCGTGGAGGCCACCCGGCTGGTGGAGAGGACCGTGATCCCGGGGCTAGGCGA
>JAVEWA010000392.1:0-6538 GCA_034004785.1 Polyangia bacterium
GATTCTGGTCATTCGAAGCCTCCCTTCACCTTTGGTCCGAGGCCCAGGCTCGGATGGGGCGAGCCCAGGGTCCGGGGACGATCCAGCCAGCGATTCTCCTGCCAGTATCCGATATCATGACAGGGCCGGGGGGATCGGGTCAACTGCGACTCTCTGGGCTGCGACTCTCTGGGCTGCGACTCTCCGGGTAATCCAGCTACCTCGTCGATATGAGCTGATACGTAGGTATTACCACCCTGGCCTGGGCAAGGCTGATGCGGAGCGACCCCGACGCAACAGAACAAGGAGAGGGAGCTTGACTGGGGAGGCCGAAATCCGTGTACTGGATGGAGTACGCGATGGCCACCACAGTCCCAAGCGCCCCCCCCGACGATGTCTACATCGTGAGCGATCTGCACCTGTCGCTCGGCAGGCCAGAGGGATCGAGGACCTTCTCGAGGCTCGAGAGCTTCTTCTACGACGACGTCTTCGAGCGCTTCATCGATCACCTCATCCGAGAGCAGGACCGCAGGGACACCGACGCCACCTTCATCCTGGGGGGAGACGTCTTCGACTTCCTGGTCATCACCGAGGTGCCGGAGCGGGCCGAGGCCCTGGAGCAGGGCATCGTGGTGAGCCGGGACATGCGGCGCGTCGGGCTCGGGAGCTCGGCGCGGCACGCGGCCTGGAAGCTAGCCCGGATCGTGAAGGGGCACCCGCGCTTCTTCGCGGCCCTGGGCAGGTGGCTCGCCGCCGGGCACCGGCTGGTGGTGGTCACTGGAAACCACGACGCCGAGCTCTACTGGGAGAGGGTGCGCGAGACCCTGAAGGACGCCCTCCTGGCCGCGGCCCGGGCCGCTGATCCTGCGGTGGAGGACTCGGAGCTGGAGCCCCTCATCGAGTTCAGGCAGTGGTTCTACCTGGAGCCAGGAAGGCTGTACTTCGAGCACGGCAACCAGTACGAGGCCTCGAACTGCTTCCGGTACAACCTCTGCCCCGAGGCGCCCGGCCGCGGCCGGAGCGAGCTCGAGGAGCTGGACATGCCGGTGGGGTCCCTCTTCGTCCGCTACCTGTTCAACTCCGTGAGGCACCGGAAGCCCTACGTGGCAAACCTCGTGTCCATGGAGCAGTACATGAGCGCCATGGCCCGCCTGAACCTCCTCGAGATGCTGGGGGTGCTCTTTCGCCGCGTGCCGTTTTTCTTGAGGGCCGCGAGGGCCACCAGGCTCTTCGAGTCGAGGGAGCTCCAGCGTTGCAGGCGGGTCCACGAGTACCGGCTGGCGGAGCTGGCGGACGCCGAGGGGCTTCAGCCGGCCTCCCTCAAGAGGATCCAGGGCGAGCGGGCCATGCCCGATGGCATGAGCAAGCTCCGGCTGGCCGAGTCCATTCTCAGGCCCGTGGTGGCGAAGATCCTCAAGACCGCCTTCGCCGCCGTCTTCATCCTCTTCGTCTGGTTCCTGGTGTTCAGCCTCATCCACAGCACCCATCTCATCGCGAGCGGGGTGTTTGGCAAGGCCTCCCTCACCGCCCTGCTCGCCGTGCTCACCGTGGTGGCGGTGATGGTGCTCGTGAACCGGTTCTTCAGCCGCCTGGAGGAGATACCCTCCGGGGTGCCCCCGGCCTACTACCAGGTCGCTAGCGCAATCTCGAGGGAGATGAAGGTGCCCTGCGTGGTCATGGGCCACACCCACCTCGCCGAGGTTCGGCCCCTGGAGGAGGAGGGGACCTTCTTCGCCAACACCGGCACATGGACGGCGCTGCATGGGCAGTGGGACGTCCTCTGGCCGGGCAACCGCCGCTTCACCTTCGTCCAGATGCGAGGCGATCGCCTGGAGCTGAAGAGGTGGAACGACGCGGCGAGCCGTCCAGACGAGGTGTTCCAGTTCGCGGAGTACAAGCTCAGGCCCGCCGACGTCATCTACCCGGAGGATCCCAGCGCGGCGGTGCATCTGGGATCGCCCCCCAATTCCTCGCCTCCCATCGGCCCAAAGGGTTAGGGGGCAACGGCCCGTTCTTCTCCCTTGCTCCTCTCTCACTTCTCCCCTGGGAAGGGCTCAGTCCGGGCGGCGGACCTCGCGGAAGGCCACCGCCTCCTGCAGGTCCCGGCGCCTGACCTGGCTCGAGCCCGACAGATCCGCGATGGTGCGGGCCACCTTCAGGGTGCGCTCGACTGCTCTCGCGGACAGGCCCAGGCGTTCCACTGCCCGCGACAGGAACGAGGTCCCATCGGCGTCGAGGGAGCAGTGGCTCTTTGCAAGCGCCGGTCCCATGCGCGCGTTCATTCCGACCTCGGGCCCCAGCCGCTCTTCCTGACGGCGCCTGGCCGCCGCGACCCGCGCCGCCACCTGGGAGGATGGCTCCGCCGCCGGGGCGGACACGAGATCGCCAAAAGGCACCGCTGGTACCTCCACCTGGAGATCTATCCGGTCGAGGAGCGGCCCGCTGATCCGGGCCCAGTAGTTGCGGCTCTGGGTCGGGCTGCAGACGCAAGTGCGCCTTGGGTCTCCGAAGTGGCCGCAGGGGCAGGGATTCAAGGCCGCCACGAGCTGGACGTCGGCGGGCAGGCGCACGGAGCCGCGCGCCCGCGTGATGGTGATCCGCCGCTCCTCGAGGGGCTGGCGCAGGGTCTCCAGGGTGGCGCGTGGGAACTCGGCGAGCTCGTCGAGGAAGAGCACCCCGCGGTGGGCGAGGCTCAGCTCCCCTGGGCGGAGGTTGGGCCCGCCGCCCACCAGCCCCACCTGCGAGATGGTGTGGTGCGGCGCCCTGAAGGGGCGGGCCCTGATGAGCGGCTGGCCGTTCAAGAGGCCAGCCACGCTGTAGATCCGGCTGGCCTCCATGGCCTCCTCGAAACCGAGCGGCGGCAGGATGCCGGGGAGCCTCCTGGCGAGCATGGACTTTCCAGTGCCAGGGGGGCCCACCATCAGCAGGCTGTGCCCGCCCGCTGCGGCGATCTCCAGGGCGCGCCGCGGGAGGAGCTGCCCGCGCACCTCGGCCAGGTCGGACTCGGTCTGCGCGAGGGCGAGGGTCTCGAGGGGCGGCCTCTCGGCGCGGGGCAGGGCAGGGCCCCCCACGAGGTGCGCCACCACCTCCCCGATGTTCCGCGCGGTGCGCACGTCGAGGTCCTTGACCAGGGCGGCCTCGCCCCCGGAGCCCTCGGGCACGATCACCTGGCTGACGCCCTCGGTCTTGGCCATCGCCACCGCCGGCAGCACTCCGTTTACTCGTCTGATCGAGCCGTCCAGGGCCAGCTCCCCAAGGGCCATGACCCCCTCCAGGGAAGAGGCCGGGAGCTGCTCGAAGGCGCCCAGGATGCAGAGCGCCACGGGCAGGTCGAAGGAGGAGCTGTCCTTGCGGAGCTCGGCCGGCGCCAGGTTCACCGTGACCCTGCGCGCCTCGGTGACGAAGCCGGCGTTCATGAGGGCGGCCTTCACGCGGACCTTGCCCTCGGAGACCCGCACCGATGGGAGCCCCACGAGGTTGAAGCCCGGGAGGCCCGCTCTTCGGGCGTCCACCTCCACCGTGACCAGGTAGGCGTCCACTCCTCGGATTGCCGCGGTGAGCATCTTGGCGAGCATGCCCTGACAGGATGCAACCCCCGTGCCCGCGTCGCGAGTGAGCGGCAACTGCATCATGGGGAGCCATTGCAGCTCTTCTGAAGGAAAGGAGATCCAGGAGATCCAGTCGCGCCAGGCTACGTCGAGGGCCGCTCGGCAAGCTGCCGGGCGTCGGGAGGCTCTGGCGCATCGACCGGACTCCGGCCGGCCGGTGACCGGATCTCGGTCGCGACCCGGACGAGGAGTCTTTCGACGGGCCTGGCGAAGGACCCTTCCGGTGGGCGGGCTACTCGCCCAGGGAGATCCCCTCGTGCGCGAGCAGGGCCCGCTTGATCGCGATACCCCCGGTGAAGCCGCCGAGGCCCCCGCCTGCCGCCACGACGCGGTGGCAGGGGATCACCAGCGGCAGGGGATTAGTGGCCATGACCTGTCCTACCGCCCTGGCTGCGCCGGCCCAGCCGGCCCGGGAGGCCAGCTCCCCGTAACCCAGGACCTCGCCGAAGGGGATCCGCGACAGCGTCTCCAGCACTCCTTTTCGGAAGGGTGTGCAGTCTCCGGGGAGAGTCCATCTGATTGAGAAGCGGGTGAGGTTGCCCTCCAGGTAGGCGAGGAGCTGGTCAGCCGCTCGCCTGGCCTGGCCTCGAACGGGGGAAGGAAGCTCCCCAGGCGATCTCGCGACGTCTTTGGGGAGATGTCCTTTGGGTGGCTCGAGGTGGACGCCCACGAGGGAGCCATTCGTTGAAAAAGAGAGGAGAAGGGCCCCAATGGGCGCTCCGGCTGTGGAGCAGAGCCAGAGCTCGTGTCGCGGCTCGCCACTTGGCGCGGTTCGCAGTTCTCCTTGCGGCGCGGTTGGCGGCTCGCTCCGAGACGGACGTTGGACAGGGCGCCCCGGGCGAGGGCTGGCCCGGTTCAAAGGACTATCTCGAAGATGGGCTGATCGAGCCCCGTGGTCTCGGGCTCCAGCCTCTGGATCTGGCCCCTCGGGCTCGGGACCTGCTCGAGGACATTGGCTGAGGCGTGGATGGTGTTCGCCATGCCGGCGCGAGCCGCGTCCCGGGCCCGCACCACCGGCGCTCCGAGGGCGGTCATCTGGAGGCGCTCGGTGGGCCCGAGCAGGCCGCGCAGCACGGGTCCCCGATCAAGCCCGATTCGCAGGGCGATCTTCTGGGGCAAGGAGAAGCTCGAGGCGATGGTGCCGAACTCCCTGAGCATCGCGCCGGCCGAGGCCAGTGCCCAGGCGGCGTCGCTCTCTGCCGTGCCCTGGCCTCCGAAGATGGCGAGGCCCGAGTCCTCGTGGAGCCACACCAGGGTGCCTCCGTTGCCAAAGACCGCGGCGTGGACCAGGGCCCGGAATGCCTCGGCCAGGTCCGCGGCCCTCGTCAGGCCTCCTCGCTCGAGGAACCGCTCGAAGTGCGTCATCTCCACGTGCAGCACGGTCAGCACTTGGCTGTGAAGCTCCCGGGCGTCGCCGCTCTCGTAGAGCTGCTCCACCAGCTCTGGCGAGTGGAAGCGCTCGAGGAGCAGGCGTCTCCTTCGCTCCTCGCCGCTCTTCTGCTCGAGCTCGAGGAGCGACATGGCCTTGCCGAGGAGCCCCGAGACGCACGACACGGCCTCCACCTCCTGGGGCTCGAAGGGCTGGTTCGACCGGCGATACAGGCAGATTGCGCCAACTGTCTGATCCCCTGCCAATAGCGGCGCCGCCAGGAGCGCCCCCCGGCGGCTCGCCATGACCGAGTCGCGGACGCCGAAGGAGGGGTCGCTCTGGAGGTCGCGGCTCTGGACGGGGCGACCAGTTCGCATGGCCTGGTCGATCACCGATCTGGACAGGGGGATCTCCGCCTGGGCGCTGCCCTCGGCGTGACGTACGCTGATGGCCTTGAGCTTGCCCAGGTCGTCCCGCTTGACCAGCATGGCGGAGTTCATGGCGAGGGTCTGGAGGGTGAGCTCCAACGCATCATCGAGGAAGGTGCCCAGGTTCGCGCTCCGGGCGAGCTGCTCGACGGATTTGAGCACCAGCGTCTCGGAGGGCGATTCACCTGCCCCGGGCGGTGTGCCGACCGCTGCTACCTGGGGGCTAGCGTAGGCCGAGAGCTGCGGGCTCGAAGGGTAGCGGCTCCTCGGGCCCGTGCCCTCGCTCGCCCCCTTCGGGCGGCTCGCCTCCTGGGCAGGTGCCCTGGCTTCGCTGAGGTGCGATATCCGCCTGAGCCCGCCGGCCTCGTCGGTCCTGAACAGAGCCGTGGCCTGGGGATCGATGCCGGGATTCGAGACCTCGCCGAGGGTGTAGTCTGAAGTGGTGAAGACCGCCATGGTGGGCTCGTCCCACCGGCCGACAGGGTGGCCATCCTCGGGGGTTGGCGGGGGCACGGCCCCCGTCTGAGGCTCGTCCGGGGTCTCTTCGATGCGCTCGGCGGAGGGGACGACGATCAGGCGGAAGACCCCGATGTCTATGTGGTCGCCCACCCCGACCTTTGCGGAGCGGAGCTGCCGGCCGTTCACCTTGGTGCCGTAGGTCGAGTCCTGATCCTCTACGAGGATCTCGTCTCCATCCAAGGTGAGGACTGCGTGCAGGCGCGAGACGCCTCGGCCAACGATCACCAGATCGTTGACCTGGCCGCGCCCAACGCGGATTGGCCCGGGCCTGAGTGGCCAGTGCCTGGCGGTACCCTCTGGGTCCACGATCAAAAGGCTCAGGGACAAGGAGATTCTCCGCTACGAAGCTCATCGTACACCAGGGCGCGCACAGAAGCCAGGGGGCATGCGTACTTGACGGGAACGCTCCACGTCCGGGCGGACACCATAATCGCAGTTGGCCTGGGCCCGGTTCCGGCTCCGGCTCTGGTAGGTACCGAGGGCTGTCGCCGGACCTTCTGCTCAAGAAGTGTGCACCCATCGCGCTAGGGCGAGGCTGCAAGCCAAGAGGAGATAACCAGCCTGGATCTCTTTCTCGAGTGTGAGAAGGAGGGTTTCGCTTCGGAGCGTATATACTCCCCTCGACTCCGCCGCAC
>JAVEWA010000393.1:0-6522 GCA_034004785.1 Polyangia bacterium
CGTTCTGAGCACCTTTGGCGCCGAGCGCAAGAAGGGATCGGGGGCTCGGTGGTCCCCGGAGGCTCGGGGGGGCCGGGATACCGGGAGCCCAGGCAGACCCGGGGGGGCCCGACGATGCACTGGGTACTTTGGTTTGCGCCCAGGCACAAGTCTGGCGCGGGTTGCAGGATCACTTGCCGCAGGGTGGGCGGTCGCAGCGGCTTTCCCTGCCGCAGCAGGGCGTGTCCCGCTCGCAGTGCTTGGCCGCGGCCCCCTGACCCTTCACGATGAAGCTGGTCCCAGGGGCGATAATCCGCCGCACGGCATCCCCGCAGCCCGGGCATGACTGGAGCGGGGGCGCAGACATCGGCTGCTGCTCTTCGAACTCGCCGCAGGTCGGGCACTCGTAGACATAGGTCGGCATTGGACTCTCCTAGTGGTCGCAGACATTCGCCCCCGTGACGAGGGCGCCCCCGAGGAAGTCCTGGACAAGCAAGTCGGGATCGGCGCTCGAGGCCCCGACCACCACCCGAATGCCGTTCTGGTCGAAGAGGCTCTGCGCGCGAGAGCCCATCCCGCCTGCGATAATGACCGTGGCCCCCTGGTCGTGGAGCCACTTGGGGAAGGTCCCTGGCTCGTGCGGCGGAGGGGTCAAGATCTGCTTGCCCTTGATGGTCTTTCCATCGGCGTCGATGTCGAACAGGAAGAACTTCTCGCAGTGGCCGAAGTGGGATGAGAGGACCTGACCCGTGACTGGTATGGCGATCTTCATCGACTGGCCTTGTTGCGGGGCCGCGGCACGGGAAGCTGCGGCGTTCAGCTCGGGCTCCAGCAGGCCGCGCACGATCCGTCCAAAGGCCTTGGCCATCTCGGAGTGCGGCTTGCTCTGGACCATCGGAGCGCCGCTGTCGCCGGACGCCACCACCTCCGGGTCGATGGGTATGGCGCCCAGGAATGGGACGCCCATCTCCTCGGCCATGGCGCGGCCTCCGTCGGCGCCGAAGATGCGAACCAGCTCGCCGCACTTGGGACAGGTGAAGCCGCTCATGTTCTCCACCACGCCTATCACCGGGAGCGCCACCTCGCGGCAGAACACGATGCAGCGCCGGACGTCCTGCACGGACACCTCTTGAGGCGTGGTGACCACGATGGCGCCGTCTGCCTTCTCGATTAGCTGTGCCACCGCCAGGGGTTCGTCGCCGGTGCCTGGAGGGGAGTCCACCACCAAGTAGTCGAGCTCGCCCCAGTCCACGTCCGAGAGAAACTGCTTGATGAGCCCGAACTTCCTCGGGCCGCGCCAGATGACCGCGTCGTCTCTCTCCCGCAGCAGGAAGCCGATGGACATCACGCTCAGGCTCCCCGAGCCGACGGTCACCTTCACTGGGACGATGGCGTTGTCGCGGGTCGTGATCTGGCTGCCGTCGAGGTGGAGAAGCTTGGGAACGCTCGGGCCGTGGATGTCTATGTCCATGATGCCGACCCGCTTGCCGGCAAGGGCCAGGGAGGTCGCCAGGTTGACCGCGACCGTGCTCTTGCCCACGCCGCCCTTGCCCGACAGGACCATTATCTTGTGCTCGATGCGGCACATGCGAGAGTGCAATGCCTGGCGCTCCATGAACTCGTCCTCGCGCTCGCCTGGGCGAATCTCCTTTGCCGAGCAGTCCGAATCCTCGCAGCCGCTGCAGGTCTTCTGGGTCGTCATGCTTGGAACCTTTCCTTGGTCGTCGTCGGCCCACCGGCCGAGCTGGAAGGAGCCTTGATGTTTTGCCGCGGACCGCCCGAGCTCGCCAGCTTCTCGTTCACGCGATCCCAGAGCGTCCTGATGTCCTCGGCGGCAGGGCCGTCGCCGATCTCCACCACCGCACGCTGCCTGATCTGGGCGGCGGTAACGGACTCGTCGTAGCGGATGCGTCCGAGGATCGGGATCCCTCTGCTGGCCGCTTCCGATTCGATCAGGGCCGCGACCTCTGGGTTGATGTCCGCCTTGTTGATGCAGACCCCGGTCTCGACGTCGAGCTGCCCGCAGAGCTCGGAGACCCGCTTGAGATCGTGGAGACCCGACAGGGTCGGCTCGGTAACGACCAGCACCATGTCGGCGCCGGTTATGGACGCGATGACCGGGCAGCCGATCCCTGGCGAGCCGTCGCAGATGAGGAGCCCGCTGCCTTTCGACGCGGCGAGGGCCTTGGCCTCGCGCCGAACGAGCGAAACGAGCTTGCCGCTGTTCTCCTGAGCTACTCCAAGGCGGGCGTGCACCATGCCGCCGTGCCTGGTCTCGGAGACGAACCACTCGCCGTTGAGGGCAAATGCCATGGAGACGGCGCTCTCAGGGCAGACGCTCGCGCAGACGCCGCAGCCTTCGCAGGAGAGCGGGCTGACCTCGTAGCTGGACCCGCTCCCCGGGGCGGGCGCGAGGATCGCGTCGAACCTGCAGTGCTCGGCGCAGATCCCGCAGCCGGTGCACCTGTCCCTGGAGATCGCTGCGGTCTTGCCTCCGGAGAATGGCCAGCTCTGCAGGACCTCGGGTGCCAGCACCAGGTGGAGATCCGCGGCGTCCACGTCGCAGTCGGCCACGGTCGCGCACTTGGCGAGGGCAAAGAAGGAGGCGACGATGCTGGTCTTGCCTGTGCCGCCCTTGCCGCTGATAACGACGAGCTCCTTCGGGCCCGACGCGCCGCCGAGCCGGACGAGCTCGGAGGGGAGCCCGCCGGGGCCGGTCGGCAAAGGGGAAGGAGGGGCCGAGTCCCTTGTGGAGGCGGTCCCCCGGCTCTGTCGTGGAGCCTTCTCGAGAGAGAGCTGGCGTAGCTTCTCGTGCAGCTCCACGAAGAGAGGCCTCAGGTGGGGCAGGGCGGAGACCGCCAGGAGGCCGCGGGAGTAAGCGTGGGCGATCTGGCGGTCGTTGGGTATCTTCAAGAGGATCGGGATCCCCTGCTCGGCGCAGTAGTCGATGACCCCATCGTCGCCGGCTCCGGCCCTGTTCAAGGCCACGCCGAAGGGGACGCCGAGCTCCCGGACCATCTCGACGGCCAGCTTGAGATCCCAGAGGCCAAAGGGAGTCGGCTCCGTAACGAGGAGGGCCACGTCGGCGGTCCTCACGGACTCGATCACCGGACAGGAGGTCCCAGGCGGGGCGTCGATCACCACGGTTCCACGCGCCGGAGCCGAGGCCAGCACGGCGCGGATGACCGGCGGCGCCATGGCCTCTCCGATGTCGAGCTTGCCGTGCAGGAAGGTGACCTTCCCCGCGTCTCCTTCCTCCACGAGCCCTGTCCTGCGGGGAACCTCACGGATGGCGTTCTCGGGGCAGGCGAGCGTGCATGCCCCGCAGCCGTGGCAGAGCTTTGGGAACGTGAGCACCTTGCTGGGGAGGACCACGATTGCGGAGAAGAGGCAGGCCTTCCCGCAGGCGCCGCAGTATGTGCAGCGGCTGTCTTCCACCTCGGGCACCGGGGTCGTGACCTCCCGGGTCGAGCTGATGGTGGGCCTGAGGAAGATGTGCCCGTTTGGCTCCTCGACGTCGCAATCGACGTACGTCACGGCTGCGCCCGACTCGGCCATGGTGACCGCCAGGTTGGTGGCGATGGTGGTCTTGCCGGTGCCGCCCTTGCCGCTCGCGATGGCGATGCGAAGCACGCTAGCTCCTGTCGCCCATGCCCGAGTGGCTGTCCACGTTTGGCGCGGTCGCCGCCACGAGCCCTCCAGCCTTGAGCTGCGTCACGGCCTCAAGGACCGTTCCGCTGCACCCTATGATCACGTCGATCCCGGCGGCGCTCAGGGTCTGGTGGGCGTTGGGGCCACAGTTGCCCGTCAGGACCGCCTTGACTCCGTTCTGGGCCATCAGCCTTGCCGACTGGATGCCGGCGCCGCCTCCAAGGGAGCTGGCGGTGTTTTCGATGGCTTCGAAGCTCATGTCATCTGTTTCCACAAAGAGGAAGGTCTTGGCTCGGCCAAAGCGGGGATCCACCGCAGAGTCCAAGGTGGCCCCCATGGCGCTCACTGCGACTTTCATGGCTTCACCTCTCCTGAGTCTGTCTGGGCAGGGTTGGCCATCTCCTGAAGCCTGGAGTTCAGTTCGGCAATCGTCTTGCCGAGCCTCGCGATCTGCTCCCTGAGCTCGCCGATCTCCTCGTCCCTGGAGGGGGCAGGGCCGAGGTCGGCTCCGGGCCAACCCATTCGGGTGCGCTGCCAGCCCGGGAGGCCCGTGGCGTAATAGACATTGCGATGCCTCCATCCTGCTCCCTGGCCGCGGCCCGCGCCTCCGCCGCGGCCCGCGCGCCTCCCGGCGCCTCTTCCCCGTCCAGCGCCTGTCCCCTGAAGAGCCATGGGCGTTTCAGCCTGGACATCGGTGCCTGCGCACCAGCCCATTCCCCATCCCGTCCTGGGTCCTTGGCCCGTTGGGCCTGTTCCGTCTCTTCCTGGCATTTTCCTTCTCCTTCCTTAATCTGTCACTGGCGCCCTCTGCGCCTGCATCCGCCGCCTCGCCCCCCCGCGCCTTGGCCGCCGCCTTGGCCGCCGCCTTGGCCGCCGCCTTGGCCGCCGCCTTGGCCGCCGCCTTGGCCGCCGCCTTGGCCGCCGCCTTGGCCGCCGCCTTGGCCGCCGCCTCCGCCCAGGCTCCGTCTCCCCCCTCCAAGGCCCCGACCGCCTTGGCCCCGTCCTCTTCCCCCCCTCGCTCCGAGGCGGCCACGCCTACCGCAGCAGCCGGGCATGCTGAGGGCTGGGCAGGGTAGGTCTCCGGAGAGGAAGCTCTTGACTACCTCGTCGATCTCTCCAGCCACAAAGGCGATGACCTCGATGTTCCTGGCGGTCAGCTCCTGGTGGAGAGGCTCTGAGATCGCTCCGCAGATCAGCGTATCTACTTCGAGCGTCGCCAAGCGCTGGACCTTGAGCGCAAAGCTCGAGGTCTCGATGCTCTCGCTAGCTCGCGACGTCACTACTCCGTCCTCGATCTGGAGGATGAGCGCCTCCCGGCTCACGTCGAAGACCGGAGACATGCGCCCGTCCCAAACTGTCAGAGCTACCTTCATGTCCATGCCGTCTCCACGGTCAGCTTGTAAAGCACAGAACGTGCCGGCTCTTGCGCATGCTCATAACTGGCCGAATTAACGGTCCATGGCCCGGAAGGACGGATGCAAAGGAGGGCTCGGCATCGCTCGCTTGCGCCGGTTGCCCTTGCCAAGGGGCGCAGGATTGCGACTGTCATCGGGGAGGCTTCCAAGGGCGCCAAGGGGGTTCGTGGACAGCGGAGGCTGGTTCGCAGGGGCTCGCCAGCGCCCTCTCGAGTCAAAGCGAGATGTGGCGGGCCGGTCACTTGGCGCGGGAGCGCCCGTCCTTCTCGGGCAGCTCCAGCCCGAGGAGCCCTGCCTTGCGAAAGAGGGTGCTCTTGTGCATGCCGAGCTCGCGCGCGGCGGCTAGGCGGTTGCCCTTGTTGCGGACGAGCGCCTCCCCGATGGCCTGAGCCTCCAGGGCGGCCATGGCGTCCTGGAGCTTGCGCCCTCCGAGGCGCGGCACCGAGAGTGGAACCAGCTCGCCAGGGAGATGCTCGAGCTCGATCTGCCCATCCGAGATGAGGACGAAGGCGTGCTCGATCACGTTCTGGAGCTCCCGCACGTTGCCCGGGTAGTCGTGGGCCGTCAGCACTCCCAGCACGTCTGGGCTGACTCCCTGGACCGTCTTGTTCTGGAGGGCGTTGAAGGCTGCGACGAAGTGCTGGACGAGCAGCGGGATGTCCTCTCTGCGTTTCCTGAGGGGCGGAAGCTCCAGCTTCATCACCTTGATGCGGTAGTAGAGATCCTGTCTGAACTCCCCGCTGGCCACCAGGGCGGCCAGATCGCGGTTGGTCGCCGCTATGACTCGCACGTCCGCATCTTCGGTGTGCGTGCCTCCGAGCGGCTCGTATCGCCGCTCCTGCAGCACCCGCAGGAGGCGTACCTGCAGCGCCTGGCTGACCTCGCCGATCTCGTCCAGGAGCAGGGTGCCCCCCCGGGCCAGAGCGAAGCGGCCCGGCTTGTCCTTGGCGGCCCCGGTGAAGGCGCCGGCCTTGTAGCCGAAGAGCTCCGACTCGAGCAGCGTATCTGGGAGCGCGCCGCAGTTGACCGCCACGAAGGGGCCGTCCCGGCGTCCGCTGTGGGAGTGGATCGCCCGCGCCAGCAGCTCCTTCCCGGTCCCGGTCTCGCCTTGGAGCAGGATTGTGCTCTCGCTCTCGGCGATCCGCGGGAGCACCTCCAGGAGCCGGCGCATGGAGGGGCTGCGGCTGACGATGTCTCCGACCTGGAACCGCCCCTTGACCTGCGTGCGCAGCTCCTCGATGAGGCTCAGATCCCGAAAGGTCTCTGCGCCGCCCACTACCTCGCCGCTCGAGTCACGGAGCAGGGCGGTGGAGACGCTGATCGGGATCCGCTTTCCTTCTGCGTTCACGATGAAGGCGGCCTTGTTCACCAGGGGCGTCCCTGTCTCCATGGTGCGTCTGAGAGCGCAGTCGCTCTCGCACATGCTGGCCCTGAAGACGTCGGAGCAGCGCCGGCCCAGGGCCTCCTCGCGAGGGAC
>JAVEWA010000394.1:0-6515 GCA_034004785.1 Polyangia bacterium
GCCCTCGGTCTCGCCTTCCAGCACGCCGATGACATCCTGGACGGCGAGCACCGGCACCTCGGCGAGGCCACTGCTCGGAGGCTCGATGAGCTGCTCGGCAGGGCCCGGGAGCTTGCCGCGCGCTTCGGCGACCGGGGAGAGCCCCTCGGGGGCCTGGCGGATCTCGTGGATGCCTACGCCCGAAAGGGCGAAGCCCAAGGCTAGCATGGCCGCCCGTGACGGGGAGAGCCCTTCGCAGCCGGCGCGGCCCTCATCGTCGAATGAGGGCGCGAGTGAGCCCCTCGACACGCGTGAGCCCCTCGGCACGCGTGAGCCCCTCGGCTCCTTGGGGCCTCTCGGTTCCTGGGAGCTTCTCGAGCACACGGCAGATCTCCGGCTCCGCTTCCGGGCGCCAGATCTCTCGTCCCTGTATCGCGTGGCGGTGGAGAGCCTGGGCGCCCTCGTTGGTGGAACCGCTTTCGAAGGTGGAGCTGCCCTCGAAGGTGGAGCTGCCCGAGTGGGTGGAGCTGCCCTCGAAGGTGGAGCTGCCCGAGTGGGTGGAGCCGCCACCGGGCAGGGGGGCTCGGAGCCCCAGGAAGTGAGCCTCTCCGGGACCGATCCCGCGGATCTCCTGGTTCAGCTCTGCAACGAGGTGATCTTCATCCTCGAGACCCGATCGTTGCTCGCCCGTGGATTCTCGCTTGTCGCCGCCTCCCAGACGGCCATCGAGGGCACCCTGCTGCTCTCGCCCATCGCCCCTTCGGACATCGCCCTTCAGATCAAGGCGGCCACCTACGGAGATGTGCGCTTCGAGTTCGCGGAGGGCGTGGGGGCCCTCGCGGAGATCACCTTGGATCTATAAAGGCCGCCGCCAAGCTCGCGCTGGATCTCCGGGGGCCTCGCTGAGCTCGCTTGGGCCGGCTCAGTAGCTGTCCTTGGTGAGCCGCACCTTGCCGCGGAAGATCCGGTAGATGGTGATCGTGTAGGTGAGCACCAGGGGCATCCCTATGGCCGCGATGATGAGCATCACGGTCAGGGTCTTGGGTGAAGACGACGCGTTGTAGATGGTGAGGCTGTGCTCGGGGTTTGGCGCCGAGCCGACCATGCGGGGGTACATGCCGACGCCGAAGAGGCCGAGCAGCCCGATGATCGTGGCGCAGGAGGACAGGAAGGCCCTCGGGTACCGGCCGCGATAGACCTCCCGGGGAACGTTCGAGGCCGCGAGCAGGGTGAGAAGGGGCAGCGCCCAGAGGAGGGGCTGGCGGCCATAGGGCTCCCAGAGGGCCGGGACCAGGAAGAAGGAGGTCACGGCGATTGCCAGGTAGCAGGCGAGGAAGACCCAGACGAGCCGCCTCGCCCAGCCCTGGGCCCGCTTCTCGAGATCTCCTTCGGTCTTCATGACGACCCAGAGGGAGCCGTGCATGGCGAAGAGGACGACGGTGGTCACGCCGACGAGGAGCGCGAAGGGGTTCAGCAGGCCGACGAAGCTCCCGGCGAACTCCCGATCCGCCGACAAGGGCACCCCCAGGGCGACGTTTCCGAGGGCCACGCCGAGGAGCAAGCCTGCTAGCAGGCTGGAGACCGAGAAGGCCGCGTCCCAGGCCCGCCGCCACCAGAGCATGGGCCGCTTGGAGCGGAACTCGATGGCCACCGCCCGGAAGATGAGCGCGAACACGAAGAGCATGAAGGCCAGGTAGAACCCCGAGAAGACCGTGGCGTAGGCCTCGGGGAAGGCGGCGAAGAGGGCGCCGCCCCCGGTCACGAGCCAGACCTCGTTGCCGTCCCAGACGGGGCCTATGCTGTTGAGCATGATGCGCCGCTCCTCGTCTCCCTTGGAGAAGAGGTGGAGCGAGCCCACGCCGAGGTCGAATCCGTCCAGCACGGCATATCCCGTGAGCAGGATGCCCACCAGGAAGAACCAGAGGGTCTGGAGGTCCATGGAGAGGCTCATGGCTCACCTCCTGCAGGGGCCGGGTCCGAGTCCGATTCCGGGTCCGGGTTCGAGTCCGGGGTCGGGTTCTTCGCACCATGGGCTGGCCGTGGCTCCTCTGGCGCAGCCCCGGGCCCTGGCTCCCTGGGCCCTGTCACGGGCTCAGGCTCCTCGGGCCCGGATCGAATCTTCTCGATCACCACGTGGAGAAAGACCAGGGTGAGCAGCAGATAGACCAGCACGAAGATGACTATCGTCCCGAGGATCTCCGGGGCGGTGACGGTCTTGGAGATCCCCTGCTCGGTGCGGAGCAGGCCCTGCACCACCCAGGGCTGCCGCCCCCACTCGGCGGTGAACCAGCCGAGCTGGTTTGCGAGCTGAGGGCCCAGCACGGTGGGCAGCAACAAAAACAAAAACCAGCGGGTCGAGAAGAGCCGCCTCCGCCACCAGAGCAAGAGGCCCAAGAGGGAGACCCCTATCAGGCCCATGCCGATGGCCACCATGCCGTGGTAGGCCTGGAACACCCATTGCACTGGCGGGCGGTCCTCGGGGGCCACGGGCGAGAGGCCCGGGATCGGCTTCTGCGGATCGAAGTGCACCATGGCCGAGAGCAGCTTCGGGATCTTGACGCCGGTGACGGTGCCCTTCTTCTCATCGACCCAGCCGAAGAGGTAGAGGTCCCCGGGCGCGGAGGCGGCGTAGTGACCCTCCATGGCGGCCAGCTTCACCGGCTGGTTCCTGGCCACGCCGTGGGCGCTCGAGTGGCCGGTGGCGAGCTGTCCGAGAGAGGCCACGGCGGCCACCACCAGCGCGATCTTCATGGAGGCCCTGGCAAAGGCCTCGTGGCGTCTCCGGAGCAGGTAGTAGGCGCTCACCGCGAGCACCATGAAGGCTCCCGTCTGCCAGGCCCCCATGAGGGTGTGGCTGAGCCGGTCGAAGGTAGATGGGTTCCAGACCACCTGCCAGAAGTCGGTGATCTCCGCCCGCAGGGTCCCGCCCGCCGTCATCACCACGTGGTGTCCCTGGGGCGTCTGCTGCCAGGAGTTGGCCACGATGATCCAGAGGGCCGAGAGGTGGGCTCCCAGGCAGAGCATCACGGTGGCGAAGAAGTGCCAGCCCTTGCTCACCCGGTCCCAGCCGAAGAGCACCACCGCCAGGAAGCCCGACTCCAGGAAGAAGGCGAAGATCCCCTCGGCCGCCAGCGCGCTCCCGAACACGTCGCCCACGAAGCGGGAGTAGGTCGCCCAGTTGGTGCCGAACTGGAACTCCATCACGATGCCGGTTGCCACCCCCACGGCGAAGACCGCCGCGAAGATCTTGACCCAGAACCTGGCCATTCGGCGGTAGAGGGGGTCCCCGGTCTTGAGCCAGAGCCCCTCCATGAAGACCAGCAGCAGCCCGAGCCCCATGGACAGGGGCGGGAAGATGTAGTGGAAGGACACCGTCAGGGCGAACTGCAGCCGCGCCAGGAAGATCGAGTCCATTGCCAGGCCCTCTCTTCTCGGGGCGCGTCAGAGCCAGGGAAGACCTGCCGAGGAAAAAAGCGCCCCGAAGGACCTCATATAGCCGCTTCGAATGGCTCGTGGCAAGGAGGCAGAGGTAGAAGCAGGGGGAGAGAGCTCGTCTTGTTTGCTGGGCCTGGATCTGGGAAGATTGAGCGGCTTCCCAGGGCTCACACCTGGTTGGAGGGAGACGTGAGGTCATCCTGTCTTTCGAAAGTGTTCGTGATCTGGAGAAGCTGGCCAAGAGTGTCACTGCCAGCCATGGGCCTGGCCTTCTGCCTCTCCGCCTGCGGTCCGCCCGCCGCCACTTCGCCACGCATGGCAAGCGCCGAGGCCGCCGCCGCTGCCGAGGATGGCGGGGGATCCCAAGCGCCGCAGCCCCCGCGGCCAGAGCCGCCCCCGCGTCACTGGCAGCCGGTGCAGGGGCCCCCGGCCCACTCCGACCCGGCGGTGGGCATCGTCTTTCCGCGCACCCTCGGGGGCCTCGCCTTTCGCGGGGTGCAGCGCTTCGGCAGGCCAGATCTGGGCTATGGTCTCCGCTACCAGAACAACGCGGATCTGTGGCTGGATCTCTTCGTCTACACCCTTGGCCATGCGAGCATCCCAGACGGCGCCGATGCCCCCGAGCTCAAGCGGCACTTTGTCCAGGTGGAGGGGGACATCCAGGCCGCGGTCAGGGCGGGCCACTACACCGGCCTCGTCTCGGGCCAGCGCGTGCGCGAGGTCATGTCCGGCCGCGTCTTCCTCAGGGGCGGCTATACCTATCGCAACCGCGGCCTGTCCGTGGCCTCGCGGGTCTATCTGACAGGACACAAGAGCCACTACGTGAAGGTCCGGGTCACCTGGTGGGCGGCCATGGGCAGCGCGGGGGAGGCGTTGGCGGACCAGGCCCTGCGTGAGCTGGCGGGGCTGCTCAGGTAGCGGGGGCGGATGGAAGGCGGGGTGTGTCGTCTCTTTGCAGCCTGGCCGGGGCTCTGTTACCCTTGAACGGTATTTCGTCCCGGCCAAGGTCTTGGGCGGTAGGCCCTGGAGTGGTGATGATCAAGGAACTCCGAGCTAGCCCAGGCTCAGTATCCATGCGGCTCTTGGCCTCTGGCCTGGCCCAAGTGGCCTCTGGCCTGGCCCAAGTGGCCTCTGGCCTGGCCCAAGTGGCCTCTGGCCTGGCCCTCTTGCTGGCCGCGGGGCTCCTCGCGGGCTGCGTGGTCTCCTTCTCCGGCCCAGGCGGGGGCAATGGCAACAACAACAACGGCATCCCGCCGGGCTGCGGCAACGGGGTGCTCGATCCCCTTGAGATGTGCGATGGGACCGACTTCGGCGACCGCAGCTGCAAGACGGAGGTGGAGGGCGCCGAGTTCGGAGAGCTGGCCTGCAGCGACTCGTGCAGGTTGATCATCACGGGCTGCCACTCCTGCGGCAACTCCGTGATCGACACCGGGGAGCTCTGCGACGACGGGTCCTCCATCCCTGGGGACGGCTGCGACGAGCGCTGCCAGATCGAGCATGGCTGGGTCTGCCTCGGAGAGCCGAGCCTCTGCCAGACGGTGTGCGGGGACGGGCTGATCGCCGCCGGGGTGGAGGTCTGCGACGACGGCAACCAGGAGGAGGGAGACGGCTGCGGCCCGGATTGCCTAAAGGAGCCGGGCTGGGCCTGCGACGGCGAGCCTAGCGTCTGCGCTCCCACCTGTGGCAATGCCCTTTTGGACTCGGGCGAGGTCTGCGACGACGGCGACACGGCGAGCGGGGACGGTTGCAGCCCCAGCTGCGATGTGGAGGCGGGCTGGACCTGCGACGGAGGGGAGCCCACCGTCTGCAGCCCCATCTGCGGCGACGGGCTCTTGCTGGGAGGAGAGCCCTGCGACGACGGCAACTCGGCGAGTGGGGACGGCTGCAGCCCGAGCTGCGAGGTGGAGGAGGGGTGGATCTGTGACCAGATGGAGCCGCAGAGCTGCACACCAATTTGCGGGGACGGGCTGCTGCTCGGCGGAGAGGTCTGCGACGACGGGAACCTCTCGTCCGGAGACGGGTGCAGCTCCTCGTGCTCGGTGGAGCCGTACTACGCATGCGAGTCCCAGCCGAGCGATTGCTACTGCGTGGTGTACGTGAACGCCTCGAGCGCCACAGGGAACCGGAGCGGCGACAGCTGGGCAAACGCCCAGGTGAACCTTCGGAGCGCCCTTCAGGCGGCCTACCCGCGAGCGCCCTGCGAGCTCTGGCTGGCCGCTGGCACCTACTACGCCTTCGAGGGGAGCAGTGGGAACTCCTTCGAGCTGCGAGCCGACATCTCGCTCTACGGAGGCTTCACGGGGGTGGAGACGAGCCGCGGGCAGAGGGACTGGATCGCGAGCCAGGTGATCCTGCACGCGAGCAGCGCAACTCAGCCTACCCAGGCTGTGCGCACGGTTGTGAGGGTGAATGGCTTCCTGAATACTCTCGTGGACGGGGTGACCATCACGGGAGCCAACAATGGAGGCACCCAGGGCGGCGGGGTGGCTCTCGACGGCGGATCGCTCACCATCAGGCACGGCAGGATCGAGGGGAACTTTGCCGCCGACGGGGGAGGGGGGATCTGGGCGAGAGGCGGCCAGCTCACCTTGCAGGACGTCGTAGTGGCGGGAAACACCTCCGAGGACGGCGGCGGGGGCATCTTTATGCAAAATGGCGCGGTGGCGGTCCTCGACGCCGTGAGCATCGAGGGCAACCAGGCCACCGCGGTCCCTATCTCGCACGGAGGAGGCATCTGGGCCGTCAGCAGCACCCTCACCGTGCGCTCGAGCCAGTTCTTGGACAACAGGGCGGGCACGGGCGGGGGGCTGCGGGTCGAGCAGGGCGCCCTCTACCTCGAGAACAGCCTCCTCGTGGGCAACGAGACAACCTACCAGGGAGGCGGCGGGCTCAGCCTGTCCAACTCGGGAGGAGCGGCCTGGGTGGTAAGGAGCTGCACCTTCCACGACAACCTGGCGCCCTCGGGAGGCGGTTATGCGCTGCGCGTCTATCAGGGGGTGGCCAACCTGTGGAACTCCATCCTGTGGGGAACCGTGGATCAGCAGATCTTCCTGGTCTCCGGTGCCACGGTCAACCTGGACCGCTGCGACGTGGCAACGACC
>JAVEWA010000395.1:0-6510 GCA_034004785.1 Polyangia bacterium
CACCGGGTTGAACATGTCCCCCACCGCGGCCGACACGCCCCCAGGCAGCCCCATCTCGCGCACCTCCTCCGGGCCCACTCCCCCCACGTCTCCGTCCAGCACGTACCAGGTGATCTCCCCCTGGGCGGGGTTGTCCACCTCGATGCCCCCGAGCTGCATGTTGACCGAGCCCTCGTAGAGCTCCTCCAGGCCGTCGTAGAGCGCGATGCGCCGGGGCGGCAGCAGGTCCGCCTCCTCGAAGACCAGCACCAGGGAGAAGCTGGCGTTGTCCGTGGCGCCGTTCATGGCCCTCGCCGCGAACTCGTCCACGGTGAAGGTCCCCTGCATGCCGCTCGCAGCCACGAGGGCAGTAATCTCCTTTCGACAGGCCTGGATGTCGTAGGAGGTAGCCCCTGCGATGCAGAGGCACTGGTCCGCGAGGATCGCCGCGGCGGAGGCGGCCCCCGGGAGGGTGAGCATGACCTCGTCGTCGGTGTGCTGCGTGGTCCCGCAGTCATCCTGGTCAGTTATGGTCCCGGCCCAGTAGAGATACGCCGCCACGACCTGGGCCGTGGGGGGCACGTCGGCGGGGCCCACCTGGACCGAGGCCGGCTGGCTCAGGGTGTCCACCGTGGTGGTGTCGGCGTCCGGGCCGTCCACCGCGAGGGGGGCACCTGTGGCGAAGTAGTCCATGCCCCCCTCCCACTGGCCGAGCAGGGTGAGGGGCGCGGCGAGCGCGGCATCAGCGGTCAGCAAAACGCAGAGCGAGGCAACGAGGGTCAGCGGCCTCGCTCGCGTCGAAGGCTTCACTCTCATGGTCGCGGCCTCCTGCCGGCCCTGTCACCTGGCTCTTCACAGTGACAGAGACCCATCAGCTCCCTGGCAGCATACTCTGGATACCGGACCCGGGCGAGAGGTCTCGGCAAACTCATGGCAGGCCGATCACCCGGCCGGCCCGGAGCAGCACGCCCCGGCTCAGTTCCCCTCTGGCCAGAGCTCGCTGCCGAGCTCAGCCAGGGCCACGACGCCCCGGATCACCCTCGGCTTCGACTCCACGACCCGCAGAGGGGTTCCACCAGAGACACTCACCAGGTGCTCGAGCTCCTTGACGTGGATCTCGCGACGGAGGCGGCAGTGTGGACAGGTGTCCGAGTGGGGCTGGATCTGGTTTGCGATGATGGCGCCCACCGGGATGTGATGCTCGGAGAGCTGCTTCATGGTGCGGGCGGTCTCCAGCACGCTCATGGCCTCGGGGATGGTCACCAGGGCGAAAAGGGTGCGGTCCGGGTTCGAGATCAGCTCCCGCGCCCTGGAGATCCTCTCCCTGGCGCTCATGAGGCCCTCTCCTATGTCCGGCGCGTCCTGCCCGTCCCGACCCTGGGGGAGCAGCTTGCGAAAGACGCGGCCCATGCGCGAGAGCTGGCTCTTGATGGTCAGCACGCGGCCGAGCCAGCCGTCGAGCATCTCAGGCAGGAGCAGGAGGCGCAGGGTGTGGCCAGTCGGAGCGGTGTCGAATACCACGGTGTCGAAGGCGTCGGAGGTCATGGTCTCCAGCAGCAGCTCGAGGGATATGAACTCGTCCACCCCGGGGGCGTCGCCCATCATCTTCATGGCGTCCGTGAGGGCTCGCTCCACCCTCCCCCTCCGGCGGGGCGCGGCCAGCTCGGGCTCCTCGGCGAGGACCGTCGCCTCTGCCCACCGGGCGCTGGAGTCCAGCTCCAGGCCCCGCAGGCCAGGCGCCAGATCCGCGCCGTGGTGGCCGATCTGCTGCTCGAAGACGTCCGACAGGGAGTGGGCCGGATCCGTGGAGGTGATGAGCACCCTCAGGCCCTTGCGGGCCAGGTGAACCGCCGTGGCCGCTGCCAGGGTGGTCTTGCCCACGCCGCCCTTGCCGGAGAAGAAGTGGTAGAGTGGGCCACCATCACCTGAGCTCGCCTGCGACATCGAACACCTCGTCAGTAGTCGTCCCGCCCGATTGGGCGGCGCCGCGCCTTGCTCTCCCCGCGCATTCTCTTGGCGTCCAGCCGGGCGGCCCGGGCGGCCCTGCCGGGCCTCGTCGGGCGGCGCTCCCTGGGCAGCTCCGCCGCCTGGCGGACGAGGGCCAGAAGGCGGCCAATCGCCGCCTGGCGGTTCATCTCCTGGGACCTGTGCTCCCTGGCGTTTATCACTAGCACCCCCTCGCGGGTCAGCCGCTGCCCCGCCAGGTCCGCAAGCCGGTCCTTCACCGCTTCCGGCAGGCTCCTCGAGCCCCTGACGTCGAAGCGGAGCTGCACCGCGCTCGAGACCTTGTTCACGTTCTGCCCGCCCGGGCCCGAGGCCCGCACGTAGGTGAACGCGAGCTCTGCCTCGTCGAGGGAGATCTCTTCTGTAACCTGGATCATCGACCGAGACCTAACCCACTATCTGGCAGTAAACCCCCGGAATGACGGCGGTGTTGTTGCCCTCCACGCACTCGTTGTTCTGGCCGGCGCCCGTGCCGTCGTCGTCCACCACCACGGTGACGTCCACCGACGCGCCCATGCCCGGAGGGTCGGTCCAGGTGCAGGTCACGAGCTCGCAGTCTCCGGGCACGATGACGCCGGCCGTGGGCACTGTGCAAATCACCTGCCCAGAGGAGGCAGGACCCACGTAGAAGGTCACGGGCACGCCCGCGCCCACCGGCTGGGTGCCGCGGTTGCAGACGCGGATCTGGAGGATCGCGTCGCCAGCGGAGTTGCAGGAGGCCTTTAGGCCCTGCCCCCCGGTTAGATCTGGCGAAGACGAAGCCATGGTGGAGCCCTGCACGTTCATGCGGAAGTTATTCAAGCCAGGCACGGTCCAGTTCTGCTCCCAGAGGGAGGTCCTGAGCACGGTGCCATCCTCCTCGATGTGGCTCACGCTATAGGCGTGCTGGCTCCAAATGGTCCGGGAGGCAACCCAGCGGTCCAGCGAGTCGGAGTAGACCCTGAGGCCGTCGTACTGCCCGCGCCACTCGGCCCGGCAGGTGTTTCCAGCTCCCGGAGTACCAGCCGCGGGAGGCGCGCAGAGAAACCCTGAGCCCGTCCCCTGGGTGGAGCAGTCGCCGTCGGTCTGGCAGCGGCAGTACCCGGCGTCGCACAGGCCCGAGAGACAGTCGGCCGCGGTCTCGCAGCGGAGCCCCTTGAAGAGGGGGTCCATGGGCCAGCCGTTGGGCCCGGTGGGATAGGAGAGCCCCCCTGCGGTGGTGGGAGTGATGTTGCAGTTGGAGTTGGACGGGACCACCAGCTCGGCGTTGAAGTCGCCATCCACGTCTGCCACGATGGGATACTCGTTCCAGGTGCAGGAGGAGTGCCACTGCGAGAAGAGCACCTCTCCGCTCTGGCCGTCATAGACCCTGGTGAAGACCTCGTCGGCGTAGATCACCTCCACCCGGCCGTCCCCCTCGAAGTCGAAGAGCGACACCCCGGTGCGGTTGGAGGAGTGATCCTGGGAGGGCTGCCACCAGAGGATCCCGCCTGTGCGAAGGGTGGAGCAGCGGTTCATGTCCGGAAGGCCCCAGCAGTCCGGGTCGAAGACTGCTATCGAGTCCGAGCCCGCTGCAGCGACCTCGGCGAGGCCGTCCCCGTCGAAGTCCCCGACGGTGGGCGGGCCGCCCCCGCCTCCCGAGGGCATCGCCACCGGGCCGAAGATGATCCGCCCCTCCATGGTGGTGATGTACACGCTCGGGGCCCTTATGATCACGATCTCGGCGATGCCGTCGAGGGTGAGCCTGTCGTCCTGGCTAGGATCGCTCCCATAGGTGCCGAAGTCGGCCACGGCCATGTAGCCCTGTAGCGCGCCTCCGGTCCACAGGGCCTGCCAGGTCCTGCTCGTCCGGTCGAAGCGGTATAGCTCCGAGCCCGTCGCCATCTCCACGTGGGGCTTGCCTTCGCTGTCCAGCTCCCCGTCCAGATCCGCGGCCACGGGGTAGCCAGCCCCCGAGTACATGTGCCCGGTCAGGCCGAGGCTCTGGTCGAGCAGGTTGCAGGCCGAGTCATAGACGATGCCGCCGGAGAGGATCTCGGGCGCGCTGTCGTCGTCCAGATCGAAGACCGACGGCGCGGACCAGCCGCTCGCCTGCGCGGCGAAGGTGAGAGGGCCCGAGCAGTGGGACACGAACTGATCGGAAGAGTCGTCGTAGGCAAAGGCCTCGATGCCGCCGTAGCAGTCGTGAGCGATGATCTCGGGCCGGCCGTCCAGGTCGAGGTCCGCGATGGCGGGCGAGTTGCACCCGTTCAGCCAGGTGCCGACGTTGTAGAGCTGAGCGCAGCTTGCGCCGTCCAGCACCCGGATCACGCCGAAGGCTCCGCCATCGCAGCCAGAGGAGCCGTCGTCGCCGTTGTAGGTCATGACCACGATGGACGGTTCAATTAGGGTGGCATCCCCGTCGAAGTCGAAGTCCACCACCATGGGCGCCGAGAGCACCCTCACGTGGCCTGGGTAGGGATCGCCCGGAGGCGGGCCCAGCCATTCGCACTGGATCCCCGGCTGGAAGAGCCCGGCCACCGAGAGCTGGGTGCAGGCCGGGTTGAGCTCGCCCCTCGGGCCGGTGCCGTAGGGCCAGCACTGGCCAGCGTGGCAGTAGCTGTCCTCCTGGCAGTCCTCGTCGCGAAGACAGGGGCCCTGGTCCTGCACGCACTGACCGCCGAGACAGACCTGGTCTGCGTCGCAGCACAGGGACCCCGTGCCACAGTAGTCGCGTCCGTCAGGGCAGGCGCCGCCCCCATCGGGCCTGGCGTCGCTGCCGCCGCCGCCGTCGGGTTGGCCGCCGTCCAGACCGCCGCCGTCCCCGTTCTGTCCCCCATCCCCCTGCCCTCCCCCGTCCGGCTCAGGAAGCGCGCAGACCCCCTCGGGGGTACAGATGAGATCGTCCCTGCAATCACCAGGGCCGTCGCAGGGATCCCCTGGCCCGCCCTTTCCAGGGCTGCTTTTGGGGCCGCACCCGGGGCCAATGAAGGCTCCGAGAGCCAGGAGCGCGAGGATGAGTCTTTTGCGCGACATATACCTCTTCCTCCGGGAGGCGGGAGGGATCCCCGCCCGCAAGTAGCCCACCAGGAGCAGCGCCGTGACTCGGAGCCGAAGGCCGCTCGCCGCTCGATTTTAGCACAGGATCCCCTCCCTCTGGCAGGCTCTGCTCGTGCTCATGCAGCTTTGCCATCCTGGATCGGGGATGGTATTGTCCGTGGCCAGTATCTGGAGAACGCCAACCTTGCAGTGCCCACGCTGCGGAGCCAGAGTTCCCGAGGAGTTCCCAATCTGTGGGAGTTGCGGATACGATCTGACCAACCCAGGCATCCCTGCCCATGCCCCGGGCGGCACGGACCCCTTCAGGGGAGGCATGAAGACGGAGCGCGCCGCCGAGATATCCGGGCAGTTCGATCTGCGCCCCGGGGTCGCGGTCATGCCGGGCGGAGGCGAGGTCTCCACCCCGTCCGGTCTCCTCTACAAGCCCGGCGACGTCATTCTCGAGCGCTATGAGGTGGACCAGGTCATAGGCGAAGGTCCAGTGGGCGTGGTGTACTCGGCCCTGGATCGCGACACCGACGTACAGGTCGCGCTGAAGATAGTGCTGCCCGAGTACTTTCCGAACCGCGCCAGCCTGCGGCGCTTTCAGGAGTGGATGGAGCCGGCCCGGGATCTCCAGCACGAGAACATCGTGAGGGTGTACGAGGTCGCGCCCCTCTCCGGCCGCTTCGCCATCGTCCAACAGATGATCGTGGGCCGCTCCCTGGCGGAGGTCCTTGCCGGCCGCCTGCCTCAGGGCATCGCCTCTCCTCGAAACGAGGTGGGAGCCCTCCTCGCCCAGATGGGCGAGGCCCTGACCTACGCGCACCCGGATCGGGTACACGGAGGTCTGAAGCCCGAGAACGTCCTGATCCTGCCGGCGGGCCTGGTGATAACGGACTTCGGCCTGGCCCTCGCGCTCGACTCCAGGGCCTATCTGTCGGGACACCGCCACAGGCGGCTGCCTACCAGGTACCTTGCGCCGGAGCTGCAGACCGGGGACGCCATAGATCACAGGGCAGACATCTTCTCCCTGGCGGTGATGGGCTTCGAGCTCCTCGTCGGGATCCCCTTCCCTGGCCAGGCAGACCGGATCGGAGACGCCCTCGAGAGGCTCCCTGGGCAGGCACGAGAGGCCCTCCGAGCGGCCCTGTCGGAGCGCCCCGGCGATCGCCCACAGACAGTGGACGATCTCGTGGACGGGCTCCTCTCGGCCGTCTCCGAGAGAACACCCACGAGCCCTCCGGCCAGGCCTGGAAACACCAACGTGCTCGACATCGAAGACCTGGAGACTGTCGAGGACGAGGGGGACTTTCCGGAGGAGGCCACACCGGAGAATCTCCTGCCCGCGCACCTCGATCACGCCGCGCACGGGAGGGGGACGCCTGATGACGGCGGCGACACCGACCCCAGGGCCATTCTCCCCAAGGCTCCCTCCGATTATCCAGGGAAGGCGGCCCTCCCCACCCCGGGCCGGCCGCGTTCGAAGGGGCAGCGCGCCGCGCCCAGCCTGGGCTTCACTCTCGAACC
>JAVEWA010000013.1:0-31425 GCA_034004785.1 Polyangia bacterium
CTGGCGCCCCCCAACCCTAGGCCCTCGGATGGGTCGGCCCTACCAGCGGTCGCGGTCCCGATCGCGATCGCGATCGCGGTCGCGGTCCCGATCCCGGTCCCGGTCCCGGTACCCGCCGCCGCCACCGCCACCACTTCCACTTCCGCCGCTGCCGCCGCCGCCATAGCCGCCTCCACCGCCGCCGCCATAGCCGCCTCCACCGCCGCCGCCGCCATAGCCGCCTCCACCGCCGCCGCCCCGGCGACCACCCCTGCCGCCACCGCCACCACCGCCGCCGCCAGCCTGGCGAGGACGTGCCTCGTTCACCTTCAGGGTCCGCCCACCGACCATCTTGTTGTCGAGGGCTTCCATGGCGCTGCGAGCGGCGTTGTCGTCGCTCATCTCGACGAAGGCAAAGCCCCTTGGGCGCCCGGTCTCACGATCCGTGATGACAGACACCGAGTCCACCGGGCCGAACTCCTCGAAGAGGGTCCGGATTTCGTCCTCAGACATCGTGAAGGGCATGTTACCGAGATAAATCTTCATCTTCTCCGCACTCCATCCCGAGTTCCACAAAGTGAGCCGTGTCTGCCTCTCGGGAAAAAGGCAGACCGGCGTGCCCCACCGCGAGGAGGGGGTGACACACTATTCGAATGAGTACGACCATGGCACCTATGGGGCGCACTGGTCCCTTTCGTTGGTGCCCTCGAGCCACCGGCGTCCTGAGCATTAGACGCCAAGCGCCTGCAAAAAATTACGGGATCCATCTAGTTGCGTGATGTGACCTAGGAGGATGGAATGCTCGCTCGACTCAAGGCCCCCGGTCTTTGGTGTGCCGGGGAAAACCACTTGAAATTGGACGCTACACCAAGCAAAGCTGCAGATCAAGAACTTGTTTTGGGCTCTCGATGCCGGCCGGGGCTCGCAGCTGCAGACGGGTGCAGGGCGGTCCTCCAACCAGATTCGCAACCAAGGCTTCGGGCTGTGATGCAGCTCGATCCCTGTGCTAAACTGCGGCGCGCCCCTTCACAGGGCCCTTAGGTGAGCGACATGACATCCTGTTGCCCATCCGGCCCACCTAGGAGGCTGCATAGCAGGTAGTTTCACCCCTGTGCCAAGGCTCGACGGAGGATTCCAACACGCTGCAATGCTCGATCTACTCCTAGAGCATCTCACCCGCCTCGTGCTTCGGCGGCGAAGGATCGTGATCCTCTGCTGGCTCCTGCCAGCGCCGCTCTTTCTGTACGCGTTCCTGAATGTCAACAGGAAGCTGCTCACCGTCGTACTCACCAACCCTTCGGCCCAGTCCACCTTCGTCAACATCTCCACTGCGAGAGACTTTGCGAAGCAGTCCCAGTTCCTCGCTCTGATGACCTTCCACGACCCGAAGGTCCAGTTCGACGCACCCCCCTTCGAGACGGCCACGCGCGAGGTTCACAAGGCCCTCCGACCCTTGCCATGCATCAAGGCCCTCACCGCCTACGAAGATCTCCCTGTCAGGGACCTCTTCGTGTCCAAGGCGGGACACACCCAGGTGACGCTGATAGAGATGGAGGTCGCGCTGAACGACTACCACGCGGCGAGCCGATGCGTTCAAACAATCCGAAGAAGCATCCGCGCCCTCGGCGCAGACCTCGGAGGCCTGGAGGTCCTCGTCTCAGGTCCACCGGCAATAGACGTGGACATCGGCCGGCTCATCCGTCAGGACAGCCAACGCGCCGAGATCATCGTCGCCTTCACGAGCCTCTTTCTGCTCATCTGGATGTTCCGCAGCGCCAGCGCTGCCCTCCTTCCACTCATGACCGCAGCCCTGGCGGTGTCGGGTAGCCTCAGCGTGGTCTACCTCGTCGCCCACAGGGTCGAGCTCTCCATGTATGCCTCCGTAGTGGCGTCAATGACTGGCCTGGGCCTCGGGCTGGACTACGCGCTACTATACGTATCCCGCTTCAGGGAGGAGCGGGAGGGCGGACGCGAGCCCAACGAGGCCATCATCAAGGCCTCGCTCACCGCCGGAAAAGCGATCCTCGGCTCGGGCATCATCGTGATGATGGGCTTCGGGGGGCTCCTCATCCCGGCCCTTCGCCTGCCGCAGTCGGTAGGGCTGGCTGGAATCCTCGTGGTGCTCTTCACCCTGGCGACGACCCTCACTCTGCTCCCAGTGCTCCTCTCCATCTGGCACCCCACGATGTCCTGGCCCCGCTGGCGATGGTTCAAGGCGAGCCACAGGGCGGTGGACCGCTTCTGGGAGCGCTGGAGCGCCGGCGTCATCCGCCGCTACCTGATCCTCCTCCTGGTCGGCCTCGTGGTGGTCGGTCTCCTCGGCCCACACCTCTTCTCGCTGCGGGTGCGCAATCCGCGGCACGAGGCCATCCCGATGGCGCTCGAGTCCAGGCAGGGAATGGAGCGCCTCGTGAACGTCATCGGGGAGGAGGAGCTCTACAGGATCACCGTGCTCGTGGAGATCAAGGGGGAAGGCACCTGGAAGGACGAGCGGCGGCGCGCTCATCTGCTCGGAGTGCTGGCCAAGATACGGAAGTGGCCCGAGGTCCACGTGGTCCGAAGCGCGGACATGATGACGCAGCTCTTCCCGCTGCTCGGTTTCGGCTATGGCTTCGCCGGCCGCTTCCTGTCGAGGGACCAGAGGAGAGTCTCTATCGACATCTACGGCAAGGACAGCTCGGACGACTCGCTCAACCGGATCGTTGAGCGCCTCCGCAGGGAGCTCCCGCAGCTCTTCGCCAGCCACCCCGAGATGCGCGCCTACGTGGGTGGGAACCAGGCCACCTTCTACGAGACCAAGGAGGGCATCATCGATGCCATCCCTGTCATGTTCCCGACGCTGGCGATCTGCGCCTTTGTATTCATGGCGTTCTTCTTTAGATCACTGGTGATCCCAGCCAAGGCCCTCCTTCTGAACGCCCTTTCCCTCTTCACGACCTTCGGCATCCTGGTGCTGGTCTTCCAGCACGGTCACGGTCTCTTTCTGATCGGCGCCACCGGCCCGCCCCCGGGGGCCCTATCGGTGGCCACCCCGATCCTCCTCTTCGGCGTAGTGTTCGGAGTGTCCATGGACTACGAGGTCTTCCTCATGACCCGGATTCAAGAGGAGTGGCGAAAGAGGAGCGCGGGGGCCCGTACCCGCGAGGAGCTGGAGGCCGCCCATCGCGAGTCCATCCACGAGGGGCTCTCGAAGACAGGCGGTATCATCACGAACGCCGCCCTGATCATGGTCATCACCTTTGCCGCCTTCATCAGCGGCACGGTGCTCCCGATGAAGGAGATGGGCTTTGCCTTGGCCTTGGCCGTCGCGCTCGACGCCACCCTGGTGAGGATGCTGCTCGTCCCGGCGCTGCTCAGGATCATCGGCCACCGGACCTGGTACTGGCCTGGCGGCCGCAGCGCGGACTCACGAGCCGAGAAGCAGCCCGAGGAAGGGAGTACCTAGCTCAGCCCCACCCGACCAGAGCCCTTCTCCCTCACCCTATCTCCTCGATGACGGCCGCAGTGAGCAGCGACAGATCCTCTGGCGCGATCACATATGGGGGCATCAGGTATACGAGGCGCCCGAAGGGCCGGATCCACACGCCCCGCGCCACGAAGCGCCTCTGGATGTCGGCAAGGTCCACGGGCTCGCGCCGCTCCACCACTCCAATTGCGCCGAGAACGCGCACATCCGCCACTGCAGGGTGACCCACAAGTGTAGCGAGCTCCGCGCCGAGCTGGGCCTCGATGGCCGCAACGCGGTCCTGCCAGCCCGACTCCGCAAGGAGCTCCAGGGAGGCCACCGCCACGGCACAGGCCAGAGGATTGGCCATGAAGGTTGGGCCATGCATGAGCACCCCTTGACCGTCCGCGGCGATGCCCTCGGCCACCGAGTCGGTGCAGAGGGTCGCCGACAAGGTGAGGTAACCTCCAGTCAGGGCCTTGCCGAGGCACATGATGTCGGGGCTCACCCCTGCGTGCTCGCAGGCGAAGAGCCTGCCCGTGCGGCCAAAGCCGGTGGCGATCTCGTCGGCGATGAGCAGCAGGCCGAGCTCGTCGCAGAGCGCGCGAACGCCGGCGAGGTACTCGGGGTGGTAGAACCACATGCCTCCGGCGCCCTGCACGATGGGCTCCAGGATGACCGCGGCGAGCTCCTCGCTGTGCGCCCTGGCGAGCTCCTCCATGGGCCTCAGATCCGCTGGATCCCAGGGTCCAGAGAAGCTGCAGCACGGCCTTGGCGCAAACAAGTGCTGCGGCAGGATGCCGGCGAAGCGATTGTGCATGCCGCTCACTGGATCGCACACCGACATGGCGCCAAAGGTGTCGCCATGGTAGCCGCCTCGGATGGTCAGAAACCTCCGCCGGTTTGGCCTTCCCCGCGCCACCCAGTGCTGCAGGGCCATCTTCAGGGCCACCTCCACCGCCACCGACCCCGAGTCGGCAAAGAACACCCGAGTCAGGGGGGATGGGGTCATCCCGACAAGGCGGCGGCCCAGCTCCACCGCGGGGGCGTGGGTGAGGCCCCCGAACATCACGTGGCTCATGGCGTCGAGCTGCCTGCGAGCCGCCTCGTTCAGCCGCGGGTGGTTGTAGCCATGGATCGCGCACCACCAGGAGGCCATGCCGTCCACCAGGACGCGCCCGTCCTCGAGCTTGAGGCGCACCCCGTCTGCCCGGACCACGGGATAGGTGGTCAGCGGCGCCGCAAGCGAGGTGTAGGGGTGCCACAGGTGCTGTCTGTCGAAGTCCAGGTCGATCATGGCATGAGCATCAGTTGGGATCGCAGGCCCCGTCGCAGACGTGGGCAAAGCGGCCATTAGCCAGGATCTGGTACCAGTGCTCCTGCAAGGATGGCTGCTTCGGACAGGAGCCGTGGGTGCCGTTGTCCTCCTCTGGGGGCACGTTTCCGAGAGGAGGGGCCTCCACGTGCTCGTCATAGACCTGGAAGACCACTGGCAAGGCGCTCCCATCCAGAGCCGATGCATCCACCGTTTCCAGGCCCCAGACGGCCTTGGGGCTCGGAACCACGAGGGGGACGCCGGCGCTCCGTACGATCCACTCCGTCAGGAGGTTTCGTACCTGGCTGTCGTTCACCGCCATGTGCACCGAGGCCTTGAGGTCCGGCAGGCCAGGGAAGCGGTTCGTGGCGAGACGGTGGGCGTAGTTGATGGAGTCGATGGGGTCGAGCGCTATCTGCATGAGAGTCAAGACGAGCTGCATCTCCAGGGGCTCGTCCCAGACCCCGTCGAAGAGCGGCTGGTAGCTATGCCAGTTGACGGCGCGTTGTAGGAAGTGGGTCAGCCCTCCGCCCCCCACGATGAGCGCCGCCCTGGTGATGGCCGGAGAGGTGCTGGCCACGACGTATCCAAAGGTCCCTCCGTTGGAGATCCCCGCGTAGTGCACGTTCTGGCCGTCCAGCGGGTGAAACCCCACGCCCCCCACGTCCCCGGTGATGTCCTGGCTGAGGCGATCTCGGGTGAGCTTGGCCAGGGCCGTGAAGTTGACGATCTTCTGGAGGTGGTGGGCCACCAGGCGGTCCATCAGATCCTGCCTCTGGGACATGATCATGATCTGCATGCCCGAGTCGGACAGGTTGAAGCCGAAGTTCGTGGACACCGCAGTGAGACGTTTCTCCCGGCAGAGCTTGTTTGGAGCGCCCCAGCTCGCCTCGTCATAGCTCGAGAAGAAGCCGTGCCCATAGAGCATGACGGGCCGCGTCTCCTCCACCGAGGTGGGAATGACGACCATGAGCTCGGCCTCCTCGGTGCCCTGCAGGATTGGCTCCCCATCCCCGTCCAGCTCTATGAGCCCCTCGGCGTTCCGGAAGCTCGGCGCCTGAAAGACCCCGTCGAGGATGCGGTTCTCGCCGCTGTCGTCCAAGCCGTCGGTGACGATGGTGTAGTCCGCCGCGGGCTGGCTCCAGACGATCTCCTGCATCCGCAAAAGGGGCTGCACCACGTTCTCCTCGGAACGGGTGTGGAAGCTCCAGGCGAGGACGACCTCCTCCGGCGAGATGCCCTGGGCCGCGATGGCAACGGTGACCAGAACGAAGCCGGGGCGGAGCTTCTCAACGGCAGGATCGCCCGTGGCCCTGCCGTCCCTCAGGGCCAGGAAGGCGGCGCCCGGCTCATGGGCTCGACCCGCCCGGTCCCTCAAAGAGCTCCTCAGGATCACGACGTAGCCCTCGTTGGGCTCGAGCTTCACATGGGGCCTCAGAATCAGGGTCTGCTGCAGCACGTCCTCGGTGTTCTGGTCGAGCTCAGCCAGCACGGGCACCCGCTCCCCCGTGCTCGTGCGCACCAGCCAGACAGGGCTCTCGTCCTCGAGGGAGGCGCCCTCGTCGAGCGGGTCCGGAAGCGACGCTGGATCAATGCCCCCGGGCAGCCATGCCACGATGGCCGGTGACATGCTGAAGCCATCGGCCCCTCCGAAGATCGCCGCGGGGACCTGGTTCGGCAGGGCCTCCTCGGGCAGCACGACCCGCCGGCCCGTGGGCGTCGCAGGATCCGGCTCCAGGTAGAAGTCTGACGGGAAGGGAAGGAGGGCTATCTCCGGCACCAGCGGGTTGCCTCCCGGCTGGTTCGGAAAGCCCTTGGGCAGCTCTTTCTTGCCAGGGCAGGCAGCGAGGGCCACTCCAAGGGCGCCGCAAAGGACTAGGCGCCACGGAGCCCGGCGTGTCTCCACTCGCGCCCACCTCGAGTCCCGAGACCTGAGCTGGCAGGCCTTCATTTGCATACCTCCTCTTGGATGAGAGCTCAGGGGCAAGTTTACGTCATTGCTCCCTGGCTAGGAATAGCTGGAGCGATTGGAATACCGACGGCACGAGACGGCCGACCAGCCTGCACCAGGCCACAGAAGCTCGACAAACGGGCCACCTACCCCGGCAGACCATATCCAGCCTTCCTCAGGCTCCCAAGCTCGGCTGCGAAACCATCGCCAAAGAAATAATCGAGATCTCCGGCCAGGGTCTCGGTGAGATACGGCAGGGACGGATCCGACAGGCAGGGAAAGCGCTTCGGATGCCAGGTGGGGATGTAGCGATAGGTCTGCCGGTTCATGACCGAGAGCACGAGGCTGCCGTCGCACATGTCCAGCAGCACCAGGGGGAACATGCTGCAAGGCACGGGCTGGATTTCGTGACGGTCCAGCCCCTGCTTCCTGGCATAAGAGAAGAGCTCGCAGCGGATCCTGCCCTTGAGGTCGATGCTGGAGAACACGCAGCGCTCGCCAGGGCGCGAGAGAAACTCTCCGGACTCGTCCAGCCAGAAGGGTCTGTCCCCCTCACCAGGCTTGTGACAGTGCTGAAGCAGGCGCCTGTCACGCCCGAGGAGGTGCTCCCAGAGCTTTGCCGTGTGCGGCCTGAGCCGCCGGGCCTCGCCGTGGGAGAGCACGCAGCCCAGGTCCGCACAGCAGCACCTGTAGGGCCCCCGCCCGGGCCGCGGGAGGCACCGATCGGAGACGCAGGCGAACCGCTCGGTGAGCAGGGCCCGGTCCACCCAGACCCCTGGGAGCCGCAGGATCTGTCCCCTGGCGGCTGCCCTGGGGAACCAGTCCTCCCAGTCCCAGCCAGTCCTCGCCACCTCCTCCTCTCCCCATGGGTCCTCGCCGAGACAAGGGCTCTTGAGCCACTTCCTGACAAAGGGGTTCAGCTTCCAGCGCCTGGCGGCCGTGGTTGCTCCAGAGCCCTTCCCCCGCCTTGCTGCGTCACGATTCTTCCCGGTCTTGGTCTCCTTCATGGCGGACCTTCTGGCAGGCCGGGCGGCCCCTGTCAATATCCAGCGCACAGCTCTTCGATGTGGTCTCGGCCTTGACCCAGGGCTGCGTTGAGGTGATGATCACTATTCCAATCAGGAGAAGCAATGATCCAACCAACCCATGCCCTTTCAGGCAGACGCATGAATGGCCGCTGGTCACGAGCGGACTGCATACCCGGGCTGCCTCGGCCCCTCGGAGCACTCTCGGCCCTTGCCTTCACCATGATGGCAATCCTCCAGGCTGGCTGTCTCACCAGCTTCGAGCCTCCGAGCCAAATTCGCTGCTCCCAGGACGAGGACTGCCCGCCCGACATGGGATGCGCCGAGGAGGTCGGGCTCTGCTTTCAGCGCTGCACCGTATCCACGGACTGTCCCACCCTGGCGTTCCGGTGCGAGGCAGGGCTCTGCATCCCCGTAGTGGGAGCCGAGTGCTCCGCCAACGCCGAGTGCGACTCTCCAGCGGCATGCGAGGTGTCCACTGACGCCTCCTGCCTCGAGGGTCAGTGCTTCTACTCCCCGCTCTTGTGTGACGACCCGCCGCTACGGGAGTGCTCAGAGGACGACCAGTGGATCCGGGTCTTCGCGGCAGTGGGAACCTGCTCCGCCACGGGAATTGAACAGGAGGAGTCGATCTGCGATTACCCATACACGGATGTGCCCTGCCCTGGATGCACAGTGAACTGTCTGGAGCAGGACCCCTGCGAAGGGGTGAGCTGCCCCGACGAGGCGGGTGGCTGCCTGGTAAACGGCGTCTGCCTGCCCACTACCCCCCCCACCTGCGCTTACCAGAAGGCTCCGAAGAACACCATCTGTGATCGCGAGGGTTCACCCGAAGGTTCCATGGATGGCTTCTGCGACGAAGGAGTCTGTGGATCAGAGGTCCTGACACCTTGCGAGGAGAACTCCGAGTGCATCCCCAGTACATGCCTGGGTGGTTTCTGCCGCCCCAAGTCCGCATTCCAGGGCAGCTGCGATCCAGATGACGACGAGGACTGCGCGCCCTCCCTCGAATGCTCTGGCGGTGCATGTCTCCGCGCTGATGGTCAGACCTGCCAGCAGAACGAGGAGTGCGCAGGAAGCTGCATCTCGCTCGTCTGCGCGCCACTGTCCGGGGCTAATGGCCCTTGCGACGCCGCCGGCGGCGGAGACGACGACGACTGCGAGGCTGCCCTGAACTGCAATAGCGGCGTCTGCGAGACCGCTCTGGCCTGCTCGGACAACAGCGTCTGCACCGGAGGCGACGTGTGCATCTCGGGCTACTGCCGGGCCCCATCCAGCACGGGCGGCGCCTGCGACCTTGGTCAGGACGGGGACTGCGTTTCGGGACACTCCTGCGTCTCTGGGGTCTGCCTGCGGACGAACGGCCAAACCTGCACCGCGAATGGCCAGTGCGTGAACGTGTGCATCGCCCTCGTCTGCGCCGACCGCTCCGGGACCCGCGGCCCCTGCGACACCCCGGACGGAGCAGCGGACTGCCAGACCGGCCGCACGTGCTCCTCTGGGCTCTGCCTGCTCACTGACGGGCAGCCTGGCTGCACGGACGACAACCAGTGCCTGAACACCTGTATTTCCGGCATCTGTGGGCCCAGGGTGGGCACGAACGACTTCTGCGACAGCAGCGGAGACTGCCTCTCGGGACATACCTGCTCGGGCAACCAGTGTCTCCTACAGAACGGGCAGAGCTGCAGCAAGAACAGCGAGTGCTTGAACGTGTGCATCGGTGGGCTCTGCACGGCTGTCTCTGGCACCCTCGGGGCCTGCGACGTGGCGGACGGCAACGCCGACTGTGCGCCGGGCAACCAGTGCTCGGGCGGGATATGTCTGCTGGAGGACGGGAGGAGCTGCAGCTCCAACGCTCAGTGTATGAGCACCTGTATCGGTTACGTCTGCTTGCCCCCCAGCTCCACGGGAGGCGACTGCGACCCGTCGGACAACGACGACTGCCAGCCCAACCACTCCTGCGAGTCGGGCCGCTGCCTGCTCAAGGACGGCCAGCCCTGCTCGACAAATGGAAGCTGCGTTGGCACCTGTATTCAGGGCTACTGTGCCGGAATCTCGGGCCTTGGCGGCCCCTGCGACGACCATCAGGACTGCTCTGGCGGAAATCCTTGTTTCGGAATCTTGAACTCCACCTGCCAGGTGAACGGCATAGCCAGGATCCACGTTCAGGGTCTCACGACGAGCGGCGGCGGGAACGACCTCACCGGCTGGGCGCGCGTGAGCGACCTGGGGGTGTCACTGCAGACCGTCTCGAGCGGGACCAACCTCTCTCTCTACGAGGCGATCAACTGGACGGCAGACCTCACCTCCATCCTCAAGGGCGGAGACTACTTCGCCCTCGTTGGGGGCGAGTCGAGCGCCGCGGTCTCGAGGACCTTCACCTTCTACGACGCCTTCGATCAGCAGATATCCCAGCTAGTCCTGGATCTGGAGGACACAGGTCTGGCGGTCCTGAGCTTCGCCTACTCCACGGACGACTGGATCCGTTTCTACTACAACGGCTCACAGGTAGAGTGGTCGCAGCTCTACAGGCCCATCGCCCGCATCCGGGTGACTGGAACATACGAGCCTTCGGGCGGAGGTAATCCACTGTCCGGCTACTACCGGGTGAGCGACGTAGGAGCCAACCTGGGCCAGCTCTCGCCAGGACACAGCCAGACTCTCTACCAGACGACGAGCTGGGAGGTAGCTCTCACGACCGCCGTTCAGAGTGGGCAGTACTTCGCCCTGGTGGGCAACGAAGGGAGCGCTGCCATTTCGCGAACCTTCACCTTCTTGGACGCAGACAGCCGGACGATAGACAGTGAATTGATTTCCAACCTCCAGTCGGACGCAATCGTGCGCACCTCCACCTTCAACAGCTCGGACGCCTACATCCGCTTCTCCTACGACAACGGCAGAGTCGCCTCCTCGGAGAGCATCTCGCAATAGCTGGCGCCGAGAGCCTCTCTCCCCGCCATCTTCCATTCCTGTGGGGCCGGGCCGCGGGCCCCGGGACTCAGTTCACGACCGGGCCGGGACAGCCGAATATGAAGCTCACGTCCTGCACCTGGCCGGTCTCGAGAGCCGTGCAGTAGCTCCCGAAGAACGTGATGGTGCCGGCGTCCGGGTAGTAGTCCCAGCCGTCCGAGTGGCTCGGGTTGCGCGGCACGGCCACGCCGTCGAAGTACACCGCCACGTCGTCCGGAACCGGAGGCAGCGAGGTCAGCTCGAAGGAGCAGGAGGGGATGATGATGCCCCCGGCGATGGTAGTAAGGGCCGCCTCCAGGGTCGCCGCGTCGTCAGCAGCGTAGTAGTGGGGCGGCCCTCCCGGCTTTGGCTCGAGACCAGCCTGGGCCGCGTCGTTCAGGACCTGGGCCTCGAGTCCCAGGAACCCCACGTCGAAGCCGAGGACGAAGGTATGAATCCCCGCGTTCGCCAGGTCCGTGACCGCCTGCACCGTCTCGGCCTCGGTGGCGATGTCCACGTTGGGGGGATCGCCGCCGCAGTTGGGTGCCCCATCCGTGGCGAACAGCACGTAGCGCCCGGCCGTGTTCTCGGGGATGGTCAGGTAGTAGGCCAGGGCCTCCTGCAAACCGAAGTGGGCTGGGGTGTTGCCGTTGGGGCTGGTGAGGTTCAGGTAGTCGCTGATCGCCTGGGCGTTGGTGAGGGCGATTCCCACCCGGGCTCCTGGATCCACGGCGCAGTCGTTGTCCGTGGGAAAGACCGTGAGCCCGAAGCGGATGTTGTTCTGGCGGCTCGCGAGAACCGTGCCAAGGGCGGTCTTCATGATGTTCCACTTGGAGTTGCCGAAGGGAAATAGGCCCGGAGCCAGGCTCATGGAGCCGGAGCGGTCCAGCACGATGAGCAGGTCCGGCGGGTCTCCGAGGTTGATGAGCTCTATCTCCTCGGTCTGGGCGCCGCACACCTCCGCGTCCGGCCCGCCGCCGCTGTCGGCGAAGACGAAGGCGTCCCCCTGTGGCAGGGCCGAGTCGAGGCGAGGCAGGGCCGCGTCCGCGTGCCCGTTGTAATTGTTGTCGTTCCCCGGGTCAGTGGTGGTGGGGCCGCAGGCACCGAGGAGCATGCAGAAGGAGAGGCTCACTATTCCTCCAAGACGGCCGACAAAGATCGCCAGATTGCAGCTGCCTGTCTTCATTGGGAGCTCCCTTTCCGATGGGTCACGGCAGAGAGTATACTCCAGAGCTTGGCGCGGACGCCATCGGTCATCTGACCGCGCCGTTGTCCGACCTCCAACCATGTGCTACTAAACAGGAATCTCGACCAGAGCCTTGCAGAGACCGCCTCCTTGCGCAGGCAGGCAAGAGTCTGAGAGGGGATCCATGCACCGACCCAAAGACCTCATGGCAGCCCTCTTCGCCCTCTTGGGCCTCCTCTCGGCTGCCTCCACCTGGCCGGGATGCCCCGAGCGAGGGGGGCCGGGCTCCACATCCACGGCGGAAGAGTCACCCGCGGGCCGCGCCTCCAGGCCTTCCGGCGAGCTGGACCAGCGACGTCGCGGGGCCGGGCCCGGCCCCTCCCCCTCGCAGGCTCCCATGCCACCTCCCCGCCCTTCTCCTCCCATTGCCTCTCCGAGCGCGCTGGAGCTGCCCGACGCCAAGGACGCAAAGCCCCTCGAGCAGGGCGAGCTCCCCAAGCTGCCGCTCCTCGAGGTCCCCCTCGGCGAGGTGATTGCCCACGCTCGCCGCTCCTGCGACACGCTCTACTATGGGATCTACATCCAGAACCAGAAGATGGGCTGGGGTGTGGCGAGCTGCGGGCTCTCGGGGGCCGGCCCCAGCGAGGTGCTCTGGGAACGGATGGAGCTCTTCCTGAAGGTGCAGAGCTTTGGCGCCACCGAGGAGCTCCGCGTGCTGGCGGAGAGCCGCTTCGCGGCGGCAGGCGCCCGGGCGGGTGAGCTGCTTCGCCACGTCACCGAGGAGAAGAGCGGGCGCGAGGAGAAGAGCCTCCTGGTCGAGCGCCAGGCCGAGGGCTGGCTCGCGAAGCGCTCCTATGAGGGCGGCGGCGTCAAGAAGCCCATCGAGGAGAGACGAATCAAGGCGCTGCGAACCAGGATCACCAACGGGGAGCGCGCCTATGCCGCCGCCATCGCCGGCGGGAAGCTCCCGGTGGGCAAGAAGGTGCGCTACCTCGGCTTCGACGAGGACGAGCTCGTGGATCAAGAGCACGGCCTCGTGGTGCTGGCCTCGGTCGAGCGGCAGCTCCGAGGCGTCACCATGAAGCTCACCAAGCTGGAGAACCTCTCCGCGAAGGACAAGGTCCGGGGCGTCGGAGTGCACGACGCCATGGGGAACCTCCTGGAGGGCTCATTCCAAGGCGCCATGCGAATCAGGCGAGAAGAAAAGGAGACGGCCAAGACCCTCGACGAGAAGGCCACCGACTTTGGCCTCGGCCTGGTTATCCGAGCCCCTATGAAGCTGGACGCGCCTGGCCGCGTGAGCCGCATGGTGGTCCGGCTCCATGGTGTCCTTCCCGAGTCCCTGCGCGAGCACCCGCGCCACCGGCTCTCATCGGAGTCCCCTGGAACCACGGACCTGACGGTGACCCGCGAGACTCTGGAGGGCCTGAGACCCCTTCCCCTGCCCGTGAAGGATCCAGCCCTGGCCGAGCACCTGGCATCCACGCACCTCATCGAGGCCAGCCACCCCCGTATCCGGGCCGCGGCGAGAGGGGCGGTGGGAGACGCGCGGGACGCCCTCGGCGCCGCGAGGAGGCTTACCGCCCACGTCCACAAGTCCCTCGCCAAGAGCCTCACCACCAACCTCGACTCGGCCCTCGCCATCCTGAACGCTGGCGCTGGAGACTGCACCGAGCACGCCCGCCTGCTCGTGGCGCTCTGCAGGGCCGTGGGCCTCCCCGCCCGAGAGGTCGGCGGGCTCACCTGGGGAGCGGACATAGGGGGCTTCGGCTATCACGCCTGGGTGGAGGTTTTCGTGGGAGACGGCAGGTGGATCTCTGCGGATCCTGCCTTTGACGAGCTGCCCGCCAACGCCACCCACATCTGGATGGGAGGACCGAACGACGCTCGCTGGATCGGCACCCTCGGCGCCCTTTCCGCGAAGGTGATCCAAGCGGACAAGGAGCTCCCCGGAGGCGGTGTTCAGCACATCAAGGGCGAAGAGGACGGTGGAATCGAGGACGAGGAGGAGGACGAGGAGGGCGGCTCCAAGAACGCCCGCTGAGTTTCCTCAGAGGTCGTAGCAGCCGAACTCGAGGGGCGAAGAGTCGATGGTGATCGTGCCCGAGCCCTCGGCGAGGTCCAGCTCGCCCTCCCAGATCAGCTCCGTCCCTGCCCCGCTGTCGGTCACCTCCCGCTCGAGCCGCATGGAGATGACCCCCTCGGGGATGCCGTTGGCCTCCAGGGTGTAATCGAAAGCGCACATGCAGCGGCAGCGGTACCCGCCCGGCCCGGGCTCGTCCCGCTCGTGGACGACGTACACGCCGTCCACGAGCTCTACGCTCATACCGTGCTCGCCGCAGCAGTTGAGGGAGATCCTCGTATTGGCGAGGGCCAGCGAGCCAGATCCATAGGCCCAGTGCAGCAGCTCGGCGTCGCAGTAAGTGGTCGGATCCTGGACAGGCAGGCCGTTGCCAGGGTCGGCAAACCCACCGCACTCGCTTATGGCCGACTGCTGGGTGAGGGCGGTGCCCTCGGGATCCTCGTCACAGGCAACCAAGGCAAGGCCGAGCGCTAGAGCCGCAAAATAAACGGTAACGGACTTCATGTTCTCACCTCCACGGGGATTCTACTGCGCCGTGCCCCGGCCCTCAACAGCTTCGTCTTCTCCGGCACGGGGCCCCGATAATGGCTTGATTGGGATCAGTAGCCCGTGATCGAGAAGCTGTCCACATAGACCCCCGGATGGGTGACCGAGCCGTCCGTTCGGAAGGCCATCCTCAGGATGATCGTCTGCCCGACGTAGCCGTTCAGGTCCACCAGAACCTCCCGCCACCCCGAGGCGGACTGATCTCCGCCCCATGCGCTCTGTCCGTCCACGGTGAGGTTGTATATTGGCGAGATAGGAGTGAGCAGCGTGAAGCTCGCGCCCCCGTTTGTCGAGATCTTCAGGTTGGCGCCGTCATAGGTGGACCCTTCGGTGTAGATCCACATCCGGAAGCTGAGCCGAGCACTCGAGGCAGTGGAGAGGTCAATCGGGGGGGAGTCTGCCACGGCTGTGTTCCAGGCCTGGCTGTTCGAGTAGCTCCCGCCGAGCTGGGTGGCGAGGCAGTTCGGGGCGCTGAAGGCAGCCGCCGGCCCGCTCGACGGCGCGCCGCACTGCCAGTCCCCAGCCAGGGTCCAGCCCGCGGGGCAGCCGGCATCGAAGCTCTGGCTCCAGTGGACCCTACTTGCCGAGAGGCTGAAGGTCGCCTCGGCGAAGTTGGCCATATAGGCGGGCTCCTGCACCCGGACCGTTACGGTCACCGGACCGAGGTCTCCAGCGCCGGGTGTTCCTGCGAGAGCGCCAGTGACCGGATCGATGCTCAGCCAGCCGTGGTTCGACCCTCCGACAATGCTCCAGATCGCCGCCGAGCTCCCTCCCGAGCGCGTCAAGACCTGGAGGTAGGGCTCCCCGAGTAGCGCATCCGGCAGCGGCGAGGTCGTGCGGATGGCGAGCGGAGCGCCTGGGCCGTTCAGCACCTCGAGGTCGTCCACATAGGCGCCGGCATAGACCCCGGAGCTGTCGGTCCTGAAGGCCAGGCGCAAGATGACCGTCTGGCCCACAAAGGGCGCCAAGTCCACGAGGATCTCTCTCCATCCAGAAGCCGAGAGGTTCCCGCCCCAGGCGCTCTGCCCGTCCACGGTGAGAGTGTAAGCAGGCGAGATGGGCGTGAGGATCGAGAAGCTGGCGCCGCCGTTTGTCGAAACCTTGAGGTTCACTCCGTCGTAGATGGACCCCTCGGTATGGAGCCACATCCAGAGCCGCAGAAGGGGCGAGTCGGTCCCGGACAGATCGATGGGCGGCGAGTCCGCCACCGCAGTGGCCCAGGCCTGGCTGTTCGAGTAGTTGCCACCGAGCACCGTCGCGATGGCCCTGGTACCGGTGCGGGCGCTCCCTGGGCCGCTCGTCACCTGGCCGCACTGCCAGTCCCCGCCGAGGGTCCAGCCCGCCGGGCAGCCGCCCTCGAAGCCCTCGGAATACACGCGCAGCAGGGGGCCGCAGCCCTGGAGGTCGAAGGAGCAGCCCGAGGTGCAGCCCAGGGTCCCGTCTCCGTAGCCCAGGTCTCCGCACCCCAGCCCGCCGAGATCTCCCTGGTCGCACTCCTCGCCGCAGTCCGCCACGCTGTCCCCGCAGGTCGGCAGGCTCCCGGTGCAGGTGGAGGTGTCTATCGCGCAGCGCGAGGTGCAGCTCGGGACGCCGCCCTGATAGCAGAGGCCCTCGCAGGTGATACCGCCGAGGTTGACGCCGTCGCACTCCTCGCCTGGATCGATCACGCCGTCTCCGCAGTTCGGGCAGCAGGCCTCGCGAACCGGGAAGCTGAAGGTCGCCTCGGCGAAGTTCGAAGAGTTTGCGCTCTCCTGCACCCGTACGGTGACCGACACAGGGCCGAGGTCAGCAAGGGCGGGCGTGCCGCCCAGCGCTCCGGTTACCGGATCGATGCTCAGCCAGCCGTGGTTCGAGCCTCCCTGGATGCTCCAGATCGCCGCCGAGCTCCCGCCAGTTCGCTGAATGATCTGCTGGTAAGCAGAGCCCACCAGGGCCATGGGCAGAGGCGAGGTGGTGGTGATGGCAAGCTGGACCGCGGGCCCGTTCAAGATCTCGAGGTCGTCAACATAGGCGCCGGCGTAGGTCGCTGAGCTGTCGGACCGGAATGCCAGGCGCAGGATCACCGTCTGCCCAGCAAAGGGCGCCATGTTGACCAGGATCTCTCTCCATCCAGAAGCCGAGAGGTTCCCGCCCCAGGCGCTCTGCCCGTCCACTGTGAGAGTGTAAGCAGGCGAGATGGGCGTGAGGATCGAGAAGCTGGCGCCGCCGTCGGTCGAGATCTTGAGGTTCACTCCGTCGTAGATGGACCCCTCGGTATAGAGCCACATCCAGAGCCGGAGGAGCGCTCCATCGGCGAGGCTCAGGTCGATCGGGGGAGAGTCAGCCACGGTCGTGGCCCAGGCCTGGTTATTCGAGTAGTTGCCACCGAGCACCGTCGCGAGCGCAATCGTCCCGGTGCGGGCGCCTCCAGGGCCGCTCGTCACCTGGCCGCACTGCCAGTCCCCGCCGAGGGTCCAGCCCGCCGGGCAGCCTCCCTCGAAGCCGTCCCTGTAGAGCCACAGCAAGGCGCCACAGCCCTGGAAGTCCAGGGCGCAGGAGGAGCTGCAGCCGAGCTCGCCATCGCCGTAGCCGAGCGCGTTGCAGCTCAGTCCTCCGAGGGCGCCCTGATCGCACTCCTCTCCGCACTCCAGTACGCCGTTGCCGCACACGGGAAGGCTCCCGGTGCAGGTGGAGGGGTCTATCGTGCAGTGGGCCGTGCAGCTCGGGGTACCGCCCGGGTAGCAGAGCGACTCGCAGGTCACTCCTCCGAGGGAGGCCCCGTCGCACTCCTCACCAGGGTTGATTACGCCGTTGCCGCAGTCGGGGCAGCAGTCTCCAGGGCAAAGAGCGCAGGTCTCGCCGCTCGAGGCCTCGCAGGTCCCGTCGCCGCAGACGAACTCGAGCTGACAGGTGCTGGAGCAGCCATCCAAGTCGAGGGTGTTTCCATCCTCGCAGGCCTCCCCCGCCTCCCAGATCCCATTACCGCAGGTGGGCACGCCGTCCTCGTCCTTGCAGTCGACGGAGCAGCCGTCCCCGCTCACGTTGTTGCCGTCATCGCACTGCTCCGTCGAGCCGAGTACGCCGTCGCCGCAGCTCGGACAGCAGTCCTCCTTGCAGGTCGCGCAGGTCTCCCCCTTCAGGCTCTCGCAGAGCCCGTCTCCACAGGGGCAGCAGTCCTCTGGGCAGACCATGCAGCTCTCGTTTCGGTCCGTCTCACAGGCTCCGTCCCCGCAGTCGTACTCCCACTGGCAGGTCGAGCTGCAGCCGTCTCCGCTCACGTCGTTGCCGTCGTCGCACTGCTCGGGTGAGTCCACCACTCCATCGCCGCAGCTTCGCTCCCGCTGGCAGGTGGAGCTGCAGCCGTCCCCGCTCAGGTTGTTTCCGTCGTCACACTCTTCGCCTGTGTCCACCACCTGATCTCCACAGTGGGCGAAGATGCACCAACGGCGGCAGGAATCTGGGGCCAGATCGCTGTTGTAGGCCCCCATATCGCACTCCTCCCCCTCTTCCACCACCCCGTTTCCGCAGACGGCGCCAGGCGGCTTGCTGGCGGCGCAGGCTGACAAGGAAATCGCGAGGAAGACCATTGAGAGCAACCTCGAGACATTCGTCACTGTACTTCTCATGACTCGTCTCCCTGTCGCCGTCTCGAAGGCCTGGCGCTCCTAGCCAGGCTCAAAGCGCGCAGTCGTTGGCCCACCCCGGGGTGCCGTAGTCCCCCGAGGGAAGCTGGTTCACCGCCGTGCACCAGTTCGTGAGGGTGTCGTTCGCGAGGTCGTCGATGTGGTTGCGGCTCAGCTCCTTGGACTTTCCAGCGACGTCGAAGGTCCCCAGGAATACCACGCGGTCCACCTCCTGGCCGCCGGCGAGGAGCACCACCTCGTCGCCATCAGAGTTGCCAAGGTCGAAGCTCGAGTACTGGTAGTCGATGGAGACTCCTCCGTTGGACGAGTAGTTGGAGTTCAAGCCGAGCACCGCGTATCCAAGGGATGGAACGATGACGTCGTCGTTGATGGTGTGCGAGTCCGCGCCGTCGTCCTTGAGCACCCAGCCTCTCAGGTTGATGTCGTAGCCCGTGGTGTTGAAGATCTCCAGCCACTCCCCAAGGGAGTCCGCGACCGCCTCGGGATTGATCTGAAGCTCGGTGATCACGATGATCCCGGGCTCGATGCAGGAGCCGCCAAAGCAGCTCACCCCGACCGGGCAGGAGCGGCCGCACTGGCCGCAGTTCGACTCGTCGCTGCCTGTCGGTACCCCAGCGCAGCAGATCTGGCCGGGCCCTACCACCACGCCGCAGGCGCCGCAGTTCAGAGGGTCGTTCAGGAGGTCGTACCCCTCGTCGGCGTCCCCGTCGCAGTCGTCGTCCTTTCCGTTGCAGACCTCCACCGAGGGCGGGTTGGTGGGGCACTGGTACTCGCACCCGGGATCGCCCGGGTCCAGGTCGTAGTAGCTAGAAAGGCAGCCCACCATGCGGCAGGCAGACTCCACGCACTCCACCTGGGCGTTCGGGAAGAGGTCGGCGCACCGCTGGTTGCAGCCGCCGCAGTGACTCGGGTCGTTCACGAAGTCGAAGCTCTCGTCCACCTGGGCGTCGCAGTCGTCGTCCAGGCCGTTGCAGCTCTCGGCCTGGGTCGGCCAGACCGGGCACTGGTAGGCGCAGTCGTTCCCCGAGATGGCCGGGTCGTCGCGCCAGCCTTCGTCGCAGAAGCCGATCTGACAGGAGCCCGCCACGCAGATTCCGCTCGCGTTCGGGAACATGGTCGTGCAGTCCGTGCCGCATTCGCCGCAGTTCAGAGGATCGTTCTGCTTGTCGAAGAGCTCGTCGGTCAGCCCGTTGCAGTTGTTGTCCACTCCGTCGCAGACCTCGGCCGCCCCGGGGTGGATCGCATCGTCGTAGTCGTCGCAATCCCCGGCAAGGGCCGAGTGGCCCGCGGGCTGGCTGCAGGCCTGCACGCTCTGGGCCGCGTCTCCGTGGCCGTCCGCGTCGCCATCCCGGTAGAAGGTCAGGAGCACGCCCTCGTCTGCAATCCCGTTGCAGTTGTTGTCCACTCCGTCGCAGACCTCCACCGCGGCCGGGTGGATGGCGTCGGCGTCGTCGTCACAGTCGGCGCCATTCGAGACATAGCCAGAGGGGGCGCTGCAAGCGAAGATTGTCTCGGTGAAGCTCCCGTATCCGTCAGCGTCGGCGTCCCGGTAGAACACCGACTGCACCCCCTCGTCCACCACCCCGTTGCAGTTGTTGTCCACTCCGTCGCAGACCTCCGCCGCCGCAGGGTGAATGGCGTCGTCGTCGTCGTCGCAGTCGCCTCCGATGGCGACGTAGCCCAATGGCGGGCCGCAGGCCTGGACGCTGCTGGTCACGTCGCCGTATCCGTCAGCGTCGGCGTCCCGGTAGAACACCGACTGCACCCCCTCGTCCACCACCCCGTTGCAGTTGTTGTCCACTCCGTCGCAGACCTCCGGGGCCCCTGGATAGGCGGCGTCGTTCTGGTCGTCGCAGTCGGTGCCGAGGACCACGTAGCCCTGGGGCGGGCTGCAGGCCTGCACCGTCTGCATGGCGTCACCGTAAACGTCCCCGTCGGAGTCACCATAGAAGGTGCTCTTCACTCCCTCGTCCGTCTGACCATCGCAGTCGTCGTCCAGCTCGTTGCAGACCTCCTCGGCGGTTGGCCACACCGGGCAGGTGTACTCGCAGCCATTCCCCTCGAGCCCGTCCAGGTCCCGATTCCCCGCCACGCAGGGCCCCATCATGCAGGTCGAAGAGATGCAGCTCGCCTGGGCGTTCGGGAAGCCGCACACTCTCCCGCACTCGCCGCAGTTGGCCGGATCGTTGGCCAGGTTCACGCAGCTGCCGCCGCAGTTGGTGGTACCGAGGGGACAGGTGAGCTCGCATTTCCCTTCGATGCAGACCTTCCCCTGGGCCAAGCAGTCGTTTCCGCAGGTGCCGCAGTTCTGTGGGTCCGTGTTCTTGTTGAAGTCCTCGTCCACCTGCCCGTCGCAGTCGTCGTCCAGGTCGTTGCAGGCCTCGGCCGAGGCGGGCCACACCGGGCAGGGGTACTCGCAGCCGTCCGCCGGATCCCCGTTCACGTTGGCCCAGCCCCCGGCGCCGCTCGACTCGCACTGCACGATCACGCAGAGCGAGTTCTGGCAATCGGAGCTCGCGTGTGGGAGCAGGCACTGATGCCCGCAGTAGCCGCAGTTCCCGGGGTCACTGCTCTTGTCGAAGTCCTCGTCCACCTGCCCGTCGCAGTCGTCGTCCAGGTCGTTGCACTGCTCCAACCTGGAAGGCCAGACCGGACAGGCGTACTCGCAGCCAGGGATTGCCGGCGAGAGATCCAGGTAGCCGGGCGGGCAGCCATCGACCTGCCAGAGGATGGGCACCTCGGTGACCAGGTCCGACGCGCCCAGGGTTCGCACCGACACGATCATGCTCTCGAGGGAACGGTCCACGTTCGCGCTGAAGCTCACCCTAAGGTACAGGTCATCGCTCGCCTGCTGCGGAGCCAGCATGTGTGGGAGCGTCGCGGGCTCCTCGGTGAAGCTCCCGGTCTGGAGGGGATCCTCGGCGAGAGTGAAGAGCTCGAAGACGAAGAGCTGGGCCGGCACCGCGGGAGGAGCCGGAACCGAGACCTCCTCGACGGACAGCACGGCGTTCCCCGGGTTAATGTTCCGCAGGCGCGCCAGGCGCACGGCCGAGCCGCCGTAGGGGACCAGGCCGTAGTCAAAGGCCCTCGGAGACGCGCAGGTCACGAGGGGCCCAATGGGGTCTGGCTCCTCGTTCACGCAGACCTCCAGCACGGGGGTGCCCTTGTTGGAGCTGGTCAGCCGGACCAGCACCGCGGCATGCTGCACGTCGTTTGTGCCTAGCAACAGGAAGCCCCTGTCCTCCTCGGCGTCCGCTGCGTTCAAGGTAACCGCGATGGTGCGCGACGCCCCAGGCGCGATGACCAGGGGACGCTCGGGCGGCGCATCCAGCAAGAACTCGTCCGTCAGATCGTCCTCCAGGATCTGGAGCTCGGTGATGAGGAGCTCCCCGGTGCCAACATTCCCCAATGTGAGCTCCTGGCTCACCGGGATCCCGAGGAGCGGGGCCCCGAAGTCCAGCTCTGTGGCGCTCACCGTCAGGGAGGGGATCCCGATGGAAGAGTCTGGCAAAGGCCCCGCGTCCGGTCGGAGCCGGCAAAAGAGGCCCCCGTCCGTGTCCACGCACTCGTAGCCGACAGGGCAGTCAGTGGGCTCCTGGCAGGGGATGGCGGCGTCCTTGTCGCCCTGGGAGGGCCCGCCGCAGCCGCCCTCGGACGCGACAAAGAGCCCCAAAAAGGCAAGCAGCCAAAACAAGGCCGCAGATGACGCCCTCGCCGCCCCTCGGCGGCGCCCCTCGTGATACAGGCATTCGCGCATGTCGAACTCCTCGCGACGTCTCGCACGCCGAGACGCCCTGGCTACTCTAACAGGCTAGCCCTGCCTCCTCCGGCGGATCCACAGGAGCGAGACGAGGAGCAGCCCGAGCGCGCCACCGGCCCCTCCCGGGCCCTCTCCGGCCTGGCAGGCGCAGCCGCCGCCGCCCGCGGTGATGCGGAAGTCCTCGGGCAGCCCGCCGTCCCCGGTTCCTCCCCCGTCTGGAAGAGGCGCCGCATCGGGCCGCGGCCCGGAGTCGGGGTACACCACCCCACCGTCCGCGGTCTGGGTCACGCACTGCCCTCCCTCGCACCGGGCTCCCGCGGGGCAGACGATCAGGCGGCAGGGATCGTCCACGCAGACCCCATCCTTGCAGACCTGACCCGGCTTGCAGGTGACCCCGCCGCAGGGGTCCTGGGCGCACTGCCCATCCACGCAGACCTGACCCGGCGGGCAGGAGAAGGTCCCGCAGGGCACCACGGCGCAGAGGCCGTCCTTGCAGGCCCAGCCCGGATCGCACTCCACCCCCACGCAGGTCGCGATGCAGGTCGCGTCCCGGCAGGCCATCTGTCCGCAGTCGAGGGCGTCCGTCCCGAAGCAGGGGTCTGGGACGCAGAGCCCGTCCTTGCAGACCTCCCCGGGCTGGCAGAGGGCCGGATCGAGGTAGCAGTCCGGGGTCACGCAGGCGCTCTCCGAGGCGGTGCAGAACCCGGAGGCGTCGCAGGTCGCCAGGGTCACGTCGCACCTGGTGTCCGGGACCCCGGCGCAGTCCTCGGCCGCGCAGACGTCCACGCAGCTCCCGGTGGCGGGCTCGCAGATCGTGCCCCCTGGGCAGTGGGAGCCGAGACAAGGGTTCTCCACGCAGAGGCCGTCCCTCGCAAAGTGCTCCGTCCCGCAGCCATCTGGTGGTACGCGGAAGGCGCAGGTGCCATACCAGCACACCAGGGGAGTCTCGCACATGGCCCCCTCGTCTATGCGCCCGTCGCAGTCGTCGTCCAGGGCGTTGCACTCCTCCTGGGCCTGGATGGAGCTCGGCACACAGGTGTCCACCCCGCTTACGCAGGCCCAGTGCCCGTCGCAGCAACCGCTGGTGCAGTCGGGGATGATGCACTCTGCCGGGTTGTAGATCACGTCGTCCACGATCCCGTTGCAGTTGTCGTCCAGCCCGTTGCAGGTCTCGGCCTGGGGATAGATGGCCCCGTTGCAGATCGGGTTGCCATAGTTGCACACGAGGGTCCCCTGGCGGCAGATCCCGAGCGCCGGGTTCGGCCCGCAGGCCACGGTGTTGTTCGGCATGTCCGGATCGTCGTCGTCCACCAGGCCGTCGCAGTCGTCGTCCTGCCCGTTGCAGTACTCCACGCCGCAGGTGCATCCAGCGGGCTGGTCCGGGGTTGCGGGGTTGCAGTCGTCGTCGATGCCGTTGCAGGGGATCTCGGCGGGCACAGGCACCCCGCAGGGCCCTCCGCAGGCGTTGGGGGGGAGCCCCTCGTCGATCTGCCCGTCGCAGTTGTCGTCCAGGCCGTTGCAGAGCTCCACGGCGCACCACTGGGGATAGCTCGTGCAGGCGTTCTTCACGCCCTCGTCGATCTGCCCGTTGCAGTTGTCGTCGAGGCCGTTGCAGACCTCGCCAGAAGGCACGGCCTCAGCGATGATGGAGAGAAGCGCGGCCTTCACCTCGTTCTGGTTGGTGAAGTTCGCGACGATGGCTGAGCCGGTGCCGCCATAGTTCGCTATGTTGTTGGCCTGGGTGCTCGCCGCCGCCACGATGACATAAACGGGAATTCCCGCCTGGTTGAGCAGGCATGCCTGCCGGTAGGGGTTGAACTCGGTTCCACCCGCGCAAGTCGAAGAGTTGAAGCCCGTGGTGCTGGAATCACAGGACTCGGCGCCATCGGTGAGCAAGATAACGATGTTGTTCCGACAGGGCAGCTTGGCCGGATCGTCCTTGGGGATTACCCAGTTTTGGAAGTAAAGCCTGGAGTAGAATAGGCTGCGACCCAGAGGGGTGAACTGCGAAGGGATGGCCTGGACCTCGGGGTTGGTGATAGCCCCACCGGAGCATGTTGTCGTGTGATCCAGCCACCTAAAGATCTCGAGCAGGTTACCGTCCGATGGATCGAAGGCAGATGAGTTTGGGGGGTTCAGACCTTGCGCCGGTGATGTCACCGGAACGACTACGGCCTCTGATGCGCCGTTAGTGAACCAGGAGCCGACAGTGGTCTGGGTCGTGTGGTTGGTAATAGTGCAGCCGGGGTTGTTGTCCGCGCCTCCCCGGGTCGTGCTGATTTGGTAGTATCCGCCGTAGGGCAGGTAGTTTACGCCGCCAGCGCTGACAACAGTGTCGAACGGACAAGATTCGAGGGTGCACGCGCGGTCGAAGTGGGGGAATCGCATCAGGCCAAAATTGGCCTCGTCGGCACCGGCGAAGAAGAGGGCCTGATACATTGCCGCTTTGACGTTGTAGATGTTCGAGTTAGTCCCGCTGCTGCTGTTACCGACGGGGGGATTCTGGCCATCGCAAGAGCTCGCCAGCATGGACCCAGACGTATCGAAGATCATCAGGATGTGGGGCTTCACTACCTGAGCCTCGGCCAAAGTCGGAACGAGCAGAAGCGCGACCGCGGGGATTAGAACCAATTTCAGTGTGCTTTTCATGACCATGACTCCCGTCCCGTCCTATAGGCTGCCTGGGTAGCAGCAGCGGAAACCAATGGAAGGCAAGTGGATCTCCTCTCCAGCGGGCATTGGAGAAACCCCGGTGCACTGCAATCCAGGCGCACTGCCGTTGAAGCTGACGCTGTTGTAGGCCCCGCCCCGGACCTCGTAGCCAGAGGTGCCGACCCTCACCCACTCCTTGAGGTTCCCCGAGAGGTCGTGCACCCGCGCTCCGGAGAAGGACCGGTAGCAAGAGCTGAGCGAGCCCGTCCGGCGGGGACCGATGCCGCCGTTGGCCACTCCGAAGTCGTAGCCGTTACACGTGTTGGCCACATAGGTCGTGCCGTAGGGGAAGGCCTGCCCGCCCGTGGGCAGGAGCCCGTCGGCGCAGGCCCTGTACCACTGGGCGTCGGTGCAGAGATCCCACCCCGTGCCCAGGCGCTGGCAGGCCTGGCGAGCGGTCACGTCCCCTGCGGGCGCCTCGTCCACCGCGGTTATGTTGGACCAGGGCATAACGTTCGCCTTGGAGCAGGGCTTGCCGTTGTCGCCAAAACCGGCGCTCGCGGTGGTGGCGGTGGGCCGGCTCGCCTCGTGGGCGAAGATCGTGAAGTTGCCAGTGGAGATGTACACGAAGCTCCCGTACTGGCCGAAGTAGGGGTCCGAGGGATCCAGCTCGTCAACCTGACCATCGCAATCGTTGTCGATGCCGTCGCACACCTCCACGTCGGGCGTCCCGGGCACGGCGTTGCACACCGAGCCAGTGCCCTGGGAGTTGCACTCGTAGGTCCCGGTCCGCCTGCAGGCCCCCTGCCCCGCCGAGCAGGGCCCGCCGACACCGAAGGGCTCGTCGGCCTGTCCGTCGCAGTCGTTATCCAGACCGTCGCAGCCCAGGCCGTCGTCCTCGATGAGCTGGTAGGTGGAAGGGTAGGGACAGGACCAGGTGCCCGTCTGGGCGTCGCACACGGCCTGGGTGCCGGCGCACACCCCCTGAGTGAGACAGGCGGGCCGGTCCACCGGGTTGTTGTCCACCAGCCCATCGCAGTCGTCGTCAACGCCGTTGCAGAGCTCCACCGTGTACTGGATCGTGCAGGCGTACTCGCAGCCGAGGTTGCCCTGCCCGTCGTCCAGGACGCCGTCCCGGTCATAGTAGCCCTCCGCGCAGGCCGCGATCCGGCACTGGCCCACCTGGCAGCCGAAGGAGATCACGTGGTACTGGGCCTCGGAGTACTGCTCGGAGCAGCGGAAGTCGCACGCGCCGCAGTTGTTGGGATCGCTCGTCAGGTCGAACCAGTCGTCCACGATGCCGTTGCAGTCGTTGTCCACCCCGTCGCAGGGATCCCAGTCCATGGTCTTGATGCAGTTCGACTCGCAGCCGTCCGCCGCGGTCTCGTTCAGGTCGCTGTAGCCATCATCGCACTTGGCGATCCCACACTGGCCGTTCGTGCAGGTGTGGATCTCGACGTTCTGCAGATCGCAGACATTGCCGCACTGTCCGCAGTTGTGCACGTCGTTCGCGATCAGGGATGGGTCGTCGTTGTCCACGAGGCCATCGCAGTCGTTGTCCACCCCGTCGCAGATCTCGGGCAGCGGGGTGCAGCCGTCGGGTAAGATGCTGCCGTCGGCCATGTGGGCCGTGTGGTGCTCGAAGGACCCCAGCTCGCAGGATGCCAAGGGCAGCGTCAGGGCGACCATCAGCAACCGACGAGCCGCAGAAGAACGTAGAGAGTAGATCATATTCCGCTCCAGTTAACGAGGGGCCGGACGGGCCGCACCCCGACCACCAGATTATATCCGCAAGCGAAAGCCAAGCGCATCAGGAATGACAACTAGCCGATATATCAATGGTATTTGCAGGAATGCAAAGAGTCCGCACAAAATGACGACGTGGCAGGAATCGCCTGCGGACCAGTGAGCTGGCGGACCTACCGGCCCTCGAGCTCCACCTGGGCCGTGGTTGGCCCCGGGGCCGCGTGGTTGACCCCGAGGGCCGAGCCGTCCGCCACCTCCACCACGCCGCCGGTGAGACCGGTGAGCACCAGGTCGTAGGACCCGAACTCAATGTTGGAGAAGGAGTAGGAGCGATCAGTGCAGGAGAGGTTCCCCACCATCACCACAGGCGTCGCCGTGCCCGACTCGTACACCACGATGTCCACCGTGCTGGCCGAGAGGGCCGCGCAGGTCACCTCCTCGCCGCCCTGGGTCGGGGTCCACTGGATGTGCAGCGTTCGATCCTCGGTGCTCTCCCACTGACAGGTGTCGGAGCAACCGTCACCAATGATCGTGTTGCCGTCGTCGCACTCCTCGCCCTCCTCCACGCGGCCGTTGCCGCACACTGCCACGCCCCGGAAGGTGCCCACCACCCCTGGCACGAACTCGGTCAAGCCCCCTTCCGAGATCTCCACCGCCACGTACTGCCAGGCGGCCTGAGCTCCACCGGCCTGCATCGCCTGCCCTCCCTCGGGGGTGCGCATGGACACGAAGGCGGTCTCATAGAACCCCACTGGGAGACTGACCCGCGCGACTCCCCGGCCATCCGAGCCCACCTCGCAGAGCGCGCTGGCCTGGGCCGTGACCACCGCGTCCTCCCAATGTAGAAACAGGGAGAAGCTGATCGTGCCCACCCCGGCCTCCTCGCAGGTGAGGGGCGCGCCGTCCGGAAGCTGGAGACGGAAGGCCACCTGGGCAGTGCCCTTCGCACCTGATGGATCGCACTGCGAGGAGAGGGCAGCGCCCAGCATCACTAGGCAGACGGAGATAACTCTCGGGTTCATGGCTCTCCTCCTGGGGCTCTCATCAGCTGACGCCAGATTATAGCGCAAAGACCCCGGAAGAGGATCCAGCCTGGTGACGAGAAATCGCGGTGGTCATGGCTCGATCAATCCGGTCGGTCCTGTTGGTCCGGATTGCCGGGGGAGCCAGGCGAGCCTGGCTCCAAGTCCGGCTTGGGCTCCGTGCCTTCGCCGTCAGCCTCGTCACCCGGCGGAGCTTCCACCGCCTCGCCCTCCAGGACGTGGAGTGGGGCCTGCAGCGTTGCCTCCCCAGTTTCGGTCGCCGCCTTGGCGATCCGTAGCTCGGTGCGTTTTCGCGGCGCCCACTCCTTCTCGAAGAGCATCTCGGCCCCTTCGAAGTCCGAGTTGGCTTTGATCAACATGCAGCTCGGGAGCCTGTTCACCATGGCCGCGATACGGTTCACGAAGGAGGCGGCATCTTCCCCTGGATCGGGCGGGCGCAGCCCGAGCAGCACTAGATCGCCGCGGCTCCTTCCCGCTATGATGTCCACCGGGGAGCCCTCGCCAGGCCGCGGCACGATGACCTCGGCCTCCCCAGTGACACGAGCCTCCTCGAGAATACGCTCGAGGTTCCTCTGGAGCAGCTCTGCTGGCTGGCCGGGGCGCGCGATCATGCGGGCCAGCACCCTCGCGCCCTTCCACTCCTCGGACTCCTGCATCAGGGTCGCGAGCAGCATCATCAGGCCCCCGTTGTGCTGGAGGCCGCCCCACCAGATCTCGATGATCTTCTGCCGGCCGAAGGCGAGCTGCGGCTTGAAGGACACGAGCAGGAGGCACTTGTCGAGCGCGACCAGGCCTCTCAGCAGCGCCACGTAGTCCTCGGCGGCGGACTTGTCGTGGGACCAGCCCACCAGCACCGAGTTCGGGGAGAAGCCAGGCACCCCGTGGGCCTGCACCGCGGTCAAGGCGTCCCTGAACAGGTGCTCGCACATCTGCACCTTGGTGAAGACGCTCGGATAGTCCCTAGAAAGGTGGCTAGCCAAGGAGTCCTCCCACTTGCGAATGCGGGATCCCTCCTCAGCCAGGTCTCCCGTGCGCAGGAAGAAGTAGGTGATCATGCCCCGCTGACCGGCGATCCAGTGCCCCAGCTTCAGCAGGTGTGGACGGTGGAGAGGGGATCCGCCGAGCACCACCATGTGGGGCTGCCAGTTGAGGGGGTGGTAGCCCACGTCCCTCAGGGCGGCCAGGCCCTTTCGGACCAGCGCCGACCAGAGACCATGCCGCAGATCACCCCAAGCCTTGGAGAGGCTCCGCCGGGTGAGGGAGAAGTAGATCAAACCCATGATCGCCACGGACGCGAGCATGGCCGGAAGGTTGATGAGGGACATCACATAGAAGCAACCGCCGGCCCCGGCGAGAGACACGAAGGCCGGCACCTTGAAGGAAGGCCGGAAGGAGGGCGTGCGGGACCAGGTGGCCAGACCGCAGGCCAGGCTGATGAAGCCGTAGCTCGCCAGGAAGAACATGGTGATGACGCTCGCGATGACGTTCAGGCCCGACGGACTGAGATAGGCGAGGCCGATTCCAGCGAGGGCCACCGCGAGGGTGACCACGGTCGCGGTCCTCGGCATGTTCGTCGGCCCGAAACCCTTGCCGAAAACGGAAGGCACCACCCTGTCCTGGCCGAGGGCTTGCAGGATCCGCGGAGCTCCCAGGACCGATCCGAGGGCCGAGGACAGGGTGGCCCCTAGGACCCCCAGGGTCACCAGAAGGCCCACCGCCGAGAGGTTCTTCAGAACGAAGGTGTCCAGGCGCCGGAGCTCTGCTGGCTCCGCCATCACCCCCGCCAGGACTAACACGGCCGAATAGACCACGATTCCGATGGCCACGGCAGCGAAGGTCCCGAGGGGCAGTGACTTCCTGGGATCCCGCAGATCCCCGGACATGGACACTCCCTGGGTGAAGCCGGTCACCGCCGGGAAGAACACGGCGAACACGGCGATGAAGGGCTCTGGGGGCTCGCCACCCACCTTGGCGCCCCACCAGGCGATGTCGCCAGCCGGAGCGCCTCCGATGGGACCGCTCGGCCCCAACACGGGCCCTAGGAAGATGCTCACCAGGGAGAGCAGGATGAGCGCCATGATGAAGAACTGGCTCTTGATGGCGAAGCTCGTGTCCCAGAAGGCGAGCCCTGCGACGAGCAAGGTGGTCACCACCGCCACCACGGGCCCTGGGAGCCCGGGGACCGCTTCGATGAAGGCCTCGGTGAAACCCAGGGTGTAAAGGCTCACCGACAAGGCCTGGGCAAAAAAGAGCGCGACGCCGATTGCCCCGCCCACCTCGAGCCCGAGGCTCCGCGAGAGCATGTAGTAGTCGCCGCCGCCCTTCACCTTGCGGTTCGTGGCGATGCTCGCCACCGACAGGGCGGTAGGTATGGTCAGGGCCTGCGCCACGCCGAGGATCAGCAGAGCCCCGCCCAGGCCGGCGTGCCCCACCACCCATGGGAAGCGCAGGTACATGATCACGCCGAGGATGGTGAGCACGCTCGGGGTGAACACGCCGGCGAAGGTGCCGAACTTCCCGTGCTCGTCGGCCGTCAGGACTGCCCGGAATCGACTCATGAATGAGCTTGTCGGAGCCACGCCCGCGTTCTTAGCACGCAGGGCCAGCAGAGGGCCATCAGCTTGTTGCCCCAAACCTCCGGTTGCCCCGGATTGGCGGCCGAGCAAGCTCCCCGGAACCCTCCAGACAATGTTCCTCTCTGGGACCGATGGCCTATTTCCAAGGGCGCGGACTTGTCTTAGTCTCGAGAGGCTGGCTAGGAGAAGCGCGTGTCCGGTCCACCTCAAGTCCCTGCTCGACGCAAGCCACTCCCCTTTCGAGCCATCGCGGGCTGCTACAAGAAGCAGATCGATCACCCAACCAACCCGGCACGCAACCACCCCATCCACGACGAGGTGGAGATCATCGAGTACGGTGCCGGCCGCTGGATCATCGGCATCGCCCTCGACGGCGTGTCGGAGACCAAGAGCCAGAAACGCCTGGTGCCCATAGGCAGGATGCTCTGCTGGGACTTCGCCCGGTTCTGCAAGGAGAGCCAGCCAGAAGAGATGCAGGCCATGGTGGACTGGTTCCGGGCCTCAACGCGCAAGCCCGAGCTCGCCAACCAGGGAGCCACCACGATCTCTCTCATCCGCTTCGACAAGGCCAGTGGCACGGTGGACGGCCTGAACATCGGCGACAGCGTGCCGCTGATGGTGGTGGAGCGGCTGGACTCCGGCATCGGAGGCCACCGGAGCCACCCGAGGCGAGGCGCGGTGCTGGCTCCCTTGCACAGCGTCTCGAACGAGCCCTCGAGCGTGTACAAGTGCTGGCGCCACGAGCGGCCCTTCGAGCCCGACGGCTTCCGCCTCAAGCTTCCCAAGGACTTCACCGCCGTGTGGCTCATCACCATGAGCGACGGCTTCGGCAAGATCACCGATAAAATCGCCGGCCAGCTCATCGATCACCGGCGCGTCGAGCGCATCCTTGCCAAACGCTACCCCGACTTCGTGCGGGTGTTCCTTCCCGAGGTCCTGGCCCCCCTCGCCCCGGGCGTGAAGAGGCCCAAGAGGGGCCGCGTCCGCTACTCCGCCATTCGTCACAACCTCCCGCTGAAGGAGGCCTTCACGGGCTACTATCAGGACTGCAAGGACCAGGCAGAGCGCCAGGAAATGGAGACGGTGGACCTGGACACCATGCACCTCGCCACCCTCGTCAACTCCAGGGCCCAGCCCAACCGGAAGCTCCTCGAGCGGACGGTAGGCGAGTACCTGGACGAGTACCACCGCACCCTGGGCTGGCTTGCTCGCGCTCCCTTCAACCCGAGGGTGGACGATGAGGGCATCGAGGCGCACCTTCGCCAGTACGTCCTCGCGGAGCTCTTCGCAGAAGCCATGGTGACCTACCTCTCGGCGCACCTGGAGGACGAGGCCCCGAGCGGCGGCACCGAGGCCGGTCAGCTATCGCTCACTTCCAGGCTGCGGCGTTTCGTGGATGGCCTCGGGCAGATTGGCGATGACTTCTGCGCCGCGGTGATTCGGGTGTCCGGGCTCCGATGACGCAGTGCCTCTTCTCGGATGAAGGAGCTTCCCCCAGAGAACCCCGCTCTCGAAACCTCTTGATTCTTATTGATATATCGTTCCG
>JAVEWA010000396.1:0-6495 GCA_034004785.1 Polyangia bacterium
CTTCATGCCGCACGGGGCCTCCGAATGTGCAAGAACCCCTGGGACATGCCGGCAAGTGGAAAGAATCCTTGCAGTCTGAGCAGGGGATCGCGGCAAGAATGCCCTGGACATGATTTATGTGAGGGCACTTATTGCCGCACGGGGGTACTACCTGCGACGGGAACCGTGCTCCGACACGATGGGAACCGGGCGGTGAAATTTGGCGAGAACATGATCGCCCGTGTCTTGTCCTGCCATCGGGTTGGATCAGGCCCCGAATGGGTAGTAGATTGGCAGGCCTGAGCTCCTGATCCCGCTGTCCTTGTCCCCCTGCTCGGCCGCTCGGTGGCGCTCCGGTTCTCGAGTGCGGGCCCAGGGGTGGTGAGGCCCGGGCCCAGGGGTTGCGAGGTGGCGACTTGGCGAGAAAGAGAAGAACGAGAAAGAGCGAGGCCGAGCGCGCGGCCGGGCGGAGCCTCGACGCCGTTAGGAGCGGGCCCGTCGCCCTCCTCGTGGCCCTGCTGCTCTTCGTGGCTCTCGGCTGGAGCGCGACCCAGGGCTCGGGCGGGGGAGCCTTCGGAGCCCTCTGCCGCGGCCTGGCCTCGCCCTTCCGCTGGCTCGGCGGCGAGACCGCGCTCACCCTGCCCTTGCTGCTCGGGCTCATGGGCGTCCTGCAGCTCGTGGGAGTTACTCCGGCGAGGCGGCGCCCCTGGTTCGCCCGGGCCCTCCTGACGCCCTTCGTGGCCGCCGCCGCGGGCGGGGCCCTGGGGCTCCTCGCGGGCGCGGGCGCCTCGGCCGCCTGGGGCGGCGCGCTGGGCGAGGCCTATGCCGCCTCCTTTGGCGGCCTGGTGGGGCGCTGGGCAGGGGGCCTCGCGGGCTCGATCCTGGCTGGCCTCGTGCTCCTGGTCGTCTGGGGCGCCTCGCCCTGGCGCTGGCCGAGGGCGGAACACCCGGTGGGCCGGGGAGCGAGGGCGCTCCTCGGGGCTCTCGGAGCGCTTATGCCGACGAAGAAGGCCCCACGCGATGCAAAGGAGACAGGTGACGCGGCCGCGGGCGAAGCTGCGAGGAAGAGCGAGGAAGAGCCCCGGTCGGAGGGCGCGGCAGAGACCAGTGGCGCGGCCGCGAGCGAGGGCGCCAGCGCGGCCGCGAACGAGGGCGCCAGCGCGGCCGCGAGCGAGGGCGCCAGCGAGGTCGCGAACGAGGGCGCCAGCGAGGTCGCCAAGGAGAGCGGGGACGAGGCCCGGCAAGAGGCCGCGGCAGAGGCCGCTAGTGCTGAGGCAGAGTCAGAGAAGGAGACTTCGCGGCTCACCGGGGCGCTCGCGCCCTCTCTCGACGAGCCGCTCCAGGTGTCCCTGTTGCCCGAATCGCCGGCACAGGACGCCCGGGTTGCAGAGCTGATCCGGGGGCTGGAGGCCCTCGGACAGAAGGTGCAGCGGGTCATCGAGGAGACCGCGGGGGTGGCCCTCGCTCCGGGCGAGGAGAAGCCAACGGTCGGCCTCAGCTTCGTGCGCTTCAGGTTCGGCAAGGCCCCCGGACAGAAGCGCTCCGTGAGCCAGGTTGACAAGGCCGCCCTGGACCTGGGGGTCGAGACGGGCAGGGCGCCGGTGCGGGTGGAGGTCACGGACGCCATCACGGTGGAGCTGCCCCTTTCGGCCGAGGAGCGGCGCTTTGCCCCGGTGAGGGCCCTCCTCGAGGAGGTGGGGCCGGGCCGGGCGGGCCGGCCGAGCTACCTGCTCGGCCGTCGTCACGACGGGCGGCCCTTCGAGGTGGAGGTGCGCCAGGCCAAGCACGTCCTCGTGGGAGGCGCGACGGGCGGGGGCAAGACCGTGTGCCTCCACTCCATCGTCTTCGGCCTGGCCTTCCGGCACAGGCCCTCCGAGGTCCGGCTCTGCCTGCACGATCCCAAGCTAGTGGGCTTTCACCGCTACGCGAGGCTTCCGCACCTCTGGCACAAGGTCATCACCACCGAGCCCGAGCTGCGGGAGCTGGAGGAGAGGCTCCGAGAGGAGCTCGAGCGGCGAAAGAAGGCCCTCGCGGCAGATCCCGGCGCCCGCTTCTTCGTGCTCGTCACCGTGCTCGACGAGTTCAGCGCCCCGAGCGAGCTGCTCACCAGGCTCATCGCCGAGGCTCGGGCCTTCGACATGTTCTTCGTGCTGGCCACGCAGCACCCGCGCGCCGACGTGGTGCCCACCCCCATAAAGGCGAACCTCACCACCGGCATCGCCTTCCGCGTCAGGGACGCGAGCGCGAGCCGCCTCATCGTGGGGGTCTCGGACGCCTCGGCCCTCCTGCCCCACGGCGACTGCCTGGTGCAGACCCCCGACGGCCTCGAGCGGGTCCAGGCGGCCTGGGTGCGCGAGGAGGACCTCGCCGCCCTCGGCGCCGCCTTGAACGAGCAGGTCAAGACATCGGATGAAGCATGAGCCTTTGCTTGGAGCCGGGTGCCTTCCCTGAATACTGAATCCGCGCTTCAATCCGAAGATGGGAGCGGACCGAAAACGCAGAAGCAGACTGCGCATTGGGGTCTATCTCGATCGCCGTCCTGTCCACCTGATCCTCGCTTCGGATGTCGCTTCGGATGTCGCTTCGGGTGTCGCTTCGGGTGTCGCTTCGGATGTCGCTTCGGATGTCGCTTCGGATCCTCGCTTCGGGTGTCGCTTCGGATCCTCGCTTCGGATGTCGCTTCGGATCCTCGCTTCGGAGTTGACCCGATCCCATTGCCCGGCAATACTCTGGGTGGAGCTCACGCAACCATTGGAAACCTCGACACTAAACAACAGAACCCAGTCAGTGGACACGGCCATGCTCGCCGAAGCGAAGCAGATCGAGCTCCTCAAGGGCGCCAGCGTCGCCGAGCGGTTCGCGCGAGTGCGTTCCCTCAGCCAGACGGTCATCGAGCTGTCCAGGCGCGCCCTGCGCCGTCGTCGGCCTGAGCTCTCGGAGCCTGAGCTTGCGCTCCGCTTCGTCGCACTGTGCTACGGGGAGGAGCTGGCGAAACGCCTCGAGCGCCAGCTAGCAGAGAGGCAGCTTTGAGTGCGCCAGACATCCTGCTCGCGCTCGTCGGGCTGATTGAGTGCTTCGAGTCCCAGGGGATCCGATACCTGGTGGGTGGGTCCGTGGCCAGCTCGGTGCACGGAATGCCCAGAGCGACCCTGGACGTGGATCTGGTCGCGGATCTCGAAGAGCGGCATGCCGCGATCCTGGAAGCTCGTCTTCGGGATAACTACTACGTGGACGCCGAGATGATCCGTGACGCCGTACGAACGCGAACGTCTTTCAACGTCATCCACCTGCACACGATGCTCAAGATCGATGTGTTCTTGCTCAAGGATCGCGCCTTTGATCGCGAGTCCTTCGGCCGCGGTCGGCCGGACACGTTGGAGCCCCAGGCTCCGGACGCCCGCGTTTTCACGGTGAGCACGCCCGAGGACGTGATGCTGCACAAGCTGGAGTGGTATCGACTGGGAAACGAAGTGTCGGAGCGACAGTGGCTGGATGTGCTCGGTGTGATAAAGGTGCAGGGCCAGATGCTGGATAGCGCCTACCTGCGGCGCTGGGCGGCTGTTCTGGGCATCGAGGACCTGCTTGAGCGTGCGCTGCGCGAGGCTGGGTTCAAGAGTGATAAATAGGGCCGCTGCCCTTTTGAGGAAACCTTCCTAGGTTCTTCGTAAACGACGTCGCGATCCGCGTCGTAGGCCGTCGGGTGGCCCTGACGCGGTGTGGGGGCGAGCTCTGTTTGGCCCTGCGACTTGGAGGCAGCGCTACAACCCCTGGGCAAAGGCCGGGTCCAGGTCCCACTCCGAGTCGAAGAAGCCCGTGGCACTGACGCCGCCCTCGGCCCAGAGGAGGAAGTCGGGCATGCCGGCCCGGGAGGAAAAGGGCGTGTAGCGGAAGAGCAGGTACTCGCTCCCCTCGGTGGCCGCATAGTAGGCGTGGAGCCGCTCGCCCGCGGGATAGACGAAGGCGAGGGCGGCGTCCTGGTGCGAGCTCGCCCCGGCGGTGATGGAGGTGGGGCTCCAGTCGAAGGGGAGCGCGGGCGCGCCTGGCAGGTCCGAGGGGGCCACTCCCAGGAAGATCAGGTTGTAGCCTTCGCCCAGGCCGGAGGGCAGGGCGTGAAGGGGCAGGGCGCAGCCGTGGCCGTTTCCGAGGATGCTCCAGGTCGAGAGGAGGTAGGCCGCATAGTGGCGATAGGCCGCAGGACCGTCCTCGTCGTAAACGAAGCAGAAGGGCCTCTGGTACACCTGGTTGAGCGGGCCGTGCAGGCCGGCGCGCTTGCCCGTCTGGGGCCCGATAACGATGGGCCCTGCGGCCAGGGCGTGGGCCTGGCCGTCCACGGTCAGGGAGGCGATGCCCGCGCCCGAGAGGGCCTCGCCGTCCAGGGTCATGGAGCGGACGTTCGAGGTGGTGAGGGCGAGGGCTGAGCCGATGGCGCTCGAGTCCACGGTCATGTTCGCCATGGGGCTCTCGGCCGACTCGAGGGTCACGAAGGAGTGGGTCGGGTTCACGAAGGGGCCCGGGCTCGTGAAGGAGAAGACGAGGGGCAGAGTGTCGCGGCGCGCGTTCTCCATGCGGGCGATCATGGGCTCCCAGTCCACGCAGTCGGCGCCCTCTTCCTCCGGGTCCAGATCCCACCAGTGCCCGGCGCCTGGCTCCTCGTGGTAGGTGAGGTCGGAGACGATGGGCCCGAGGGCGTCGAACATCTGGCGGGCGTGGGTGACGGGCACGTTGTCGTCGGCGTCGCCGTGGATGATGTACACGGTCTTCGGGCCCAGGTTGCCGATGAAGTCGAGGGTCTGGCTCCCCTGGCGGGCCCGCCCGATGACGCCGCTCGGGTGGGCCGGGCCCGAGTAGAGCTCGAAGGAGATCCACCCGGCCGAGGGGGCGATGACCCCGAAGCGCCAGGCGTGGTGGACCCCCACGTTCCAGGTGCCGTGGCCACCCATGGAGTGCCCGGTGAGGTGCGTCCGCTCTGGATCGATGGAGTAGGCGGCGATGGCGTCCTCCAGGGCCTCGATGGCGTCCAGCCGGCCCCACTCCTCCCAGTCGAAGCCGAAGCGCCGCCGGTTGGTGGGCGCCACGAGATAGGCCCAGCCCTTCGGGGAGTAGGCCGCCGCCTGGCCGCTCGCCTCCACCCCGGCGCCGTGGAGCGACAGGATGAGGCCGTGGCCCGCGGTCGGGGCCGGGGCCGAGGGAGGCATGACGCCGGCGTACTGCGTGGAGTGATCCACCCCGGAGCGGCGGGTCTTGCGAAAGCGCGCGCTCTCGGCCACGACCGGCACATCAACGCCCGTCTCGTAGGCGAAGCGCCAGGAGGCCGAGGAGAGCCTCAGGCGGGCGGGCGCTGCCCGGTCCGCGGTCTCCACGCCGGCGGGCTTTGGCTGGAGGCGGAAGGACACCTGGGTCAGGGCGTCGGGGCCGAGGGCCGGGTAGGTGACGCTCGTGGGGGAGAAGGCCGTGCCGTCCAGCACCTCGGCGATCACGTCCGTGGCCGCCTCTTCGCCGAGGTGGAGCACTGCCACGCCGAGCCAGGCCTCGTCCGCGCGCCCGGCCCTCAGGTCCGGGAGGGTCAGGTCCGCGGGGTTCCAAACCACCTCGGCGTCGGTGCTCCAGAGCTCCACCTCTGCGGCGCTCGCCTGGGCAAAGGCCCTCACCACCAGGAGGTGGGAGCCCTCGCCCGCGCCGAGAGGCTGCCGGTGCATCCTCGAGTGGTAGTAGTCCCCGGTCCCGAAGGCCGCGTTGTCCACGAAGAAATCATAGACCGAGTCGCCCCGGGCAAAGACCCTGTGCCCTGGCGGCACCTCCATCTCCACCGCCGCGTAGAAGAGCCCCACCCTCGGCCTTGCCAGGCGGCCGTTCTCGCCGGTCTCGAGGACCACCCAGTTGAGGCCCAGGTACCCGCTCCCCGCCTCGGGCAGGTTGAAGGTCTTCTTCTCGATCTCGCCGTACACCGGATCGCTCTCGGCGCTGACCGTGGCCCCGACCCAGCCCGAGACCGGGAGGGGTTGGGGCTCGGAGGGCCCGGAGGCGTCCTGGCCGCCGTCCGTTCCCCCATCGGGCAGGCCGCCGTCTGGGGCCGGGTGGTCGTCGTCGGAGCAGGCAAGAATGGCCAGCGGCAGAGCAGCCGCCATCACCAACCCCAGGTTCCAGGTGTTGCGCTCCTTGAGCCTCATGCTGCACCTCTCCGAGTCGAGACTTCTGCGATGGTGTCGATGGATGGCTCATGCTAGCCCCCAGGAGGAGACCGAGTCAACGCGGGGCAGGGAAGCGGGGCAGGGAAGGGGATAGGGAAGCGGGGCAGGGAAGGGGATAGGGAAGCGGGGCAGGGAAGCGGGGGCGGGGAAGCGGGGCAGGGAAGCGGGGGCGGGGAAGGGGTTAGGGAAGCGGGGCAGGGAAGCGGGGCGGGGACGCGGGGCGGGGACACCGGGATAGAGCGGAGGGTGCTCAGCCCAGGCGGGCGAGCTGGGCCTCGAGCAGGGAGATCGCCTGGCGGTTCTCGGCGAGGCGGCCCCGCTCCTTCGC
>JAVEWA010000397.1:0-6460 GCA_034004785.1 Polyangia bacterium
TCGCCCCGCCGTTCCGGTCGCGGCGAGTGAGCCAGTTGCTGGTGGTTGGGCCCACCCAGGGTACCCCCTCCACGAAAAGCCCCACCCCGGCGAAGTCGCCTGGATCCACCCGGTAGGTGTCCCCGACGTAGGGCGCCTGCATCTGGATGAGCGGGTTCTTGGTGCCCTTGCCGGAGTCGAAGCGGTGGGGCCAGAACACCTCGTAGAAGACGTCCAGACCGATGCTGAGACGGCTCTGCAGGTTCCGAAACACGTAGTCCATGGACAGGTGGAAGCCCAGGTCGCCCTGGAAGTGGAGCTCCCAGCTCGTGGTGCCAGCCGAGGCCACCTCCTCGGGGTCCTTCTGCCGCCCGGTGGGGATGACGGAGTGGAAGGTCAAGGACAGGAGCACCCCTGCCCGCTCGAGGGCCGGCAGGTGATTGGAGAACCTGTAGCGGCCGCCGAGCACCAGATCAGACAGCACACCCTTGTTGCCATCCCAGGAGCCTGGCTTGGACTGGCCCATGCTCTCGGCCCAGGCCCAGAAGTCATCGGCGGAGTAGGAGCGCCCGAGGGTCCAGTAGTAGTCGCCCGAGATCCAGCCGAGGCGGGGCTCGATCTTCGTGCTCAGCACGACCGGGGCGGCGAAGGCCACGGTCAAGAAGTCGGTGATGCCGTACTTCAGTGAGGGGATGAGGATCTGGAAGAGGACCTTGGCGTCCGGGATGATGATGCCCTGCAGGCCGCCGCCTGGCTCGTAGCGGTAGAGGGGCTCTATCAGAGGGGCTATGCGTCCCTCGTTGTCGAAGCCGTGGTTGACCCAGGAGTAGCTGTAGGCCACGTCCAGCAGGAAGGTGCCCTTGGGGAGGGTGTCGGTCTGGCGGGCAAGGGCCCCCCGAGGGGCCGAGCAGATCACCAGGGCCGCGCCGAGGAGCGCCGCCACGAGGCGCCGCGCCGCTCGCCCAGGACTCCTCACCATGAGGGCGCCTCGCCTGCCAGCCAGGCCCCGAGATCGATGGTGCGGAAGGGGCCGTCCGTGGCCGGCACCTGGCCCGAGGCGACGTGCAGCATCATGCGGGCCGGCTCGTACACCACCGCGTTCATGCTGTCGCGCTGATCCACGAGGGGCTCGTAGGATAGGAGGACCTGCGCCGCGGGCGCGTCGAAGCTCCCGTAGCCATCCAGGATGAGGGCCGAGAGGAGGTGGTAGCTCCGGATGGTCCGGTAGTAGTAGGTGCTCCAGGTCCGCTGGGATCGGATGGCGAAGCCCAGGAGATCCAGGTGGATGTCCTCGCGATTGGCCCTGAAGTGCACCCCCATGCTCAGATCGTCATTCCCCACGCTGGAAAGAGGGTTCCCCCATGGATCCAGGTGGCTGGCGTCGCGGCTCTCGGGCCCGTAGGCGTGGAAGCTGGTGGCGTCCCCGGCGATGTTGCTGTCCACCTCCACCATGCGGATGTCACCTCGGGCGTCGGCCAGGAGAAAGTTCCAGCCGAAGGTGTAGGGCTGCTCGCGCAGCCAGGCCACCGCCTCCTCGGTGTCGCCCGCCTGGGAGAGAAGCTCGCGACCGAGGATGCTGATCGACACTCCGGAGGAGATCATCTTGGCGAAGATGAGCTGGTCCCTGAACTCGGCGGCCAGGGGGTTGTCGAGGGTGTCGGAGTAGTTCACCGCAAAGGACAGGCCCTCGTCGTTCATGCCCGAGAACCCGAAGATAGCGCCTGTCCAGCCTACCACCATGTGAGGCCTGCCCACGTCCGGGCGGTGCAGAAACACCACGTTGTGCTGGTGGCTCGCGTTGGAGTCGAGGAGGGAGAAGTGCTGGGCGAGCAGGGGGTTGCCATCCACCGTGGCAGAGCCCCTGAGCGCGAAGGCGAAGGCGGGCGGCTGGGACCGACCGTCGTCGAAGCTGGAGTTGGGGACCTCGCCGGGGCTGCGGCCGTCCCCCTCGGTGGTGAACCCGAGGCGCATGTCCCTCATCATGTTGGCCTTGCCGGGAGGCGGATCCTCGTCCCAGAGGGTGTCGCCCGCGGAGACGATGAGGGCATGGTAGCTGGCCGGTGCGAAGCCTCCCGTCGGCGTGAAGGTCACCTCGAGCCCCTCGTCGGACTCGCCGTACACGGAAGTCTGCACCTCCGGATCCTCGATGGTGAAGACCCGGTCGGGCCGCTGGATCCGGATCCGCGCCGGGTCCACGCCGGCCGGGGCCTCCAGGAAGATGCGCACCGTGGTGTCCACGGGCACCTCCACCATGCTGGCGTATGGACAGGGGTCGAAGGGCTCGATCAGCCCCTCGCCGGGCTCGTCGGCGATCCCGTCTCCGTCGTTGTCCGCTCCGTCTCCCCCAACCCCTGTGAACTCCACCCGCGCCACCTTTGGGGCCTTGAGCCCCGCGAGGAAGAAGCTCATGGCCCGAAAGGCCATCAGGGTGTCGAAAAAGGTGTTCAGGGTCAGGATCTGGCGGTACTCGAGCCCGGCCCCGTCCGCGATGCCCTGCATCTCGTCGATGTAGCCCTGGGGCATCCAGGTCTCCAGGTTGTAGCCGCTCTCCTCGAAGATGAGGTAGGCGAACTGCCCGTCGTCGTACCTGGGATCCTGGTACTCGTAGAGCACCTCGGCGATGTTGGACCGCTCCCTGTTGATGTAGGGCACGATGGAGGTGGTCACGAGCTTGGTGTAGAGGGAGCGGACCTCGCTGGAGAAGCGATCCCCGTGCTGAAAGCCCCGCTCGTAGGGCGCGCCCACCAGCTCCGCCGTGTGGGAGTAGGGCGGCTGCTTGGCCACCTCGCAGGCGGCGCAGCCCGAGATGACGAACCCGGCCACCAGGGTGGAAGCCACGAACCTGTAGATCCCGGGCCTCGCACCCTGCCCCTTCGCGCGCCCATTCGAATTTCCGCGCCCGCTCCCAAGCCGGCGCAAGAGCCCGAAGCGGGGCCCGAGCCCTCGCGAGAGCCCGGCCCTGTCCCTGTCAGATGCGGCGCCTTTCCTCGAGCAACCCGACACACTCACCCTGGCCCGCGATTCATTTGTCTGCTTCACCTAGCCCACCATACCCAATTTCCATGGGTGTTGGGAACCATTTACATGAGTGTTAGGCTGCCCCCTCTCACCCGCTACCGAGCTGCGAAGCACGAGCGGCTCCCCTTGGATGCACAAGGGCTGCCTATCCCCAGCGAAATACTCTTGATCTGCAACTGGTCGAGCTCAGGCCTTGGCGGCCACGGCCTTCTTGCGAAGGGCCTTCACCTTCCGCTCCTTGCCAGGAGCCAGGCGAGTCTTGCCGTAGCTGCCCCGCCAACGCTTGCCCTTCTTGCTCTTCTTGTCGCCTTTGCCCATCGATCTCTCCTCGTATGACTCGGATTCAATGATTCCGCGTAGCTTCAAGCCGGGACATCCTACTCCGATCCTATTCGAAATCAATCCCCCTGGACGGCCAAAATTGGCCCACCCCGGATGACTCGGTTAGGGTCGTTCCCAAATACTCGTCCAAAGGTCGCCTGGCGGCCAAGGCGCCGGGCCATCATGTGAGGTGGAATATGCAGATAGACTGGACCCGCAGCAACCTTCGGCTGGCGGCAAACCCCTTCGCCGTCGCCCGTCAGGTGGAAAGCCTCCCGCCAGTGGCGATGTGCATCCTCCGCCTCCTGGACGGCAAGAAGACCGTGAAGGACGCCCTGAACCTGAGCCCGGTGGACGAGCACACCGCCAGGGCCATCCTCCGGCGCCTCATCGACCTCGGCCTGGCCTCCCCCGTCACGGATCGGGCCCAGCCAGACGAGCCCCGGCCAAGGAGCCTCTCGGAGCCCATGAAGGCCTGGATCGCCAAGTCCAAATACGGCGCCAGGGCCTCCGACGCCTCGGCCGGCCCCGCCTCGGCCGCCCAAGGCGAGGCGAGGCGGGCGACCAATGACGGAAATACCGCCTTTGACATGAGCGAGGTGGACTCCCTCTTTGCGGAGCTGGCCGAGGATGAGCCGGCGTCCCGCCCCGCCGCGCCCCGCCCCGCTGCGCCCCCTCCCATCCCGGCCCACTGCCTGAGGAGCCCGCGGCTCGGCAAGCCCAAGAGGGCCGGCCAGGAGCCCTCGAGGGTCCTGGCTGTCTTCGCGCCCCCTGCCCCCCACCGGACGGGGCCCGCCACCCTGGAGGAGGCCCTTCGCTGCCACGTGGAGGAGGAGCCCGAAGGCGAGGGCGGCTTCACCGAGCAGGACCGGGCCTTCTTCGAGTCCTACCGGCCCGAGGAGCCCATGACCGACACCTTCTCGGATCTCCTGTCACGGCCCCGCCGCAGGTAGGCCAAGGCCAGACACGCCCCATGCCGAACAAGGACGATCTCAAGAAGCGCACGGCCGACACCGCGGCCCTCTACTTCGCCGGCGTGACCGGCGAGCGCCCCTTCGAGCTCTGGCGGTCCTTCGACCCGGGGCTCGCCCGGGACCTCTCGCTCTTCGTGACCGGCCAGCTCTATGCCCGGGAGAAGATCCCCCACCAGACGCGCCAGCTCTGCACCGTCGCGGCCCTCACGGTGCTCTCCCGGACCGAGGAGCTGAAGCTCCACCTCCACGCCGCCCGCAACGTGGGCTGCCCTCCTCGGGATATCGCCGAGGTCATCTTCCAGATGGCCACCTACGGCGGCGTCCCGGTGGTGAACGGGGCCCTGAAGGCCCTCCGCGAGGTCCTCGAGGAGCGCGGCGAGTGGCCCCCTTCGGAGCCATCTCCAGGCTAGAGCTAGTGGGGCACGGAGCAGGGATCCGGGTCTAGTCCGAGACCAGCCATCTGGCATAGACGCCGTCGATGTCCGGGCCGTCGGAGATGGGGTCGCGGGGGAAGGATGCGCCGGTGTCGGGGTTCTCGAGGGCCGCGGCAGCGACGAGCTTCAGGAAGCGGAAGCCCTCCCGCCTGATGGCCGAGGCCTCGCCGCCGTCCTCGGGCAGGGAGTCCAGGTCGAAGGCGTCTCCGCCCGATGTGGCCCGGTCGAAGGGGTCCGTGGGGTTGTCCTCTGCGTGCAGGAGCACCGGGGTCAGGCCGCCAAAGCCCGCCCAGTGGGCCGGATCGGGCGAGTAGGAGCCCTCCTCCGGGGCCTGGTAGTCGTGGGGCATGGCCACCCAGTCCGTGCCGTCCCTGGACAGGAGCACCACCACCGGGTCCATGAACACCTGGCTGGCCGAGCCATACTGGAAGGGGTTCTCGAACACCACGAAGTCTGGCCCGGGGCCGTTCAGCACCCTGCGTCCGCTCCAGGCGAGCACGAGGTGTTCTTCCCAGGAGAGCCCCAGGGAGAAGACGTCCTCGCTCCCGCAGCCCTGCCCGCAGCCCCGGACGCCGTTCACGGCCCGCTCGGGGTCGCCAGTGCCCTCACCCGTGGCCCCGGGCGCGGCGATAACCAGGTCGGCATGCGCCACCGCCTCCGACAGGCAGCCAGGGTCGCAGCCATCGCCGGGAGCGCGGTTGCCATCGTCGCACTGCTCGCCCGCGCCCGGGTCCAGGGTCCCGTCGCCGCAGGACTCCGGGACGAGCTGGCAGTTGCGGCCGTCCCCGGCCCAGCCCTCGGGGCAGCGGCACTCGGCCGAAGCGGCCTCACAGACCCCGTCGGGCCCGCAGCCTCCGGGACAGGCCTCCTCCGCAGAGCCTGGCCCGGGCCCGCAGGCCGCGAGTGCCAGGCAGACCAGGGCTGCAACGGACATTAATGAAGCGCGGCGCAAGGGCGTCTCCAATTTCCAGGCACCATAGCACAGGCCGAAACGCAGGCCGAGGCCCCGTTGGGTATGCGCCAGGATCGCTCCGCGTCCGGGGCGCCCCCAAGAGCTACGCGGACCAGCAGAACAGCAAGACGGTGACATACTACGCGTGGTCCCGCGATCTGAGCGAGGAAGGCTGGCTGGACTGGACCCACGCACGACAGCTCGTGCGTGTACGGCGGGTCGTCCAAGACTCTCAAGGATCCTCTCTACCCCCCGAAGGGGGCTAGCCGTGCCCTACCCTCGGCCGGTCGGCGGTGCCCCTGCGGGGCGACTCGCCGCCCGCCGCCGTGGCCCTGCAGAGCCAGAACAAAATAAAGTACCGGAAGGCGAACCGGCTCCTCGAGAACGAGAAGGCCGAGGCGCGCGAGGCCTCCCGAGGCCTTGCGGCCTGGTACGACTCGGACGGGATGCTGGTGGTGGAAGGCCGGCTCACGCCAGAGCAGGGGGCACTGCTTCTCAAGGCCCTCGAGCGGGCCAAGGATGAGCTGTACGCCAGGCCGGACGGTTCCGCGGAACCGCGTGGGTCCCGCGCACGGGCTGTCGGGGGGGAGCCGGACGGGGCCCAGCGCCTGGCGGACGCGCTGGGTTTGCTCGCCGAGCGCGCCCTCGTGGCCGGCGCGGCTGACGTTGGCGGCGGGGACCGCTTTCAGGTGGTGGTACATGCGGATCGCGAGGTCCTCCTCGACCCCGAGGCCGATGGCCGCTCCGAGCTGGAGGATGGGCCGGCGCTCGCGCCCGACACC
>JAVEWA010000398.1:0-6420 GCA_034004785.1 Polyangia bacterium
TCGGTGCCCCAGTGCAGAGAAACAACAGCCCGCGATCCGAAGGGCGTCGGTCCACCAGCTCGAGGACTCGATCGAGCTCCACGAACCCCTGCCTGACCACCGCGTCCACCTCCAGGAGGACCACATGGTCCCATCCGCCTTTCTCGAGAGCGCGAGCCCCCAGGGCGACTCCGTCCGCTGCCCACTTGTCGTCGACCGAGCCCGAGCCTGGAGACAGATCCGGTTCATCCCTGCCCATGAAACGGATCTCGATGCGGCCAGAAAACCTCGCAGTGAGGGACAGGAGGGACCTGGAGGGGCGCCCGGTCCAGAACTGCACCACGAACAGGCGCTCGCCCGCCTCGAGACGGGCTTCTGCCCAGCGTGCCAGCCAGCCAGTGAGCTCTTCGGCGGGGCCGAGCACGAGAGAGGCCCCGGAGCCCGATTCTCCGCTGGCGCCCTCTCTCAGGGCCGATTCCGCTCCTCTCAACAAGGCGCCGGGCTCACAGGAGAAGCTCCTGACGCCTGCGCAGCTCCCTCGCGATGACCAGCCGCTGGATCTCGGAGGTTCCCTCGTAGATCCTCGTCACTCGACAGTCCCGCAGGTGACGCTCCACGGCGTATTCCTTCACGTAGCCGTATCCTCCGTGGATCTGGAGCATCCGATCACAGGTCCTGAAGGCCGCCTCGGTGGCGTACACCTTGGCCATCGACGCCTCGAGGGTGAAGGGGCTGCCGCTCTCCTTGAGCCAGGCGGCGCGCAAGATCAGGAGCTGGGCGGCGTCCAGCTCCGTCGAGGAGTCGGCCAGCATCCACTGGAGCCCTTGCAACTCGGCGATGGGCTTGCCAAAAGCGCGGCGCTCCAGGGCGTACTTCCGCCCCTCCTCCAGGGCCGCGAGGCCAATCCCCAAGGCCTGGGATCCCACCCCGATCCGGCCCCCGTCCAAGGCGATCATCGCCAGCTTGAAGCCATCGCCCAGGTCCCCGAGCACCTGATCATCGGACACGAAGCAATCCTCGAGGGTCTGGGACACGGTGGAAGATCCTCTCAGCCCCATCTTGTCCTCGTGCCTACCGCAAGTGAAGCCGGTGGCCCCCTTCTCCACCAGGAAACAGGTGATGCCCCTGGCGCCTGCCTCCGGGTCGGTCTTGGCCCAGACCACGTTCACGCCCGAGACGTCTCCAGAGGTGATCCACTGCTTTGTGCCGTTGAGCACCCAGCCGCCATCCCCGCGCACGGCGCGGGTGCGCATGGCCGCCGCGTCAGAGCCGCTCTGAGGCTCCGACAACGAGAAGCTCCCGGTGACTAGCTCCCCGCTCGTCAGTCCCGCCACGTAGCGCCTCTTCTGGGCCTCGGTACCGAACTTGCAGATGACCTCGGCAACCATGTTGGTAACCGCCACCGCGACCGTGGTGGCTGCGCAGCCCTTTGCGAGCTCGGTGATCGCGAGGCTGTAGGCCACCACGCCGGCTTCCATGCCACCGTAGGCCTCGGGAACGTTCACCCCCATCAGGCCTATGTCCGCGAGCGCGCGAAGCTCTCCGAGGGGAAAGATGTCCTCGTGATCCCGGCGAGCGGCCATGGGAGCCAGCTCCCGCTTCGCAAAGCTCCTCGCCGTGTCTTGGATGATGGTCTGTTCCGCGGTGAGGTCGAGATCCATGGCTCCTCCTCGATGGCGCCTGATGAGCGCGAGAGCAGCGGGTCAAAACTCGTAGGAGACTCTAGCCACCTCACCGAGCGGATCGGGGAAGGTGGTGCCGAGGATCACCTTGGCCACGCACGCGGCGAACCCCTCCGGCAGATCCTGGGCTGAGGCCACCCCAGCGGTCTGAGCCTTGCCCTGCGGAAGCACGTAGAACGTTACGGTGAAGGAGTCTGGCTTGCCGCCGACCCGGCAAGCGGCGATCTCCTTTGCTCGCGAGCTCATCGCTCGCTTCACCTTGGACGGTTCCCAAGTCTTGGGCTGATCGCCCTCGGCGGGGAGGTCCATCGAGTAGCGCACCTCGGCCTTGCCCCCCGTTGGCTTGACGAACTTGAGCCCGCGGGCGATCCCCAGCAGGCAGGCCTCGAGCTCGTGCTGGCCGAGCTCTGACTTCTCCAGCGTTACCCGGGTGGGGATCCCATCGGTGCCTATTACGAAGAAGAACTGCACGGTGCCGCTCACATATCCGAGTCCCCCGCCGTGGGACTGGCGGCAGGAGCGCACCTGGTTCATCTTCCCCTCGAAGGCCTTCTCCACGGCGGCGGCGTCTATGGTCCCCATGAGGCCGCCGATCTGCACGTCGTCGTCGGAACGAGGCGCCGGGCGCTTGTCTCCCCCAGGCGTCCCAGCCTCGGGATCACGGGCCCGGGGACGCTCTGGATCCTGCTTTGGCCCGCAAGCAAACGAGAGCGACATCATGGTGAGGAGCAACAAGGGTCGTTCGAATCGGTGGTTTGTCATCTTCTTTCCGTATGCGGCGCGCCGCACAGCCGAAGGCGGCCCTGGCCGCCGGGGCTACATCTCTTCCAGGGTCAGGCGGCGGAAGGAGTAGTCCATCTCCCCGCCCCAGGTGGGGAACTCCCAGGCCCGGATCTTGGTCAGGAAGCACTCCGTCAGCCTCGCATGACCCTTGAAGTCGTTTCGGAGGAACCAGACCTTGCTCGGGGTGGGCGTCAGGCCGATGGTCACGGCGATGATGATCGTGCCCCGGAGCTTCTTGTCACCCGTGGCCACCACGAAGTCGTTGTAGCAGCGCTCCAGATCCCCCTTTTGGGAGCTGAAGACCTGCTCCACGTCCGACTGCATCTCTGCCGGCATGAGCTTCTTGACGTTCCCCGATGGCCGGTCCCTCGGCTCCGGGTCATCGCGGGGCGGCGGCGTCGTCTGCTGCTGTTCCTTCGGCCCACAGGCGACCGAACCCACGAGAACCATGCAAAGCGACACGAGCCCTGCTACCCACCCTCGATGTCTGCTCATCGCTCCTCCTCCTTTCGGCCTTTCCGAGCCCAGGATCCCGTCGCGTCAATCCCTCAGGAGGGCATTCGCAATCACGATCCTCTGGATCTCGTTCGTCCCTTCGTAGATCTCCGTGATCTTGGCGTCGCGGAAGTTCCGCTCCACTGCATACTCCCGCAGATAACCATAGCCGCCCAGAACCTGTATTGCGTCCTTGGCGATGGCGTTGGCAGCCTCCGACGCGCTGAGCTTGGCCATCGAAGACTCCTTGGAGTGACGGACGCCCTTGTCCTTCAGGATCGCTGCCCGGTACGTGAGCATCCGGGCCGCGTCCAGCCTGGTAGCCATGTCGGCCAGCATGAACTGGATGGCCTGGTGCTCTCCGATGGGGCGGCCGAAGGTCTTTCGCTCGCCCGAGTACCGCAGCGCGGTCTCCAGGGCGGCGCGCCCAATGCCGAGGGCCTGGGCCGCAATGCCGATACGGCCGCAGTCCAGGGTGTACATCGCCACTCCGAAGCCCTTTCCAACCTCCCCGAGCAGCGCGTCCTTTGGCAACCTGCACCCGTCGAAGATGATCTGCCCGGTGGAGCTCGCGCGGATGCCGAGCTTGTCCTCCTTGGGCCCAACCGAGACTCCCTCGGCGTCCATCGGCGCGATGAAGGCCGAGATGCCCCTGTGGCCCTTGGAGCGGTCCGTCATGGCGAGCAGCACGCAGACCTGGGCGTCGTGGGCGTTGGTGATGAAGTTCTTGGTGCCGCTCACCAGGAAGTGATCGCCCTTGTCCTCGGCCACGGTGCGCTGGGCCGCCGCGTCCGAGCCCGCGTCCGGCTCGGAGAGCCCGAAGCAGCCCAGCATCCTCCCCGACGCCAGCGGCGCGAGCCAGGTGCGCTTCTGCTCCTCGGTGCCGAACTTCAGGATCGGATCGCATACGAGGGAGTTGTTGACGCTCATGATCACGCCGGTGGAGGCGCAGGCCGCGGAGATCTCCTCCACCGCCACCACGTAGGACATGGCGTCCATGCCAGCGCCCTCGTACTCCTCTGGCACAGCCACCCCCATGAGCCCGAGCTCAGCCATCTGAGCCACTATCTCGGCGGGATATCTGTGCTCCCGGTCCAGCTCCTCGGCAAGCGGAGCCACCTGGCGCTTGGCAAACTCCCGGACGTTTCGCTGGAGGATCTTCTGATGCTCGGCAAGCTCGAAGTTCATGTAATCGCTCCGAAACTGGCGCTCTGTCGCCCTCCCGCGATCCTCGCCTCCGCCGCGCCTCAACTCCCCGCCGCGCCCACGGGCCCAAGGCCAGCGGCTCGCATCTTACCAAGATTGGCGATTGGAGCAACCCACCCTGTTCCCTTCCACGGTTCCAGGCTCGCCAGCTCGTTCACCATTGACTGAGGGCCGAGGGGGGTCGTATGGCTCTGGGCGCATGGAGTTACAAGAGCCCATGTCTTCCCGGCCGAGCAACCCCGAAAGACCGCGCTCGGGGCTATTCAGGGAGGAGCGCCCGTGAACCGGCGTCAGCGCCGCCGCGCAGCGAAGGCGGCCTCGGTCGGCGACAAGGTCCGAGAGGCGTCCTCGCCCGAGCCCCGCGCCTGGCTGCTGCTCGATCGGATCGCCCACCCGGCGGCCATGGCCGCTATCCTCCTGGTCGCCCTGCTCCTGGCGGCGTTCCCCATCCGCAGCGACGACCTCTTCATGCACCTCGCGGTGGGCCGGTGGTTCTTCGAAAACGGCGAGCTCCCGGACCCGGACCCCTGGCTTCACTCCCTGCCGGGCTACCACCGTGGGTATGCGGACGTGTGGGCCTCCCACCTCGGCGCCTACGCCCTCTATTCCCTCGGAGGGTTCGTCCTGCTGTCGTTGGTCAAGGTCCTGCTGGTGGCGCTGGGCGCGGCGGCGCCCTTCTGGCTGGCTCGCCGGCTGGGGCTGCGCTCGGGCCTCCTCCCACTCATGGTCCTCGCCGCCCTGTGGGCAGCGGCAGATCGCTTCATCGCCAGGAGCTCCCTCCTGTCCGACGTGCTAGGGGCCTGGACGCTCGCCCTCGTAGTCCTGGAGCTCGTGGAGCCTAGCCGAAAGCGGTGGTTGCTCCTGCCCGGCCTATTCCTGGTGTGGACCAACTTCCACCTGGGGGTCGTCACCGGCCTCTTCTTCCTGGGGGCGGCCGCCTTGTCCCAGCCGGCCAGGTGGAGACACTGGGGCAAGGTGCTGGGCTCGTGCCTGCTGGCCTCCTGCATCCACCCCATGGGCCCCAAGCCCCTAGTCTCGTCGGTGCAGAACATCATCGGCGGGGGCTTCGCGATCTACCGGGAGAACTACTTCGAGTTCTTCTCGACCTTTCACCCCCTGTACAAGGATACCATCCAGGTCCAGCTCTTCGTGGCCCTGCTCGTCTGCATGGCCGCCCTCGTCGCCTGGAGCCTCAGGCGAGCGCCCAGGTCTCTTTTCGGGATCCTCGTGCTGGGGGGCCTGGCCTACCTGGGCCTCACCACCATCCGATTCGTGACCACCGCTTCCCTCGCCCTGCCAGTGCTGGCGGTTTGGCTGCTCGCCCGGCCGCGCTCCGAGGAGCAGCTCCCTGGCCTGATGCCTGGCAGAAGCCTCACCCGCGCGAGCGCCCTGCTGGCTGCCGCGGTCTTTCTCCTGTCTCTCGGAACCGCCTTGAAGCTGGCCAGGAGCGGCTACCAGACCCAGTCCGGGCCCCGAAAGGTGGGGCTCGGCCTCAACCGGGAGGTATACCCCTTCGGCGCGGCCAGTGTGCTTGGAGCCGTGCCCCTCGTGGGCAACGTCTTCAACGAGCACGCGCTCGGCGCATTCCTGGCCTGGCAGTGGAACGGCAAGCCGAAGCTGCACTACCACGGCTACGTGCTCCGGCCGCGGTTCTACGCCAGGGACTACCTGGGGGTGAACGCCTCGCCCGAGGAGTTCACGCGGGTGACCACCGAGTACCGGATCGACGCGTTCCTGCTGGCCATGACCCCCGCTACGCCAAGTCACGGCCCCATCCTCTTCCAGCAGCTCCTCACGCGCCCCGAGTGGCGCCTGATCCATTGGGACGATGTGGCGGTTGTCTTCCTGAGAGAGCGCCCGGAGTACCGCGAAGTCATCGAGACTCGGGGCTATAGATTCCTGGACCCCTTCCGCAGAGAGCGCCTCGAGACCGGCCTGCGCACCGATCCGGGCCGCGTCTTCCAGGAGGCGGTCCAGCTCCTCGGAGACTCGCCCCGAAACGGGGTTGCCCGGCGGGTCCTCGAGAAGATCTTCCGCCAGGATCCGGACAAGATCCTCGGGGAGCTCCGGGCAGGCCGCCGCCCTACCCTGCCCCTGGCCCCGCCTCCTCCCCCGGGGGGCTGAGGGCTCAGAGGCCCTTTTTCAGAATGAAGGCGGGGAGGTGGAATGCGGCCACCTGCAGGGCCGGGGTGTAGTAGCGGCAGCCATCCGAGATGCAAAGGGCCCGCTCTAGATCGAATGCCTCGAGATCCAGCTCGCCCAATCTAGCGATGGC
>JAVEWA010000399.1:0-6415 GCA_034004785.1 Polyangia bacterium
AACACTAGCGGCGCAGTGACCCCCGACGCCGCGAATCCCCGGACCCTTGACCTCTCCTCTGACCCCCAGGCGCCGCCGGATCTTACAGCGATCAAGGCGGCTTTCTTGCCGCTCTCCAACTCGAACGGCTGGACGAGCGTGGTCCCCTCCACGCTCTGCGCCGAAGGGGGCAGCACCCTCGGGCCATACCTCGGGCTGGTGACCACCGGAAACCAGCTCTACCTGCAGGAGTCAGGTTTCTGCTGGCTCTTCTATGCGAGCATGCCTCTTTCCCAGTTTCCTCCCTTCACGGTGGCCGGGGCCCCCCAACCCTCCCAAATCGTGGCCATGTTCTACTCCACCCAGCACGGCAATAGGCTCTATGCGGTGGCGGTACCCTAGGTAGCAGGGTGACCCATGCAGAATAGTCCGGGGGAAAGATATTTGATTCCAATCTGTTGTCAGAATGTGGGAGATTTTGCTCCCTCTGGCTCGATTCGGTGTCATACTGCCCACATGTTCCCCCGTCGAATCCCTTACCTCACAGGTGGTTTCAGTGGGTGACGCCATCGCCGAGAGGCACCTCCTGGCCGCCGTTCTCCTGCGCGCCGTGAGGGACTTTGGGTACAGGGGCTCCAAGGATCCCGAGGAGGCCCGCGTGGCAGAGGCTGCCAGGGAGTGGATCTTCGAGGGCGAGGAGGACGTTGACCACATCGGCGCCTTCAGCACCATCTGCCAGCTCATGGACCTGGACGCCAATAGAGTGCGGGCCCAGATCCTCAGCATGAGCCCTTCACGGGTGAGGCGGATCGAGCTCGTCACGCCCTTCGCGGCCAGCATCGACTGACCGATTTTGTCCCTTGATTCCAAGTAGTTAGTTTGTGTTAGCCCTGTGTGCGGCGCTTTATGGGGGGCGCGTCGTGCTTTTCCATTGCCAGCGGAGCCTGCCCAGACAATAATGGAACATATGTTACACAACGTCCATTGCGCTTCAAGGAGGCTTCCATGAAACGAGTAGTAGTGCTCGGCGGCGCTGGGGGGATCGGCAGCGTGGCTGTGAGAGCCCTCGGGGCCCTCGGGACCTTCGAGGAGATAGTAGTTGCGGACCTCAGCTTCGAGGCGGCCGAGGCCGTGGCGGCCAAGGCCGTGGCGGCGAAGGCCTCGGCAATGGGCGGCGGCCGCATCATCGCCCGCGGCGTGGACGTGAACGAGCCCGAATCCCTCGGGCAGCTCCTGTCGGGAGCGCGCGTGGCGCTCAACTGCGTGGGGCCTTTCTACCGGTTCGGACCGCCGATCCTGGAGGCGGCCATCCGGGCCAAGGTGGACTACGTGGACGTGTGCGACGATCTGGCTCCCACCCGCACGATGCTCGGGATGCACGAAATGGCGAAGGAGGCTGGCGTCAGCGCCCTCATCGGCATGGGCAACTCGCCCGGCCTGGCGAATGTATTCGTCCGCCTCTGCGCCGACGGGCTCCTCGAGCGGGTCGAGTCCGTGGACATCATGCACCTGCACGGGGGGGAGCCGGAGGAGGGGGCAGCGGTGGTGAAGCACCGGATCCACGCCATGACGAACGAGGTGCCCCTGTTCGTGGACGGGGAGCTCATCAGCGTCTGGCAGCTCGAGGAGAGCGGAGCCCGCTTCGTGGTGGAGACCGACTTCCCGGGTCTTGGCAAGTTCCCCGTCTATCCATACCCACATCCCGAGACCATCACGCTGCCCGCGCATCTCCCCGATCTCCGCCGCGCCACCAACCTCGGGGTGATCTTCCCCCTCGCCTACTTCAAGCTCACCCAGGACATGGTGCGGGTGGGGGCCTGCGTGGAGGAGCCCCTGGTGGTAGAGGGGCGGGAGGTGATTCCACTCGAGTTTTCGGTGGCTCACATCCTGGCCCAGAGGCCCAGGCTTCTAGAGGAGGCCGGCGTGAAGGGGCCGGCCGGCTGCCTCAAGGTAGTGGTGGGAGGGCTAGCGGGCGGCGAGCGGCGTCAGCTGGTGCTCGCCATCTCCTCCACCTCGGCTGGCGCGGGCGAAGGCACCGGCATCCCGGCCGCGGCGGGTGCGGCGCTCATGGCCGAGGGAAGGGTGAAGGGGCCCGGAGTGCTTCCGCCCGAGGCCGCGGTGCAGCCCTTCGAGGTTCTCGAGCTGGCCATGAGGGCCGCGAAGCGGATGGGCGTGGTGGGGGAGGGACAGTCCATCACCGTGGAGATGGTGGACGAGGCCGGGAAAAGGACTCCTGTCCCCCTCCCGTTCTGAGGACTCCTGTCCTCTCCCGTTCTGAGCGTGCCAGCTCTCTTGGCGAGGAGGTCTGCCTGTGGCGACTACGATTGGACATGATCTTGGCACGGGCGGCGACAAGGCGGTGCTCCTGGACGAGGCTGGGAACATCCTCGCGTCCGCCTTCTCTCCATACGGGCTGGATCGGCCGCGGCCCGGGTGGGCCGAGCAGGATCCAGAGGCCTGGTGGAGGGCGGTGTGCCAGGCCAATCGCGAGGTGCTGGAGAAGGCGGGCGTGGCCCCCAGGGAGGTCGCTGGCATCGCCTTCGCCGGGCAGATGCTGAGCCTCGTGCCCCTCGATGCCTCAGGCCAACCGACGAGGCCGGCAATCAGCTGGCTGGATGGCCGGGCAGGGGAGGAGGCCCGGGCCGTGTCGCGCCTCTTCGGGGGGGAGCGGGTGGTGGCCTGGGTGGCTGGAGGCGCCCCGACCGGCAAGGACATCGTGCCCAAGGTGAGGTGGCTCCAGAGGCACGAGCGCGAAACGCTTGCTCGCACGGCCGCCCTTTGCGACGCCACCGGCTACCTGGTCGGCCGCGCGACCGGCACCCTTCGAATGGATCCCACGGCGGCTGGCGCCACGGGCCTCTTCTCTCCTGCGAGCCGCCGGTGGAGGCGCCATGTGGCCAGGTGGCTCGGATTCCCCCTCTCCCTGATGCCGGAGGTGGTGCCCTCCACCGAGGTCGTGGCCGGGCTCAGGCCCGAGGCAGCCAGCGCCCTCGGTCTAATACCTGGTACGCCGGTGGCCATGGGGATGGCGGACATCCCGGCCGCTGCGGTGGGCTCCGGAGCCCTGTCCGACGGCGAGGGGCACGTCTATCTCGGGACCTCGGCCTGGATCGCGGTCACCTCGACGGCGCCGCGCGCAGTGCCCAGGGCGGGCATCGCCGCCGTGCCTTCCGCCGACGTCTCGGGTTGCCTCGTGATCGGCGAGTCCGAGACCGCGGGCGCCTGCCGGGACTGGCTGGCCTCGCTGCTGGGTGGCGCTGAGGAGCGGAGGGAGGAGGACGCCGCGGCGGCGCCCCCTGGCTCAGGCGGCCTGCTCTTCGCCCCCTGGCTCTACGGGGAGAGGAGCCCGGCGCCCGACGCGGGCCTGCGAGGAGCCTTCGTGGGGCTCGGGCTCGGGCACCACCGGGGCCACCTGGCGCGGGCGGTTTACGAGGGCGTGGCCTGCAACCTCTCCTGGATCCTCGAGGAGCTGGCCGGGGTGGGGCTGCCCTGCCCAACCCTACGGGCCATCGGCGGCGGGGCGCAGGGCGAGCTCTGGCTACAGATCCTTGCGGACGCGACTGGTCGGCGCGTGGATCGGGTCAAGGCTCCGCTCCACGCCGGCGCCGTGGGCGCCGCCCTGGTGGCGGTGGTGGCGATCGGCGCTGCGCCTGGTCTCAAGGCAGTCAAGGAGCTGGTCCCGGTGGAGAGGAGCTTCACGCCGCGGCCCGACCTGGCTCCGATCTACCGGCGCCGCCTTCGCGCTCTGAAGGCGCTCCGGCCGGCCCTCGGCGGGCTGCGCCGGTTGTTGGAGGAGCAGTAGTGCCCCATCGAGCCAGAGGACAGGACGCCGAGGACACCCGCCCGGGGAGCACCGGGGAGCCGAGCGCCCTGGATTCGATCCCTCGGCGGCGGCAGGAGCGGGGGGACCAGGATGCGATCCCTCGGCGGCGGCAGGAGCGGGGGGACCAGGGCGCGATCCCTCGGCGGCGGCAGGAGCGGGGCGAAGAGCGCCGCCGCCAGGTGCTGGAGGCTGCACTTCGCCTGTTGGCCTCTGAGGGGCCCAGGGCGGTGACTCACAGGGCCGTGGCCATCGAGGCCGGCACCTCCCTTCGGGCCACGACCTACTACTTCCGATCCCGGGAGGCGCTCCTCACCGAGGCCCTCGAGCACTACGCCGACCAGGCCTTGCTGCGCTTCGCGCGGATCCAGGCCGAACACGCCGAGCCCGGGGAAGACCCGCTGGAGGCCGCGGTGGGCATGCTCGCCGACGCGGTGGTGAGCGATCTCACCGAGGACCTCGGCGGGCTCGTGGCAGAGTACGAGCTCGTGCTGGAGATCCGGCGCAGGCCCGAGCTGGCTGCCTGCTACTCTCGCTGGCAGGAGGCGCTGCTCGGCCTCCTCGGGTTGTTTGCCGAGCAGCTCGGCTCGCCCCGTCCCAAGGAGCACGCCCGCCTGGTGCTGGCCGCTCTTCGCGGCCTGGAGATCGAAGCCCTGGCCCGGCCCGGTGCTCAGCCCGACCGCGAGGCCATCCGAGGCCTTTTCAGGGAGCTCCTGCAAGGCCTGGCCCTTTCGCATCCCGCGCCCAGGTCACCGGGCGGGACGGAATAGCCAGGCCCAGCGTCGCGAGGCATCCAGAATTCAGATGGTCGGCCTCAGCCGGCGCGGGGGTAGATCGCCTCGAAGTTGCGCTCGGAGCCTGGGACGCTGATCTCCATCGGCTCGAAGGTAACGCCATCCAGCTCACCGGCGGCCTCCCGGGCCGCGCTCGTGAGGAGGATCTGGTTCTCCCTGGCGGTGTCCTCGCCCAGCTTGCTGGCGGCGTTCACCTCGGCGCCGAAGACGTCGACGTCGCCGATGCGCAGGATGCGGCCGAAGCCGATCCCCACGCATAGCAGCACCTTCTCCTCGGGCAGGCGGCGCAGGTTCAGGTTCTGGCAGGCGCGCTGCATCTCCACGGCGCAGGCGAGCGCCTTGGCAGCGCGGCGAAAGACGATGAGGAAGCTGTCGGCCTCGACCTTGATGAGGACGCCGTCGTTCTGGGCCACAATCGGCAGGAGCAGCCGCTTCTGCTCGAAGATGACCTGCAAGAAGTGGATGATGCCGAACTTGGCGACCTGCCTGGAGAAGCCCGCGAGGTCGGTGAACATCACCGCCCACTCCTCCCCGAAGAGATCCCAGATTCGCCCGTCGATGGCCGTGACGTCGGCGTCGTCCCTGGTCCGCTCCTCGATGAGGGCCCAGAGCCGCGACTCGCTTCCCTTCACGTACAGCTCGTTCATCCTGGCCTCTCGCTTCGCCGATCCGGTCGGCGGCTCGTTCGTCCATCCATCGCAGCTCAAGGGCCTAGCCAGCGGGCCCGGCCATCGAGACCGCCACATGATACAGCCTCTCGGCTTCCCAGTCAGGCCTTGGCGCGATGTTCCGACCGCTCCCCGGAGGACCATTCTGAATGCCGCTAGATGCATTGACCTGCGTCACGGGAAAAGCCAGACTCCCTTCGCAAGCCCTCAGACCCCGGCGGCGCTTGCACTGGATGCTCGGCGGCGCCCACCCGAGGTGCTCGGCGAGACGGCCGGATGTTCCTGACGGCGCCGGTCACGAGAGCAGTGGCTGGCGGCAGGCAGTGAAACAAGGAGTGGCACATGAGCTGGATCCAGACCTTCACGGGCAAGCAGTTCTATCCACTCGCGGCCCGGGTGGAGGACATAGACGTTCGGGACATCGCCCACAGCCTCTCGCTCCAGAGCAGGTTCAACGGCCACTGCTTGAGGTTCTACTCGGTGGCGGAGCACTCGGTGCGGGTGTCTCGTGTCGTCCCCGCCTCCGACGCCCTCTGGGGGCTGCTCCACGACGCCGCCGAGGCCTACATCGGGGATCTGCCCCGCCCGGTGAAGGCCAACGCTCCCGAGTTCAGGGGCATCGAGGACCGGCTCCTCCTGGTGGTGGCGGAGGCCTTCGGGCTCCCGTGGCCCATGCCGGAGGCGGTGCGCCTGGCGGACGATCGTCTGCTCTCCACCGAGGCAAGGGATCTGATGGCGCCCCACCCCGCCTCCTGGAACCTGCGGGAGGAGCCTCTCCAGGAGCGGATCGAGCCCATTGGCTGGGAGGCGGCCGAGGACGCGTTCCTAGTGAGGTTCGAGGAGCTGGGGGGCAGGGGGCAGGGCGCGGTGTAAGCGTTTCGATTGGCCGGGAAGCAGGGAGCAGGGCGCGGCGCGCTGAGCCGGCGTCTCTTCAGCCAGGACGTCTCGCCTCGATCGGGAGGTTACCCCATACCAGCGGGAGGTTGCCCCATACCAGCGGGAGGTTGCCCTAAACCAACGGGAGGGTGCCCTATACCAGGCTGGCCACCTCGCGCAGGAAGTTCCCGCGACCGTACTCCTTGATGACCGCGTCTGCCAGCTTCTCGACCTCGACGAACTCCTCCCACCTGACCCTGAGGACCGGGATGAGACGG
>JAVEWA010000400.1:0-6406 GCA_034004785.1 Polyangia bacterium
CCTCGGTGGGGGAGTACTACTCCAGGGAAGCAGGGCACGAGCCCGGCGAGTCCATGGCATCCCTCGTCGCCCCTCCCATGGAGGCCACTGTAGGGATGGACGCCGCCCTCAAGGCCGCCCGCGTCCGCCCGGTGAAGGTCTTCCCCCCCCCCACCGAGACCAACTTCGCCGCTGCCTGGCTCACGGGCTCCCTGTCGGACTGCCAGGCCGCGGCCCTGGCCTTCGCCGAGGCGGTGGTGGAGGTGGGCCGGGCCCCGCGGGACGACAGGGGCTAGCCCCCCTGTCCCGCTTGCGGCTCCCTCGCGTCCGAGTTGCCTCGCCCCCCTCGGAGCGGCCCTCGCCCCTTGGCGTACCGGACAGACAACCCATCTGACTGGGCCGAGGTCGAATATGCAGGCTGAGGCGCTCCAGCCGGACGCGGCAGCCGAGCTGCTGGAAAAATACAGCTCACAGGAGGCGACATAAGCGAGCACCCAAGGGAATACTCTCCCCCTCTGGGCCGTTACAAGGCCTGGAGACTGGCGTTGCCATCCGAAATAGCAGCCAACGCGTCGCCCCCCCGGGGGTAAGGCGCCGCGGAGGAAGAAGAGCCAGAGGGAAGGCATCGGAAAGGAAGACTGGACAATGGAGATACAAGCCACGTTCCGCCACCTTCGTCCCACCGAGGAGCTCCAGAAGCTCATCTTCGAGGGAGCCCGCGACCTGGACATCCAGACCGGGCAGGTGCTCGCCTTCTGCCACGTGGTGGTGGAGGGCCGCCCCCGTGAACATGGCATGGAAGCCACCACGGTGCGAGCGGCGGTCCTCGGCTCCACGAGCGCCCTGGGCGTCTCTCACGATCTCCGCGCAAGAACCAGTCACGAAAGCCCATCCACCGCCATCGCGGCGGCCTTCGACACCATCCGGGGAAAGGTCATGGCCGAGCTCGCCAGGCGAGAGACCCTCGAGCGAGCCGAGGCCAAGAAGCGCGCTAGGAGCTACCCCCTGAGGGAGGCGATCGCCTCCTGGGCGTGACGCCCCGCCTGCCGCGCTCTATCACCAACACACTTCCTGCAACACGCCACCTCTAACGCCCCATCCCCAAGCGGCCGAAGGGGAAGCGCCCGCCCGGCATCTCCTGCCTCATCTGCTCGTAGGCCTTGTACTGATCCGCGGAGAGCATCTGGCGGGTGGCCGCGTCGGTCTCGGCCCTGATCTTGCGGGACTCGGCTATGGCCGCGGGGATGTCCTTCTCGCCGCTCCTGAAGGCGCGCCATACGTCCCTCATGGCCTGCCGCTCGTCGGTGAGCATCTTGTCGAGCTTGTCGGTGGTGGCCTGGTCGAGCCCGGCGTCCTTGGCGAGCTGGGCAAGCTGCTCCTGCTGGAGGTGAGTGGCCACCTGCTCGAACCGCTGGCGATGCTCCCTGCGCTCCTCCTGCCTGACGTTCTTGAGGAGGTCCTTGAGCTTCTTGCGCCCCTCCTCCGTCTCCAGGGAGTCCCCGGTAATCACGTTGTCCACGTCCTTGCGGAGGTTCTTCAGCTCGTCCTGCATCCAGGCGAGGAGCACCGGATCCGGGGCGCCGGGCTTCTCCCCAGCGGCAGGCGCCCGGGTGAGGGCCAGGCCCACCAGGCGGCGCACGGCCCCCTCCAGGGAAGCCATGCGGTCCTCGAGGGCCGCTGCCTTCTCCAGGGCCTCCGAGTCTCCCTCGCCTGAGCTCGCCACGGGACGGGACTTCTCCAGCTTGCCCAGCCTGACAGTCTGCACCACCACCAGACCGAGGGCCGTGGCCGCCACGAGCGTGGGAGCGATCTTCCAGAAGAGCTGCATGTTAGACCTCCAGCCAGGGCGCCGTGGCGCCAGGGAGCCGTGGTGCAGTGGTGCCAGGCCACCAGGGCGCCAGGGCGCCGGGCAAGCGGGGCGCCCCGCAGGGCTCCGGACGGGAATAATACCAGGGTTCGCAGGGACGGCGAGGGGGTCTAGGTGGAGCGCGGCGGAAGTGGAGCTTGGGCGCGGCGGAAGCCGAGGGCCTAGCGGGACCGGGGCCGGCCGGCCCGGCCGCGGCGCCAGGCGCCGAGCACCACCAGGATGAGGGCGAGGGCGATGGGCGAGGTGTCTGAGGCCTTGCCGGCGGAGCAGAAGAAGAACCCGCCCATGTCGTCCTCGTACATGCAGCCTTCGTAGCCGCAGGGATAGGTGTAGTCGTAGGGCGCGCCGGGCTCCACGGCCCAGGCGCCCTTGGCCTCCAGGTTCGCGATGAACTGATCGATGAGCAGCAGGTCGGCGGCGATGTCCGGGTCGTTCGAGCTCAGGTTCCATGCGCTGGCCCGCTCCTCGAGCTGCTCGAGCACCCAGAGGGCGTAGTTGTGGCTCACCATCGCCTGCCGGCAGGCCTCCCTCAGGCCGAGGAAGATGTTGTACATGGCGTGGTTCTTGGCGATGGCCACGTGGGTGTAGAAGGGCAGCTCCTCGGCCACCCCCGGGTCCTTGGGGTTCTGCACCACCACGGTCTGCTCGAGGAGCTCCTCGCTCCCGGCCAGCCGGTAGCGGAGCTTCAGCTCCGCCATCCGGTGCGGATCGGCGAGGCCCTGCCAGGCCTCCTGGGGGATGAGGTCTATCAGGATGGCGCTGCCGCCGCCCCTGCGGCGAGGATCCTCCTCGGGGGGATCGCTCGGGCTCCTGCGGCTCGCCAGGAACACCGCCGGGATGGAGATGCTGCCCCGGAAACCGTCCGTCTGCCACAGGTGGGTCCCCACGACCTCGCCCAGGCTGTAGGCAGCGCCGCTCACCACCTCGAGCTCGAGATCATAGGCCACCGGCGTCACGAAGAAGTCCAGCTCCTGGGTGAATACCTCGTCGATGGCGGCGGCGCTCTCCAGGAAGTAGAAGTTGCCCGCGCCCCGCTCGGCGAGCCCTCTCATGAGCTCCACGTTGAAGGCCAGGCCCACGCCGATGGTGGTGACGCCGATGCCGTCGCCGATGTAGCGCTCCGCCATCTCGATGATGGAGGCGTTGTCAGTGGCGGCGCCCGCGGTGGGCTGGCCGTCGGAGAGCATGATCACGCGCCGCTCTCGCTCAGGGTTCGCCGCCTCGAGGGCCATCTGCAGCCCGGTCTCCAGACCGCCGTAGAAGTTGGTGGCTCCGTCGGGGTAGAGCCCCGTGACCATCTCGTGAAGGGTCGTGGCCTCGGTGGGCTCGAGCAGGTCGGTGAGCACGGTCACGGCGCTGTCGTAGCGGACGAGCGCCATGCGGTCCTCGGGATCCAGGGTGTCCACCAGGAGGTGGAGCCCCTGCTTGACGTAGGTCATCTTGTCCTCGGAGGCCATGGAGCCGGAGGTGTCCACCACCACCACCAGGTCCCTCGGCCTCTGGGGGAGGCTGGATGCGTCCATGGTGGTGTTCATGCCGAGCTGAAGGGTGGCCTGGTAGTCGTTCCAGATCCAGTCGCTGTGCACGGCCAGCATGCCGTGGAGGCAGATGGCCTGGCCGCAGTCGGGCTCGGGCAGCTCGGTCACGTGCTCGTTGAAGAAGCCGTTGGCGTCCAGGGTGTTCTCGGAGGGGATGCCGCCGGACTCCAGGATGCTCCGGAACTGCCCGATGTCCTGGGCGCCGCTCGTGCCCAGGTTGGACCAGCCCTGGTTGTCGTTCGAGGAGGCCTGGGCGCCGTCGCTTCCAGCGCTGCAACCAGCTTGAATCATAATAACCGTGCAGATCGCAGCAATCGCGCCTACAGCCGTTGACAAGTAGTTGGATCGGAAAGTCCTGGGGTTCGTGTGCATGCCGGCCTCCTCGGTCAAGGTTCCCGAACCCTTTGTGCAAGTTGGCTGCCAGAGTCGCCCCGTGCTGCAATTGTCTTTTGTTTACAGATGTTTAAGTGGCGCTGGGGGACGCCTGAGCGGCGAGTCCACTTCGAGCGCAAGAGCCCTCCTCGTGACAGGCCTGTCAGAGTTGGTCGCGTCCATGGTTGTTACGGATGACGCGCGCTGTGCTCTGCCGTCTGAGTCCGTTTCTCCACGTCCCTCTCTCTTGACGATGGGACCAGGTGGGACGAAGCTCTGCCTCCGACTGAAAGGTGCCCGGATAACCCCTGCGCCCGGAGGAAGCGGAATGAGCAGAACAGTCGCCACACTCGACCTCTCGAGGAGCGCCCTCGGCCTGGCTGCCTGCGCGGCGCGCCTCGCAGCGGACCGTCTCTCGGGCCGGCCCCGCCGAAGGGACTGGTCCTTCGCCACGGAAGCAGTCGCGAGGCTGCTCAAGGACGAGATCCACCGCAGCAGGAACCTCGACCTACAAGCCCTGAGAGCCCACCTGGACCGCTTCGCCTTCCCCGCGCTGCCCGCGGACAGGGTGCCCATCCGCCGCGCCTCCCTGGGTGGGGTCCCAGGCTGGCGCCTGGACCCGCCCGGCGCCCCCGAGGAGGCGGCCCTCCTCTATCTCCACGGCGGCGGCTACGTGTTCGGCTCCATCAAGACCCACGGCGCCTTCGTCTCGGCCCTGGCCCGGCGCGCGGGGCTTCGGACCTGGTTCCCCGAGTACAGGCTTGCGCCGGAGCACCCCTTCCCGGCCGCCCTGGAGGACGCCCGGGCGGCCTACCTCGGCCTCCTCGGCTCGGGGCAGGCGCCGGAGCGCCTGGCCCTGGCGGGCGAGTCCGCGGGGGGCGGTCTGGCCCTCGGGTTGCTCCTGTCTCTCAACGAGACCGGGAGCCCCCTGCCCGCCTGCGCGGCCCTGATCTCGCCCTGGGTGGATCACACATTCTCTGGCGGGAGCATCGCCCTGAACGAGCCCTACGACTTCGCCGACCGCGCCCTGGCCGAGCGCTGGTCCGCCGCCTACCTCGCCGGCGCGGATCCCCGCCATCCGCTGGCCTCGCCCCTCTTCGCGGACCTGGCGGGCTTGCCGCCCCTCCTGGTCCAGGTGGGAGGGGCGGAGCTCCTGCATGACGAGGTGGAGGAGCTGGTGGCAAAGGCCAGGGCGCAGGGCGCTGAGGTGGCCTTCACGGACTGGCCGGGCATGTTCCACGTCTGGCAGTTCGCCCAGGCCCTCCTGCCGAGCGGCGCCCAGGCAACAGGCGAGCTGGCCCGGTTCCTCCGCGATCGCGTCGCGACAAACCTGTGATAGTGTCTCGCCCCCCGGTGTCCCGACCGGGGATGGCGCCCTGGGGCGCAAGAGAGAGGACCAGATGAGCTCGGACATCATGCCGCGCTGGGTAGTGCTCAAGTTCGGAGGCACGAGCGTCTCGAGCCGCGAGAGGTGGGACACCATCGCCTCGGTGGTGCGGGAGCGCCTCGGAGAAGGGCTCCGGCCGCTGGTGGTCTGCTCTGCCTTTGGCGGCGTGACGAACGCCCTCGAGGGGCTCCTGGAGGGCGCCATGGCCGGAGGTTTCCAGCAGGAGCTGGATGAGATCCGGGCCATGCACATCTCGCTCGGCGAGGCTCTCGAGGTCGACGCCCAGGCCGTCCTCGCGGAGGACCTCTCGGCCCTAGGCCGCCTGGCGACGGGCGTGTACATGGTGGGTGAGGCGAGCCCCAGGATCAGGGCCCGCATGCTCTCCCTCGGAGAGATCATGTCCACCCGCCTCGGCGCGGCCTTCCTCTCGAAGGTTGGCCTGATGGCCGCCTGGGCGGACGCTCGCGACGCTCTCACCAGCCAGGGCGGCTTAGGCCTGGACGCCCACCGCCACTACCTGTCCGCCACCTGCGACTTCGCCCCGGACCAGGCCCTGTCCGAGCGGCTCGGGCGTCTCGACGCCGAGGTCATAGTCACCCAGGGGTTCATAGCCCGCGATCCGGCGGGTGAGACGGTGCTCCTCGGTCGCGGAGGGTCGGACACCTCTGCGAGCTACCTGGCGGCCAAGCTGGGGGCGGCCCGCTGCGAGATCTGGACGGACGTGCCGGGCCTGTACACCGCCAACCCGCGCCTGGTGCCCGAGGCGAGGCTCATCAGGGCCCTGGACTACCGGGAGGCTCAGGAGATCGCCTCCACCGGCGCAAAGGTGATCCATCCGAGGTCGGTGGCGCCCGCGCTGCGCCACAAGATCCCCCTCCACGTTCGCTCCACTCCTCGCCCGGAGGTGGAGGGCACGGTGATCACCGAGGGAGGGCAGGACCAGGGCGCCCGGGTGAAGGCCATCTCCTCCAAGACCGGCGTGACGCTCGTGTCCATGGAGACCGCGGGCATGTGGCAGCAGGTGGGCTTCCTGGCTGACGCCTTCGCGCAGTTCAAGAAGCACGGCCTCTCCATTGACCTCGTCTCCACCTCGGAGATGAACGTGACGGTGTCGCTGGATCCGGCCGCCAACGCCCTCGAGCAGGAGACCCTCACGGCCCTGGTCGCGGATCTCTCGGGGCTCTGCCAGGCACGCATCATCGGCCCCTGCGCCAGCGTGAGCCTGGTCGGCAGGAACGTGAGGAGCGTGCTTCCCAGGCTGGG
>JAVEWA010000401.1:0-6398 GCA_034004785.1 Polyangia bacterium
CCTCCGGCCTGACGGGCCGTCAGATACCCGCAATCATCGACTCCTGGCCTGAGACTGGGCTCTGGCGTCCAATCTGGGCCTCAACAACACCTACGAACCTCGGCCTGGGCCTGAGGACGCTTCTCAGAGAGCTGCTGGCCGAGCAGCGGGCCATGGAGACCAGGCTTTCGCGCGCTGATCCAGGGAAGAAGAAAGGCGACCCCTCATCTCCTTGAAGGAACCCGAGGGCTCTCCCTCGGCCGATGCCTTGTCCTAATCGAAGGAACCCGAGGGCTCTTCTTCGACCCAGGCCTTGTCCTAAACGAAAGAACCTTAGGGCTCTCTTTCGACCCAGGCCTTGAACTTTTCGCAAATCTCGGCAGCAGGATGGTCTAGCTGCGCCGCCCGAGCCCAGGCGGGCAGGCGATCGGACAGCTCCACCCTGGTCTCGTAGAGGAGCCTGCAGGACCCTGGGCCCGTGGCCAGAAACCTCGCGCTACCTTTGACCTTTCTCGTACCGGTGGGGTCCTCGGACTCCCAGGAGACGGCGAGAGCGGCAGGATCGTGCTCGTAGTGCATGGCATAGAGGTAGCCGCCCCGCGCTGCCCCTGCCATGTAGTCGGCCACGAGAGGCAGGCCGCCGCCGTCATAGTGCCGCACCCTGGCCCTCCGGCAACCCGGGAGCCATTCGGGAGTCCTCTCCACTGTACAGAAGAGCTCGAAGCAGCGCTCTGCGGAGCGGGAAATCTGGACGCCGTGGCTGTCGGCCTGCAGATCTTCTGACGGCGGCTCGTTCGTGCTCATGAAGGATGCTCCGACGATCCGAATGATATCATGGCCGGCCCACCCTTGGCCCTTATCCAATACCTGTGGGCGAGGCGACTCACGAGAGGTCAGGCGTCCAGACCTTTGGAGGGCCCCAATCCCCTCTTTTCTGGTAACCTGTCGCCCGGTACCCGAAGATGAGGCTCGAGGTGAGACCATGACGACCCCTCCCCTGCTGGTGGATGCTGCGGCGGCCGAGGTGGCCCTGGGACCCGAGGTGGCCAGGGTGTTTCTCAGGCATGCTCACGCCGCAGACGCCGGCGCGCTGCGCGGCATGCACCAGGCCGTGGACAGATACCTCTCGGAGCTCCGCTGGGCCAAGGTGGAGCATCCCTTCGTGGACCTCGATCTGGCCGAAGAGCTGGCCGCGACCTGCCGTGCGTTGCTCTCCCAGGTGGACGTCGCGGATCCTGGGCAGACGGCCCTGGTGGGTGGAGCGGTGCGATACTTCCTCGACTCGGACGACGCCTCGGGAGATCTAGAGAGCGCCGACGGGCTGGTGGACGACGCCGAGGTGGTCAACTACGTGATCCGCACAACCGGGCTCGGGGTCCAACCACTCGCCCTGCCGCGGCCGGCTACCAGGGACACCTGACAGAAGCGCCTAGATGACAGAGCTCAGAAGCGAGCTCTTGGGGGAGAGGGCCAAGAATGAGCGGGCAGGGCTGGAAGATCCTCTAGATCTCTTCCCTGGGGCGAGCTGCGCGACGGGCACGCTGGAAGGCGGGGATGTCGAGGTCTTCGTCCGGATCCTCCGGAGAGCGCAAAACCCGGCCCGCTGTGACGGCGTCCATCTCGCTTGTTCCAATACGAGGCCTTGAAATCGTAGAGGTTTCAGGCGCAGGAACCGTCGCGGGCAAGAAGTTCTCGGCAGTGGCGGCCCTGGGGCCGAAAAGCCCTGTCTGGCGACGGCCCTTCAGGGCAGCGGCCTGGGCGACCGCCTTGGCCTGCTCCGCGGCCGCTCCCTCGAACCCGGTGGCGATGACCATGATCCGGATCTCGTCCTGCATGTCGGCCTCGAGCACCGATCCCACGATGATGTTGGCGTCCTCGTGGGCGCGCTCCATGATCCTGGAGGCCGCTTCGTCGAGCTCGGACATGGTCAGATCGTAGCCCGAGGTGATGTTGATGAGGATGCCCCGGGCGCCGTCGATGGAGATGTCCTCGAGGAGCGGGCTGGTGATGGCGCGCTCCGCCGCCTCGCTCGCGCGGTTCTTTCCCGAAGCCCGGCCTGTGCCCATGAGGGCCTTTCCCCGCTCGGACATGACCGTACGGACGTCGGCGAAGTCCACGTTCACGAGGCCGCTGTTGTTAATCAGGTCGCTGATGCCCCGGACGGCGTTCAGGAGCACCTTGTCCGCCATCCGGAAGGCCTCGAGGAAGGAGATGTCAGGAGCCTGCTGGAGGAGGCGATCGTTGGGGATGATGATCAGGCTATCGACCTCTTTCTGGAGCTCGTCGATGCCCTGCCTCGCCTGCATCATCCGGCGCTTGCCCTCGAAGCGGAAGGGCTTGGTGACCACCCCCACGGTCAGGGCGCCCACCGCCTTTGCCGCCCGGGCGATGACCGGCGCGGCGCCCGTGCCAGTGCCACCTCCCATGCCCGCGGTGACGAAGACCATGTCGGCCCCCTCGAGGTGGGAGGCCACCTCCTCGATGGACTCCTCTGCCGCGTCACGGCCCCTTTCCGGGTTGGCGCCAGCGCCGAGGCCCTTGGTTACCGAGGGCCCGAGCTGGATCTTTATCCCGGCCATGTTGGTCTCCAGGGCCTGGCTGTCCGTGTTGGCCGCGATGAAGTCGGCTCCACACATGCCGTCGTCGATCATGGTGTTGAGCGCGTTGCCGCCGCCTCCGCCGCATCCCACCACCTTGATCTTGGCGTTGTCCAGGAAGGAGTCATCGGGTTCAATGAATGCCATCGCTTCCTCCTCTGGGCCCGCAGCCCAGAAATCCATCTCCTGACTCTCCGATCCGTTCTAACCCGCCATCAAAAGTGACGCGAGTTTTTGGCAACTTTTCTTTCCCCGAAGGGCCCCGTCCCCCTCAGAAGGTCCCTCCCCACCACTCCCGCATCCGCCTCCAAAGCCCGGTCCGTTCGGGCTCGGAGTCCCGGTAGGCCAGCCCGTCGTGGCTCTCCGCCCCGAAGCGGACCAGCCCCACCGCCGCGCAGTACCTCGGGTTTCTCACCACCTCCGCGAGCCCTCCCACCCCGAGGGGGAGCCCGAGGCGAACGGGCATCCCTAGCACCATCTCCGCCAGCTCGTTCATCCCAGACATGGCCGAGGTCCCTCCCGTGATCACGGCCCCAGAGGCTAGGGACTCCTCGGGGAGGCCCGCCCTGTCAACCGCGTCCCTGACCAGTGAGAAGAGCTCCTCTGCCCTGGGCTCGATGATCTTGGAGAGAATCTGCCTGCTGATGACCTGAGGCTGCCGGCCCCCCACCAGGTGCACCTCCACCTCCTCCTCGGGGTTCACTCCCTCCACCAGGGCACAGCCGAACTGGAGCTTCAGGCGCTCCGCCTCCCCGCGAGGGGTCCTCAAACCAACGGCAAGGTCGTTCGTGAAGTGGTCTCCGCCGATGGGGAGAACAGTGGTGTAGACGAGGGCCCCGTCCCGCACCACCACTATGTCCGTGGTGCCCCCCCCAATGTCGATCACCACCACCCCCAGCTCCCGCTCGGCGTCGTACAGACACGACAATGAGCTCGCCAGGGGCTCCAGCACCACAGCGGACACGGAGAGATCGCAGCGCTCGCACACCTTGATGATGTTCTGGGCGCTGGTGGTCGCGGCCGTCACGATATGGACCCGCGCCTCCAGGCGGCCTCCCGCCATGCCCACGGGCTCGTGCACCCCATCCTGATGATCCACGATGTACTCGGTGGGCAGGACGTGAATGATCTCCCGATCCATGGGGAGCAGACAGGTGTTCCTCGCCACCTCCAGCACCCGGGCCACATCGGTCCGCTTGACCTCGCGGTCCTTTACCGCGCACACGGCGCGGGTGTTCATCCCCTGGATGTGCCCTCCGCTAATGCCCGCAAAGACGCTGTGGATCTCGCAACCCGCCATCTGCTCGGCCTCCTCTACAGCGGCCCTGATGGCGTTGACGGTGGTGTCTATGTTCACCACCACGCCCTTGTTGAGGCCCCGGGAGGGGGAGGTGCCGAGCCCGATGATGTCGATGCCGTTGTCGGTGACTTCGGCCACCACGGTGGCGATCTTAGAGGTTCCAATGTCGAGTCCGACGATCAGCTCGCTATCCATGGGCATCTCCGTGTCTCCTTCGCTTTCCCACGCGCCTGCTTCCTAGGGAGAAAGCGGGCCGCCTGGCGAGTCCGCCTCTGCAAGCGCCACCGTCACCCGCTTGGGGTGACGGGTGTTATCCAAACGGACGGCCCTGGGCCGCTGCCCCCGAGCCGCGAGCTCTTTGAGCACCCGGTCCAGCCTGCGAAGCTTTGTGGCCGCCTGGCCGCGTCCGATCCGCAGCTGCACCACCGGGGTCGCCGTATAAAGGGTCACCCCCTCCACCGGGTCCACATGGATCTCACCCAGCTTGGGCCTCCCGGCCTGGGCCTGGTAGGTCACTGCAACGCTCAGCGCCTCGCGGATCCTCGCCTGGCTCTCATCGGGGCTCGACCGGTACTGCCGCCGGCCCAAGCCAGTGATGAGGGGATAGCCCTGGAGCTCCGCGAGGCGGGCGCGCTTGAAGGCCTTCCCCTCTGCGGTCACGAGGTAAAAGACGCTCTTACCCGACTCGGAACCGTCTAGAAGGACCGCGGCCGCGGCCCGGTGCTCGGTCACCTCGATCCTGATCGAGTCGGGGAGCTTCCTTCGGACCTTGGCCCTGGCTACCCAAGGGTGGCGCTCGACCTTGGCGGCTACCTGGCCTAGGCTCACCGTGAAGACGTTGGTCCTCGGGCCGATGCCCGCCAGCTTGCGCACCTCGTCCGCAGTCACGTGCACCGTTGGGGTCACCTCCACCCGCTTGACGTGGAAGTGAGGCGACTGAAGCACGAAGCGATGGGCCAGCACGCCACCGTAGGCCACCAGGCCGAGCAGGCCCAGGACCACCAGAGGCCGTCCCAAGGGACGGAGCCGATGACCGAGACGACGCCATTCGAGCCCCTGCTTGCGCACCAAGGGGACTGGCGCCGTCTCTGCCCTTTTGGAGGATGAAACGACCCTGCGGTTGGCCTTCGCCGGGCGGCGCGCGTTTTGCCTCTGGCTGGATGGTCTAGCCATTTGCGGCCTCCCTGACCCCGAGGAGATCCATCCCCACCCGGTTCACGTTTCCTGCGCCCAGGGTGATCACGAGGTCCCCAGGGCGAACGAAGCCGTTCAGCTCCCTCAGGGTGCGAGCGAGCTCTCCAGAGAAGCGCACGGCCTTGTGCCCGTGGCGCCTGATTGCCTCTGCTAGTGACTCGCCACTCACGCCCGAAATTGGCGCCTCTCCCGCGGGGTAAATGTCGGTGACAAGGACCTCGTCGGCGTCGTTGAAGGCCCTCGCGAACTCCTCCAGGAGGTCCCTCACCCGGGTGTAGCGGTGCGGCTGGAAGACCGCCACAACCCGCCGCTCGGGGTAGGAAAGCCTGGCGCCTGCCAAGGTGGCCATTATCTCGGCGGGGTGGTGCCCGTAGTCATCCACGACCAGGATGCCGTCCCGCTCTCCCCTGATGGTGAAGCGGCGCTGGACCCCGGCGAAGGCCCCGAGGGCGCGCTGGCTCACCTCCACCGGGATCTCCAGCTCGTCAGCCACGGCGATGACCGCCAGGGCGTTCAGCACGTTGTGAGCTCCAGGCATGTTCAAGGTCACCCGACCGAGGGTCTTGCCCCTCACCACGATCTCGAACTCGGACGTCAGGCCACGAAATTCCACGTCTCGAGCCCCGACGTCGGCCTGGGCCGAAAGCCCGTAGGTGACGTATCGCTTACGGATGCTGGGCAGAAGGGACTGCACGACAGGATGATCTAGGCACACCACGACGAGGCCGTAGAACGGGATCTTGTTGACGAAGCTGAGGTAGGCCTCGGAGAGCCGCTCCGGAGTGCCGTAGTGCTCCATGTGCTCTGGGTCGATGTTGGTGACCACCGCGATGGTTGGGCTGAGCTTGAGGAAGGAACCGTCGCTCTCGTCCGCCTCGGCCACCATGTACTCGCCCTGCCCTAGGCGGGCGTTGGACCCCAGGCTGTTCACCTTTCCGCCTATTACGACCGTTGGGTCGAGCCCCGCCTCCGCCAAGACCGTGGCGAGCAAGGAGGTGGTGGTGGTCTTGCCGTGGGTCCCCGAGACGGCGATGCCAAACTTGAGCCGCATGAGCTCGGCGAGCATCTCTGCCCTGGGGATCACCGGAATGGATAGCCTCCTTGCTGCCTCGACCTCCACGTTGTCCTCAGGCACGGCAGAGGAGGTGACGACGACGTCGGCGCCCTGCACGTTCTCCACGGCATGGCCCTCGAAGGCCAGGCCTCCCAGGCGCTCGAGCCTCTCGGTGTTGGCCCATTTCTTCAGATCCTACCCGGTCACCACGTAACCCAGGTTCTAGAGCTCCTCTGCGATGCCGCTCATGCCGATCGCCCCGTTTCGCTGGTTG
>JAVEWA010000402.1:0-6388 GCA_034004785.1 Polyangia bacterium
ACACCTTGGGTCCCTGGGCTGCTGCGTCCCCCCATATCTCCTCGGCCCGCAGCCAGCGCCTGTCAGGATCTGCGGGCAGGCCCACCCAGAAGGCGCCGGACCCGCCCCCATCCTCCAGGGTACCGCCGTACTGGAAGATCACCGGCGCCTTGGACATGTCGATCCCGAGCAGCTTGGTGTCCAGCACTGCGGCGGTCATGGCGGGGCCGAGCGCCCCGGGAACGGGAGCCTGGCCATCTGTGAATGAGATGCGTGCGATGTCTGCGGGCTGCATGCTCCGCCGACCGTAGTCCACCTGGTAGATGTCCGACGTCCGCGCGTCCCGGACCCAAGCCCATGGACCGAAGTCCACCGGCGAGGGGTCGGTGTACGTCCAGGGCTTGGCGAGCATCCTGGGCATGGGGCACGAGGGGCCCAGGCATAGCTCCCAGGGCACCGAGGTGCAGCTTCCCCAGGCCTCCATGAAAGTCCGTTCGGAGTAGCCGAGCAGGTGATCGTCGGGGTTCGACGGGGCTCGGTACACATAGTGCGTCTCGGCTGGGTCCTGCCAGGCGACCCTGGTGCGTACCATCAGGTTCGAAAGAGGCCTGCTCGTGTATGCGTACGCCGGGTTCTTCCAGGGCCAGGTGAGCGTCTTGGTGTGTTGGCTTGGTTTGTGCGAGAACCCGAGGTGCTTGTTGATCGCATGCTGATGGTACTTGAGGGGCTGAGTGAGCCAGTTCGGCTCCCTGTTCAGGTCCAGCGTACGGGGGCAGCTCGGACAGGCATCTGGGGCCTCACCCACGTTCACCATCTGGTTGGCCTGGTCGCTCTGGATGGCCTCCCAGGCAAGCTCGATGGCGGAGTTGTACTCGTCGCCAGTTGGGCACTTGTCCTCAGTATCGCAGCTCCCTTCTGCAATCTCCTGTGCCGTGCACCCACAAGCCCCCACCGAAGTGCGCTGGTACAGGGGATGGAATTTCACCAGTCGTCCGTGAGCGCTGATGGTCCCACCCTCCGTGGCTACCTCCACGTAGTAATGCTGCGCATGGCTTATGCAAACGTGCCCCTTGTCATGGTGCGCGATCCTGTCAGGGTAGAAGGCCGCGATGCGGCCGCGCGGGGTGGACTCGCAGCGATCTCCCACGTTGTTCCGGTTGGTGTCGGCCTGATCGGGGTTTGCGAAGAAGGCGTGGCAGATGTCGGCAGAGGTTCGGCTACCGCAGTCAGCCTCGCCGCTGTCGATGCAGTTCTTATGGGTGACGCAGTGCTGCTGGTAGTACCCTTCGAGGTACTGCTGATAGGGCTCAGATGTGGGGCAGGTGGCTGGTTCTCGGCATGGACAGTTGTCCATGGCAGCGCAGCGAGCGACGCACCGAGCTGGATCGAGTCCTCTTTCGCCGTAGTTGGTGTGGCAGTCCAGCTCGCAGTCTGCCTGGTTGAAGCCTGGCTCCGGCTCACAGACACCGTCGGTGTCGAGGTCGTACTTCAGTTGACCACTCCCTGGCTCGCAGTCGTAGAGGTCGATCACCCCGTCGTCGTCCGTGTCCTGGCAGGCATCGCCTTGGCCGTCGGCGTTCCAGTCCGCCTGGTCATGGTTAGATACTTCCGGGCAGTTGTCACAGGCATCTCCATGCCCATCGGAATCAGAGTTGGCCTGATCGGGATTGCTCTTCCAGGGACAGTTGTCGCATACATCGCCCACACCATCGCCGTCGGAGTCCTCCTGGTGGTGGTTTGGATGGTCCGGACAGTTGTCACAGTCGTCTCCCACACCGTCGCTGTCCCTGTCCTGCTGCGAAGCTGGAATTGCAGGGCATAAGTCGCAGACGTCTCCAAAACCGTCGCCGTCCATATCTCGCTGAGAGGGGTTGGGGATGTCGGGGCAGTTGTCACAACCTTCGCCTACGCCGTCGCCATCCGAGTCGAGCTGTGCTGGATTTGGCAGATTGGGGCAGTTGTCAGGAGTGAAGTTATTGGCGTAGCCGTCCCAACCATCACCGTCGATGTCGCATCGAAGAGGTTTTACGTCGGGATCAGGAGGCTGATCGCCCACGGCAATCGGATATGGAGGTGGGACACCAGCAGGGTCGTCCCTCGAGAAGGCTAGGACGAGGTCAAATCCCCCGGCGCCACCCGCCGAGTCAGGGGCGGCGAACTCACGGAATGGCAGCTTGTATATGTCCTTGGAGTTGTGTCTGCCCATGTCTTGGAAGGTGACGGAGGGGAGTCCAGGAACAGTTGGGTCCATGCGATCCAGGTAGTCGGGATCCTGCTTATTGTACCCAATCAGCGAGATCCAGTGTCCACCCCCGCAGACATGAGCAGGGTCGACGACCATTCGTGGCCAGTGAACTGGCTGTCCGGCCTCCAGGTCATTGGTCCAGCCGTCTTGAGAGAACCGAGAGTTGCATCGGAACGAAACCCTCAAGGGACCTCTCAGGATGAGCGCTTCGGCGAGAACATTCATCATTCCCGCTTCATCAGTGACGCTCCCCGAAGCGTTTCTGAAGTTGGATAGATCCACGCGAACCAGACCATTGTGGCGGTAGAGCAGCGTCTCATCTGGGTGCTGTGATTGGATCCAGCTACAGGCGCTCCAATTGGGAAGATCCGCGGGCGCGAACTGGCGATAGCGATCACATAGGCCGCAGGAGTGCTTGGCGTTCTGGTAGCCGAGGCCATTGCTCGGCCAAGAGTCGCTCGATATTGGCCACTGGACACAGGCCTCGACGTACCCGATGTTCTCCGACCACTGCTCGTGGATCCATCGGGTAATGGGTATCTCGAAGCCGAAGGGCCCAGTCCTTGTGTAGGCGCCGTAGTCGCCGACGGAGTATAAGGAGAACCCCGGCAGGTCCATGCGATCTGCGCAGTCGTACCACACCTGGGCATTCAGCCAGATCCCCCGCTGCGCGGCCGATGGTTCCTGGTAGCCCCATCGATGTGCTTGCGCCGCGTGTCGAACCTGGAGCGCGTTCACCTCCGAGTAGAGAAAGCAGTGGCCCGGAGACTTGGTGCTGGGTCCAACGTAGCTGGCACGCTGGCTGTTTCCCGCGAGCACGTCATCCCACGAGAACTGCGACGGGATCCAGCCTTTGGGGCCTGTCAAAGGATCCAGGGGGAGGGTGGCCACATATGCTTCGATCGTCGCCACCTCGTCATTACTCACCAAACAAGTGTCGTGGAATTGCGCCCTGGCAGAGCTTCGAGCTAAGAGCAGGATGAACACTAAAGCAAGGCCGCCCGCCGCCCGCCGCCCGCCGCCCGCCGCCCTCAAGGAATACTCAGATGAACGCCTCATCGTCTCTGTGCCTCCCTTCTGGTTAGAAACAACCTTTGAAAGGTTATCACGTAGGAAGGTTTACTTCCAAGCAAAGAAGGAAGGCCCAAACATAGTGACCAAGGGCCCTGTCACTGCGGAGGATGACCCGAAGGGAGTAAGCGACGAGCGGGTGGGGCGCGCCCCAGCCCAGGCGGCGCCAGAGCGCGATGCGGGCGAAGTCCAAGCCTGCCCGCAGACCGTTCCTGGTCCCACCTTGGAGCCAGGTGTGTTTGACCAGCGCCTAAGGGCGTGCTCGAAGACCGCGTCCAGTACATGGCGGATTTTGTACCACCAGTCGATCACGGGGAGTGCCTTCACCTCGGTGGCTCTGCCGCTGATTGGCGCGGTGGGGGCGATCTCCGCGGGGTGGCTCTCCGACACTCTGATCGAGTGGCGGCAAGCACGGGTCTGCGCCTGGATCTGGAACGCCCGGCCCAGATCCAAATAGGCGAGCCTGATGGAAGCGCGAGCTCGGGATGACCAAGGGATGACCAAGGGATGACAGGAAGGCGGACGCGACCGTCGGGTGAGCGGAGCGGCCTGTGCCAACCAGCGCCTCGGCCTGATCAATCCAAGTAGATCTGCCAGGCGCGCTCGCGGGCGATGCGGAGGAGCGGGGCGTTCTTCGAAGCCTTTCGGCCCACCGCCAGACGCAGCGCCGCGGACTCGAGCATGGCCAGATCTCCCAGCCCGTCGCCGACCGCCAGGTCGGGGCGCCGGCCAATCCACCGGTCGATGGCGGCGACCTTGCCGCCCTCGCAGGGGATGGGGTGTACCAGCCGGTCGGTGAGGATCCCACCTTCCACCTCCACCCGGACCGCGATGGTCTGCTCAGCGGGCAGCCCGAGGCGCGCACCGGCGGCAGCGATCACCCAGTGGTTGCTCGCAGAGACGATCCACACCTCGACCCCGGCCTCGGCCAGGCCCCCGACGAGGGCGAGCATCACCGGCCGATAGGTCGGCCACGCCTGAACGAGCTGCCGAGCCCAGCGCGCTACGTCCCGCTCGCAAAGCCCCTGCATCATCTGCACCGCCCAGCCGTAGCCGTCGGTGAGCGAGGCACGCACGCGCGCCTCGTACTTCTCGTAGGTCTCGGGGTCCTCCTCCACGAGCCCCTCGAGTGGTCCTCCGAGCAGCCACCGCAGAAACGACTCGCCGATGTCCTCGGTCCACAGCGTGCCGTCGGCGTCGAAGCAGGCGACGCGCCGCTCCCCCTCCCGGTCGAGCAGCATCCGGATCCCTCGACGAAACGCGGGCGGGAAGGGGCGGAGCCACTCGGGTGAGGCCATTAGCCATTCCTCCTGCCGATGCTAAGCGCCGCGTGAGAACGCTGATCCGGGCCGCACCGGCCATGGCCCTTCATACCAGCGGCCCGCATGGCCGGGCAAGACACATCGGCGGCGAACATGGTCAGTGAGGCACTCCAGCTGCAACGACGCAAATCGCCTCGCCGAGTTTGTCCCAGGGCAGCCGCCAATTGAGCGACGGTCGGTCGGTCTTCTGCTATACATGGCTGCGCCAATGAAGGGCGAATATAAGGCGCTCGTTCTGTGCGTTTTACGGACTCGAGAGCTGGCCGGTCATTGAACGCCCGGCGTTCGTGACGACCACTTTTCCCGCATGTTGTAGCTACGCCGACCTGGACGAACGTATCTCGGAGAAGCTCGATTGAACCCTCTCATCGCCGGCTCCATCGCGGGCGCATTCCACGTCATCTCGGGGCCGGATCACCTGGTAGCGGTCACGCCCCTCGCCGTTCGCAGGCCGGCCCAGGCCATTCGGGTCGGGGCCCTCTGGGGGGCCGGACACGCCGTGGGCGCCGGGGCGCTAGGCGCCATCGGGGCCCTCACCAGGTCCTTCTTCGACGTCGGGTCTTTGTCATCCTGGGCAGAGTTCCTCGTGGGGATCGTGCTGTGCGCGGTGGGCACCTGGGCCATCTGGCAAACGCGAAAGATCGTGTTCCACAGCCATCCCCACGAGCATGCCAAGGAGCAACTAGAGCGCGAGCTCGGAGGGGAGCAGGAGCGGGGGCACGGGCACGAAAACGGGCACGAACACGGGCGCGAACACGGACCCGAACACGGGCGCGAACACGGACCCGAACACGGGCGCGAACACGAGCGCAGGCACGATCACGAGCACGATCACGAGCGCGATCACGGGCACGAGCACGAGCACGAGCGGAATCACGGGCACGAGCACGAGCACGTTCACCTCGGCAAGGAAGAGACACACCTCGCGCACCACGGTACCTCCTTCGGAGTGGGCGTCCTGCACGGGGCGGCCGGGACCGGACACCTGCTGGGGGTGCTGCCCTCCCTCGCCCTGCCCCCCTGGCCTGCTGCCATGTACCTGGTCTCCTACGGGCTGGCCGCCATCGCCGCCATGACCGCCTTTAGCGCCCTGCTGGGCCTCGTCGGAAAGCGCCTCAGGCCGTCCTGGCTGCGCTCCTTCCTCTTCGCATCGGGCGTCGTGGCCATCGGGCTCGGCCTGTTCTGGATGTGGACTGGCTTTCCCTACGGGAAGTAGAAGAAGAAGGACATTTTCACCGCTGTCAAAACAGACGGTGACAAGGCACGGCCCACAGATCGTTCGCCCGGTCCAGGGACTCGATCGTGCCGCCGGTTGTTACCACCATCCCGCCGCGCCAGGGTGGTCTTGCCCGTCTGCCTGGCTCCAGTCAGCACCACCAGGCGCCGCTTCGATGAGCTTGGAAGTCGCCTGGTAAGCCACCTGAAACGCGGTGTTTCTGAATACATGATGTTAAAATACACAGGCAATACTGACGTCATGCAGGTCGCAGACCGGCCAAGGTGCCACTTGGAGAAGTTCTTCCACGGAATCACGCAGAAATTCGGTGACGGCAGCAGCTGGGCGCTGGAACTCGTCATCCCAGCACTCCGAGATCCCGAGACATTGAAGCCAGAGCGTGGAGTCGAGTTCCACTTCGAACGTGACATTGCGGGCGTACGTGCCAATGCGGGCGCTCGGAATTGGCAGTGGCGCTGGGGAGCAGGACAGACGGGCCCGGTGTCGGGTCACAACTAAATAGGATGAAGCATCCTTTTGAGATATGTCCCGGCA
>JAVEWA010000403.1:0-6387 GCA_034004785.1 Polyangia bacterium
GGCGGAGGTCTCGGAGGGGCCGAGGCCCCTTGTGGCGGGGACGCACAGGTTCGCGAAGCGGTGGCCGAGCTGCCCTGCGTGGGGGGCCCAGGCGGCCCTTCTGGCGCCGGCATCGGAGTCGGCGGCCCAGCTCAGCCAGGCGTCGGCTTCGAACACCCAACCCACCCACCAGAGGGGCTGGAGCGAGGTCACTCGCGCCGCCGCCCGCAGGTCCTTCGGGCTGAAGATCCCGCGGGAGCCGAGCCAGCGACCGAGAGACGCCTGCGCTTCGGGCTGTGAGATCGTGAAGGGGAGATAGGCTTCGGTCTCCTCGGGTGGGTCCTCGGTGCTCTCCACGCTGAGCGTGGAGCCGCAGAAGTGGCAAAGGGGCGCGCCCCGGGCCGCGTCGTAGGAGACTGCCGCGCCGCAGCCGTCGCAGCGGTGGATCTTGGAGAGGGGGCGACCGCCCCGAGGGTCTTCGGCCTTCGGAACCGCCTGGCCGCACAGGGCGCAGCGCAGGTCCCCGGGCTCCAAGGGGCTCGAGCAGCGGGAGCAGGGCGGCAAGGGATTCGTCAGCATTGCGAGATCACCAGCGCGAGGGCGGAAAGGAGAGCCAGGGCAGTGGTCACCGCCCCCAGGATCTTCAAGGCAGAGCGGGGGACCTTGCCGGCGACCTTTCCGGTCTGGCCGTTCACGAGGAGCCTGAGGGGCGCCTCCTCGGGATCGTGCCTGAGGGCGAAGACCCACAGCGGCAGGAGCACTAGATCGGACACCTCCTCGGTCAGGTCCACGTTGAACCTGGCGTTTCTCTGGTGGTCTCCCGGCAGGAAGGCTCCGATCCTGCGCGCCACGTCCTCCTGGCCCTCCCGCCTGGCCAGGGCCTCGCAGGCCTCCCTGTCCAGAGTTGGCTCCTCGGCGATCCAGCCCGAGATGAGGGCAGGGGAGTAGCGCAGGATCCGGCGCAGATCGAAGGGCTCCACGGCCTGGAGCTCGTGGTTGGGGATGCCGCGGCTCGCGGTGACCACCACGTCCAGCACGTAGCCGTCGAAGGCGCCCTGGAGGTGGCTCCACTCGGTGCGGGTGACCGTGCGGGTCTGGGTCACCGTCTTCCCCTGGGCGTCGGTGGTGGTGTAGGTCTCGGTCTCCTGGTAGTCCTCGCCGATCTCCGCGGTGAAGCGGGCTCTGGCAACCGCGCCGTAGAGCCAGGCGGGGAGATAGACGCCCCGGGTGTGATCCACCGTGGCGCGGCGCACGCGGCCTGGGAGGAACCACCGGTGGCCAAGCCAGCTCCGGAGCTCCTTCTCGGCCCTCGTCCGGTCCAGCGCAAAGCCCACCACAAAGGTAGGCGGGGGCCTGTCCCGGGTGGCGGGCCGCTCCACCACCTGCGGGGAGTCGCAGTAGGGACAGGTGGCGGTCCTCAGGCTCGGCTCCACCCTCACCGTGGCGCCGCAGGCGCCGCAGTCGATGTCCAGCGCGCCCAGGGAATCAGGGCCCCCCGCGAGGAGCGCCGCGCCGTCCGTCATGGGGCTTGGGCCTTCCATGGGCGCGAGCATAGCCGCAAGCGCGGCCCGGACGGAACCCCCGGTTTTTTTCCTTGTTCTCCAAGAACCGGCTTGCTAGAAGGACTACGCGCCGCACTGCTTGGAAGTGGCAATACCAGTGGCGATATGCAGGTAGCCACTGGGGAAATCAGCTGGAAGGTGCTGTGATGCGGAGCGAACCCAAGGTGAAAACACCCAAGCGCAAGGGAGACTTCAAGGCCCCTGAGGGTCTCGATGACGCCGCGGCCGCCAACCGCAGGGTCACCGAGCGTGTCCTTGTGGATCTCGAGGTGGACTATGCCTCCGATGACACCTACCTCTACGCCTATGCGCGCAACATCTCGGCCCTGGGCATCTTCCTCCAGACCCGCGATCCCCAGCCCCGCGGGACTCGCCTGAACCTCAGGTTCGTGCTGCCGGGGAGCGCCGAGAGGATCCAGGTGGAGGGGGTGGTCAGGTGGGTGAATCCATACCGGCCCGGGGATCGGGACAACCTGAACCCGGGGATGGGCGTGGAGTTCGTGTCCCTCACCGAGGAGCAGAGGATGCAGATCGTGGACCTCATCCGGCTCATCGCCTATCTGCCCGACGAGGACCGGCCGCGCCACGTAGGCGGCTAGGCCCGTGTCCACCCCTGGATCCAGGAAGTGGATCCAGAGGTGGCCCGAGGAAGTTGACCCGGAACCGAAGTCAGGGGAGACAAGGGAAGAGACGACACCTTTGTCCGTGAGCCGTATGAGCCGTCCATGAGCCGAATGTTCTGCATCATTGTCTCGTTCACGGCCGTGCTTCAGGGGCTGACTGGCGGGCCCTCCGAGGCCGGGGCGCGGAGCCGGTCCGGGGAGAGCCGCGCTGAATGGCGCCTCCGCGAGCTGCGAAACTTCCGGGACGCTGGCGCCGCCATGGGGCTGCCAGCGGGACGCATCTTCAGATCCGACGATCCCCGGCACCGCCCCTTCCGGGCGTGCGAGCGTCTGCAGGCCGCGAGCATCCGGACGATCGTCAAGCTGAACGCCAACCAGGGCGAGCACCGGATGGGTCGCAGGCCCGCCTGGCGGCGCGGGGCCTGTGGTCTGCCTGAGCTCGCGGTGTCCATCCCCTACGAGCGAACCGAGGGCGCCCTCGGGGTGTCCATCTACTCCCTGGGCAGGCCGCGAAGCCCTTCCATGGCGCGCAGGAAGGTGGTGCGCGACCTGGAACGGCAGCTCGGCATGATGTTCCGCGAGCTCGCGCGCATGGACGAGCGCAGGCTCCCGCTGCTCTTTCACTGCTCAGTTGGACGGGATCGCACCGGGATCGTGCTGGCGCTGCTCGGCCTCGCGGCGGGGGCCAGCCCGGCGGCGGTGGAGGCGGACTATCTTGCGAGCGGCCAGACCAGCGCCGTCACCCTGCGGCGCCTCCTCGGGCGCGTTGGAAGGCCCGAGCGGTTCTTCCTGCGGGACCTGGGGCTCAGCAACTGGGAGATCCGGCAGCTCCGGCGCCTCCTGCGAGGCGCCGGACCTCTGCCTGGAGCCGCCTCCGCCAGGGCACGGCGCCCCCCAGCCTTCGGCCCCCCCTGAGCCCGGCCCCATATGGGCTCCTACAGCGGAATGTTGCCGTGGCGGCGGGGCAGGCGGCGTCCCTGCTTGCCCGCGAGGGCCTTGAGGGAGCTGAGGATTCGCTCCCTGGTCTCTCCGGGCTCGATTACCTCGTCGATGTAGCCACGGCTCGCGCCCACGTAGGGCGAGGCGAAGCGGGTCTGGTAGTCCTCCACCAGGCGGGCGTGCTCCGCGGCCTTGTCCTGGGCCGCGCCGATCTCTTTCTTGAAGACGATGTTGACTGCCCCCTCCGGGCCCATCACCGCGACCTCCGCCGTGGGCCAGGCGAGGTTCACGTCCGCGCCGAGGTGCTTCGACGCCATGGCGAGGTAGGCTCCGCCGTAGGCTTTTTTCACGATGCAGGTCACCAGGGGGACCGTGGCCTCGGAGTAGGCGTAGAGCATCTTGGCGCCGTGCCGGATGATGCCGCCGTACTCCTGCTGCGTTCCCGGGAGGAAGCCGGGCACGTCCACGAAGGTCACGATGGGTATGTTGAAGGCGTCGCAGAAGCGGACGAAGCGCGCACCCTTGTCCGAGGCGTTGATGTCCAGGCAGCCGGCGAAAAACCGCGGGTTGTTGGCGACGACGCCAACCACCTGGCCACCGGCGCGGGCGAAGGCGGTGATGATGTTGGGCGCGTAGGCCTTTGCGATCTCCAGCACGGAGCCGGGATCCATGACCCAACCCACCAGCTTCGACATGTCATATGTCTTCTTCGGGTTGTCGGGGAGCAGGCCGAGAAGCTCCTCGGTGTGGTCGGGCACTGCGTCAGGGACCGGGCCCATGGGGGGCTTTTCCTCGCAGCTCGAGGGCAGGTAGGTCACGAGGCGGCGGACCAGCGCGATGGCCTCCTGGTCGGTCTTCACGGCGAACTGAGCCACGCCGGAGGTGCGGGTCTGGGGACGCGCCCCGCCCAGGGCGTCCATGCTGACCTCCTCCCCTGTCACCGTCTTGATCACCGCCGGCCCGGTGATGAACATGTGGCTCGTCCCCTCGACCATCACGATGAAGTCCATGAGCGCGGGCGAGTACACCGCACCTCCCGCGCATGGGCCCATTATCGTGGCGATCTGGGGCACGCGGCCAGAGGCCTGGACGTTCCGGTAGAAGATGTCGCCGTAGCCCCTCAGGGCGGCGGCGCCCTCCTGGATGCGGGCCCCGCCCGAGTCGTTGAGCGCGATGATGGGCGCCCCGACCTTCAGGGCCATGTCCATTATCTTGCAGATCTTCTCTGCCACGGTCTCGGAGAGGGTCCCGGCGTAGGTGGTGAAGTCCTGGGCGAAGACGTACACCGTGCGGCCGTCCACCTCTCCCCAGCCAGTCACCGCGCCGTCCCCCGGCAGATGCGTCTTGTCCTGGCCGAGGTCCGTGCACCTGTGGATCTTGAAGGCGTCCACCTCGTGGAAGCTGCCCTGATCCAGCAGGAGCTCGAGGCGCTCCCTGGCGGTCAGAGCGCCCTTCTCGTGCTGCTTGGCGATGCGGTCCTCTCCGCCCCCCAGGGCCGCCTCCGCGCGCTTGGTTCTCAGGGTTTCGACGAGGCTTTGCATCTTCATCTGGAGATCCTCCTTTGGGCAGCGGGCCGAGCGCCAGCGGGCCGAGCGCCAGCGGGCTGAGCGTCAGCGGGCCGGCTCGGCTAGGCTCGGCTCGCCTCGCCTTATCTCAGTCCGGCTCGGCTCGCCTAGCCGAGGCGCCGCGCACAAGAGCCCTTCTCTAGCACGACCCGCGCCCCTTTCGGAAGGGCGGAGCGGAGGCCGCGATCCAGCGGAAAGGGGAGGGACCTCCTGGCAGATCAGCATGGCAGGCCTTCCCGCCAGGAGGCCCTTTCAAACCGGCCCTCGCAGGGTCCAGCCCGCACCCGTGGCACGGCGGTCTAGTCGTTAGTACCCCTGCTGCTGTTAGAGAGGTCCCGGGAGAGCCGAAGAGGCAAAGCGTTCGCCAGGGGCCAGCGCCTCGGGAGAAATTCGCCGGTCAGGGTGTCGTGGCGCGAGCGCCCGGCGGGGGTGCCGTCTTGCAGGCGGGGAAGCGGAGGTAGCGCGGCTTAAGCTGCTGGAGGGAGAAGCTGACCACGTCGCCATCCAGGGGGGTCTTGCCCCCGCCGCTCAGGAAGACGCCCACCCGTCCGCTGGCCGTGGTGACGGTGCGGACGGTCAGATTGTCCCCTCCTTCATCGGCCAGGTACGGCTTCAACGCGACTCGCCAGTCCACCGTGGCCAGGCGGCGGCCCGTGCGCACGTCGAGGAAGTGCGTTGCCCCGCTCTTGTCGAAGGCATCGGTGAAGGCGTAGACGGAGCCGGACACGGGCGTCGGAGTCGCGCCATCCACCAGGTCGAGGGAGGCGAGCACTCGCAGCCGCTCGGGATCTACGAGCCAGTTGGAGGCGCAGGGGCCCGCGCACGGCCAGGCCTGGAGCAGGACGCTCGGGCCCAGGCTCTCGAGGTCCACCGTCTCCGCCTTGTCTCCGACGCTGACGGCCCGGTCGAGACGCCGGATCTCGGCGAGCGTGTCGAAACCGAGGAGCCGCAGGTGAAACCAGGTCGGTTCCCAGTGCCCCTGTTTCTCCTTGTTCCAGTACTTGACCTCGTGAGATCGGGTCACCACCAGGATGTATCTGCCGTCGGTCGTGACGATGTGCCCGGAGTAGTCCTTTGGTCGCGGCAAGGTCTTGCACTGCTTTGTCCGTGGGTGGCAGGCCTTGAGCGCCGTCGCGTTGGCCTGATCCTCCGCGGGCGCATCCACGACCGGCGGCGTGACCTGCGCGAGCGCATGCCGCCCGGTCTTGAGGTCGACCCGGTAGCAGGCGCGCGGCTTGGCATCCAGGCAGAAGGACACCTCGTCCCTGCCGACCCTCTTCACGGAGGAGAGCTCGAGTTGACCCGGCTCACCGCATATAGCAGCTTCCTGTCGCGCCTTTGTGGCAGGACCATTCGCCGTCGTCTCGTTGCCAGGGCGCGCCGTCTGGCTCGGCTTCGCGCAGGCGACCAGCACGAGCGGCACCGCCATGGTCAGGACCCTGAATCTCATCATCGCCATCCGCTCGTTCACTCTCCCCCGTGGGCTGGCACAAGCGGCCCGGTCACGGCGATCCGGCATCGGCTCCTCCGCGCGCGTCTGTTGCCCTGATACTCGGCCGGCCGAACAGGTCTTCCCGGACCTCGGCACACCGAGGGCCTCCCTCGGACCACCCGGTGCAGACATACCCTCGGGTAGCGCCAGGAAAGGGCTCATTGGCATTCATCTCATGAACTCTGCGCGCCTTGCACCTGCGGCGCATCGTGCACTTAGCACATGGG
>JAVEWA010000404.1:0-6381 GCA_034004785.1 Polyangia bacterium
GTAGAGGTTCACCATGAGGACCACATCCACGCTCGAGTCGGGCAGCGGGATCAGCTCGGCCCCGGCCTCGATGGATTCGAGGGCGCCGGCGCAGCCAGCGGCCTCGGCCCGCCCTGCGAGGGCCTCCAGCATGCGCGCCTCTGCGTCGAGCCCGATCACGCGGGCGCCAGGGAGACGGGCGCAGAGCGGCAGGGCGAAGTAGCCCGTGCCGACTCCCAGGTCCAGGATCGCCCGGGGCCCCCACGCGGCCACGAGGTCCACAAGGGGAGCGGCTGGCTGGTGCAGCTCGCGCTCGGGGGCGTCGAGGGAGGCGATCTTCTCGGGGGGAAAGCGCCGCTCTCCGCTCATGCTGATCCTTCTGATCCTTCGAGCGGGCCGGAGGTCAAGGCTCAGCTCTTCTTGCCGCTGCCAAAGAGCCGCTTGAGCAGGCCGCCGCCCTTGGCCTCGGCGCCCGGAGGCGTGGCCTCGGAAGCGCCGAAGCTGGGCGGAGCGGCGCGGGGGCCCGAGGGGGCGGGCTCGGCCGGGGCGCCGGGGGCGCCGTCGAGGTCCAGATCCATCCCGAGGTCGGCGCCCCAGTCCCTGGTGTCCACCGCCTCGCCCCCTCCCTCCGAGAGGAGGGACGGCGCGCTCTGGGCCTTCTCGTCCAGGGTGAAGCCGGCGAGGAGCTCCTCCTCCACCAGGAGATCCGCCAGGTTCGCCTCGCCATCGCTCCTCGCCGTGCCTTGGCCCCGAGCCTCTCGCACGAGGGCGGCGATGTCCGAGGTGGTGGCCTTCAGCCCGGCGGAGTAGAGGAAGTTCGTGAGGGCGTCGCCGAAGTCCTCGGCCTGCTGGTACCTGAGATCCCGGTCCTTCGCGAGGGCCTTGTAGATGACGTCGTCCAGCACCGCCGGCACCTTGGGGTTCAGGTGGTTGATGGGCGGCACATGGCAGCGCTCCACGAGCTGCACGGTCTGGTACTCGTTCTCGCCGTAGAAGAGCCGCTTCCCGGTGAGCATCTCCCACAGGATTATGCCGAGGGCGAAGATGTCAGCCCGGTGATCCACCGGCAGGCCGATGACCGCCTCGGGGGCCAGGTAGGAGAACTTGCCCTTCACCACGCCAGGGTCCGTGATCTCGAGCTGGGAGGCGGCCTTCGCCAGGCCGAAGTCCACCACCTTCACCTCGCCTCGCACGGACACGAGGAGGTTCGGCGGGCTGATGTCCCGGTGCACGATTCCCAGGGGTTTCTGGCGGAAGTCCACCGCGTTGTGGGCGTAGTCGAGGCCCTTGCAGGCCTCGATGATGAACCTGATGGCCGCCCCCATGGGGATGAGCTGACCGCGCTCCTTGCGGTGCTCTATCAGGTTCTTGAGGCTGGTGCCGTCCACGAACTCCATCACGATGAAGTAGGACCCGTCCGACTCGCCCACGTCGAAGGTCTGCACGATGTTGGCGTGGGAGAGCACGCTCGCCACCCGGGCCTCGTCGAGGAACATGGCCACGAACTTGGTGTTGGCAGAAAGGGTCGGCAGGATGCGCTTGATGGCCACCCGCTTTATGATGCCCTCCACGCCGGAGGCGTCCGCGATGAACACCTCGGCCATGCCCCCCGCGTCGAGCTTCTTGATGACCTTGTACTTCTGCTGAATGGGCTGTGCCAAGGCGCGACTCTCCCCGGGGCCCCCGCCCCGACCTTTCAGAACTGGCCGCTCAGGCTCACCGAAGCGCCGCCCTGATCCACGCCTATCTCGAGCCGAGGCAAGGCGGCGCTCCTCTCCTTGGACTTGGTCCACTTCGTGAAAATAGCAAGGATGCCGGCGGTGAGGGCCACGGCGCCAACAGCGCCCCAGAGCCCGTTGGTCATGTTTCGCATGAGGATCCCGTCGTTGCGGGTCTCCACCGTTGGATTGGCCTTGTAGTCGTCGTGCAGGCTCTTGGCCTTCATCCCCGTGCCAGCGGCTGCCCCCGCAAGAGCCACGGCCAGGACGCTGACGGTGATGGTCACGGCCATGTGGATGGGCTTCTCCTTCACGGGAGGAGGCTGCACGATCACCACCGGCGGCGTCACGTCCCTCGGCCGCTCCGGCTCCCTGGGCCGCTCCACGGCCTCAACCACCTCCCAGACCTTGCGGAGGCCGGGGGTGATGTCCCAGTCACGCTTGGCGATGCGCCTGCCCTCCAGGGTGACCACGAAGAGGTGCATTCCCGGCATGAGCACGAGCTCGAGGGGCACCTGGCCCACCTCCTTGCCGTCCATGGTCACCACCGCTCCCGGCGGCCCCTGGATGTTGACGACCGCGACCTCCTCGTCGATGTCCTTGAGCCACTTGGGGATCGAGGCCAGCTCGCGGGCGCTGGCGTCCTTGACGAAGCGGCGCAGGTAGGTGACCGCGTTTATCTTGTCTCCGAGGCGGCCGTAGGAAAGAGCGATGTTGAAGTGGAGCTCGCGCCTCGGCCAGGCCTCGTAGGCGCTCAGGAAGTGCTTCACCGCCGCCTCGAACTTCTTGGTGCGGTAGGCGAAGATGGCTTTCTGCTGGAGCACCCGGGCCTTGCGCTTCTGAGCCTCGGGGACGTACTGCTGAGCCCAAGCTGCCCTCGGCGCCGAGGCGCCGAGCAGGCCGAGCATCACCGCAGAGAGGATCCAGTTCCGCATGCGCCGTCCTTCCTTCCCGACCAGCCCAGGAGGACCCCAGAGAGGGGCTAGTCCGTGGGCAGGAACTTCAGGTCGTCGCCCCCCGTCATGGGCCGCGGGGTCGTCATGCCCGGGATGAACACCTTCTTGAGCTGAAACTCGTGCTTCAGCGACACCTTGTCGTTCACGGTGATGTGCCGGGACTCTCCCTGGTAGCCAGGGGCCTCCACCCGGACCACCTCCGGCGCGTCCGAGGGCTCCACCAGGAGATCCAGCTCGGTCTGGCGGTACTCCTTCCCGCGGAAGAGGATCATGGCCTTGGCGTCCTTGGGCAGCACCTTGATCTCGACTATCACCTTCTCGGCCATGGGCTCTGGCGGCGGAGCTAGACGGACCGCCACCCTCGCGTCTGGAGGCGGCGGAGCCTTGGCCTCCACCTTGGGAGGCGGCGAGCCGGGCTTGTCCTTGCCCCCGCGCAGGAGCGGCAGGCCGATCACCGCCACGAGGGCGAGGACCGCGATGACCACCGCGGAGATCACCACTGGCATCACCCACCTCCGCGGCGGCCCGGTCTCGGCCTCGTCCAGGGAGCCGAGCTGGGTCACCGTGGTGGTGGACATGCCTATCGCGCTGTTGACTTCGTCGCTGGGCCTCGCCGCCACGTCCCGGATCTGCTGATCCCGGATGCGCTTCCGATCGTGGAAGAGCTCCGTCATGAGCTGCGCCACCTGCGCGGGCCCAACCATCTCTCCCTTGGTGACGAGGAGCTGCTCGAGGGCAACCTGGAGCTCCTGGGCCGACGAGAAACGGTTGGCGGGATCCTTGGCGAGGGACTTCAGGATTATCTTCTCGAGCTCCGCTGGCAGATCGGGCCTGATGGACCTGGGCCTCGGCACGTCCGCCGCCCCCACCCTGAGAAGGGTCGCGGCCTCGCTGTCCTCGCGGAAGAGGCGCTTGAGGCACACCGACTCGAACAGCAGGATGCCGAGGGCGAAGACGTCGGAGCGCCGGTCCACCTTCTGGCCCCGGCTCTGCTCCGGGCTCATGTAGGCAGCCTTGCCCTTCAGGGTGCCCGTGCTGGTCTGGCTGATCTTCTCTGCGGCGTAGGCAATGCCGAAGTCCACCACCTTCACGTGCCCGTCGTAGGACACCAGGATGTTCTGCGGGGAGACGTCCCGGTGCACGAGGCCGAGGTGCTTGCCTTCGGCGTCGGTCAGCTCGTGGGCGGCGTGCAGGCCCGCCGCCGCGTCGGCCACCAGGCGAGCGGCGTAGGGCCAGCCAAAGGTCTGGCTGTGGCTCCGGATGGCGCCGCGGAGCACCTGGGACAGATCCTGGCCGTGCACGTACTCCATGGCGATGAAGTAGGCGCCGTCTATGGATCCGAGGTCGAAGATCTGGACCACGTTGGGGTGGTGGATCAAGGCCGAGATGCGGGCCTCGTCGAGGAACATGTCCACGAACTCGTCCTCCTTGGAGAGGTGGTCGTGGATCTTCTTGATGGCGATCAGCTTCTCGAAGTTCTGCGGGCCGCGGATCCTTGCGAGAAACAGCGTGGCCATGCCCCCCTGGCCCATCTGCAGGAGCAGCTCGAACCGGCCGAAGCGCCGCCCCTCCAAGGGGAGCTTCTGCACCTCGGGTTCGTCCGAGCGCGACTTCTTGCCGTCATCGAGGGGCGAGAGGACCGGAGCCTGCACGCCCTTTCCGAGGGCGTCCGCTGCCCGGGCCACCTCCGCCAGGTCCGGGCCCTCCCTCACCGGCGTGGTCTCACCGCTCGAGAGCCGCCTTGGACCACCCGGCCTCGGAACTGGCCCGGAATGGCTGCCCTTCGTCTTGGCCGCTGGGGCCGCCGGGCCCGTCCCGGGCGGCCTCGCCGCCGCTTTTTCTGCGGGCTCGTCGGCCTCCACCAGCTCCAGGAGATCGGCGTCGGTGATGAGCTCGACCGACTCGGACCGGCCGTTGCCACCCTTGCCTTGGCCGCCATCCCTCCTGCCGGAGGAGCCGACGCCCGGAATGGGCGGAAGGGGCGGGAGCTTGCTCATCTCGTCATCCACATGGATCTAACCGCCGGACAATAAAGCATAAACGATATTTCAATCCAAGTAAAATCCCCTCGTTTATGCCCCCAGCCTCAAGCCGAGCCAATGCCTACGCTTTTACTCAAATGCGAACACCACCAGACACCCGGGCCAGGGAAGCTCGCTTCTCCAGGACCATGACAACTGGTGAGCCGAATATCAGTAGCAGATGCCAATGGTTGGATAGTTGGGATCGTTCAGGGAGTGACAGGTGCCCGACACATCGCAGGTGCCGCCCGGATAGGTGCACATCTCGTAGCAGGTCGGAGTGCCCGTGTTCACGCAGGACGCGCCAGGGACACACTCGTAGGCATAGGAGGTGCAGGCATCTCCCACGGCGATGCTGCCCGGATCATGGCAGAAAGGACCGGACCCCCCGAAGTAGCAAGCCTCCCCTCCGGTGCAGACGGTGGAGACGGTCTCGGTGGGATCGCATTCCGGCTGGCAGATACCGGCCTCATAGGGTTGATCGTTGCCTAAGACAAGGCTACAGGAGCTGCCCGAGGGGCAGCCGAGCTGCGTCAAGCTGTTACAAAACGGCATGCAGGAGCTGCCCGAACCCGGATCTCCACAGTAAGTACCCTGCTCGCACTCGCTGTCGAAGTCGCAGGCCTCGTAGTCCCCCTTGGTCCCAGCGGGCCCGCACTGGATGTTGCTCGAAACTATCGTGCACTTTTGGCCGACGGGGCAGGTCAGCGGGTCCAGCAGGGCATCTTGGTTCCCGTTACGGCAGAGTGGCAGGCAAATGCTCGGCAGCCCGGAGCACTCCCAGAACGGCTCGATCTGGCAGCTCGAGTCGCACCCATCGCCGTCGGAGGGCGGATTGCCGCCGTCCTCGCACTGCTCGCGGCCGGCGATGATGATGCCGTCGCCGCAGATGGGCTCGCACTCGCTCGGCTCGCCCTCGCAGGCCCAGCCCTGCTCCTCGGCGCAGGTCGCGCTGCAGCCGTCGCTCGGGGCGATGTTGGAGTCGTCGCAGGTCTCGTAGCCAGCGAGCACGATGCCGTCGCCGCAGACCACCTGGCAGACGCTGGGGGTGCCGCTGCAGGCCCAGCCCCGCTCGATGGTGCAAACCTCGCTGCAGCCGTCGCCCGAGACCGGCGCCCCGGAGATGTCGTCGCACTCCTCGAGGCCCGCCCGGATGCCGTCGCCGCAGTTGGTCACGCAGTTCGATGGAACGCCGGTGCAGTACCAGCCGGCCTCGACCGTGCAGAGGGCGCCGCAGCCGTCTCCCGGGTCCCGGTCGCTGTCGTCGCAGGCCTCGGTGCCCACCCTGAGCCCGTCGCCGCAGATGGGCTCGCAGAAGCTCGGGGTGCCTGTGCAACCCCAGCCGGTCTCTGTCTGGCAGGTGGCGCTGCAGCCGTCCCCTCCGCCGGTGTTTCCGTCGTCGCAGGTCTCGCTGGCGTCGATGTTGCCGTCCCCGCAGTCCCCCGCCTCGGTGCGGCAGATGGCCGAGCAGCCGTCCCCCGACTCGGTGTTGCCGTCATCGCACTGTTCGTTGCCCGCCCTGATGCCGTCTCCGCACTGCGTATCGCAGTCGCTGGGCTCTCCTTCGCAGTAGTAGCCCGTCTCGATCCGGCAGGTGGAGCTGCAGCCGTTGTCGTCGAAGGTGTCCCCGTCGTCGCACTGCTCTCCCGGATCCACCACGCCGTCCCCGCAGTTCTGGTAGAGCCACTCCTCAGGGAAATCCAGCAC
>JAVEWA010000405.1:0-6364 GCA_034004785.1 Polyangia bacterium
TCACCGAGAGATTCGACGACTACGGCTCCCTCGAGGTGGGTATCGGCTTCTCCACGGACAATCCATTTTTCATGTCCCTCTCCTACCGCAACCGCAACTTCCTCGGACGGGGCAAGGAGATCGAGCTGAAGGGCGAGGCGGGCACGGAGATCCAGTCTGGTCGGGTCACCTACAAGGACCCTCGGTTCATCGGCAGCCGCCTCACCTTCGATCTCTCCGGCTTCGTTCGCCGGGAGGACACCGTGAGGCTAGGCGAGCTCCTGACCTACGGAGGCTCTGTCACCTTGCTCCACCGCGTGACCAGGGACCTGCAGTGGTTCATGCGCTACCAAATCAAGCGTGTCAGGCGGCAGGAGGAGATCATCCGCGTCGCCTCGGGACAGGACGAGAAGGACCGGGTGGACAAGTTCACCGACGTCGTGTCGCTCGGGCCGACGGTCATATGGGATCGCAGGGACAACCCGCTCGTTCCGCAGAAGGGCTTCAAGCTCACTGGCGCGGCCCGAGTAGCCTCACGCTACCTGGCCTACCCTCTCCGCTCCGCGGACTTCGTCCACCTGCACTTCAGCGGTCAGGGGCTCCTGCCGTTGCCAGCGGGCATCGTCATCGCTCTCGGGCTGCGCTACGATCACGGCATCCCCTACGGCGGCAACCCCATGCTCCCGAAGACCGAGCGCTTCTTCGCCGGCGGCGACACCACCGTGAGAGGCTACGAGGAGGACCGGCTCAAGACCCAGATCGTCTGGAGCCCCATGTCGCCCTTTGCGAACGAGCCGCAGACCTTCCGCATCAGGCCAGAGGGCGGAAACATCCGCATGATCGCCAACCTGGAGCTCATGTTCCCCCTGGCAAAGGTCTTCAGCATGCCCATCCTCGGCGTGCTCTTCTTCGACGCCGGCGCTCTCACCAACTCCCTCGAGCTCCTGAGGCTGGGCGACTTCAAGACCTCCATCGGAGCCGCCATTCGCCTCCTCACCCCGGTTGGCTTCATCAGCCTCGAGTACGCCATCCCCTTCCAGCCGGACTATGGCACCGACCCGACTGGCCGCACCCACTTCAACTTCGGCTTCATCTTCTAGGGGCGACGGCCTTGGCCACCTTGGCCACCTTGGCCACCTTGGCCTCGGGACCCTGCGGGACGAGGTCCAGCGCGCGGACCATCGCCGCCACGGTGTGCTGAACGTAGTCGATCCGGATCTCGTGCTTTATCGGGCTCTTGATGATGGCGCCGATGGTCTCCTCAGGACGCGCGTAGAGGTAGGAGTTCTCGAGCCTCACCTGGTGGCGCAGGATGTACTTGAAGGCCCGCACGATCTGAGCCGCGATCACTCCCTTGGGCTCGCCCCGGTGCCGGCTCAGATCGTAGGCGGACACCATGGCCTCCGTCCTGCTACCCGCCGGCGTGAGGTGCGGGGGGAAGAAGGGTGTGATGCCGTATCCGCCCTCGTAGTCGGCGAAGCCATCGTCCGAGGCGAACTGGTGGCGGCGCTGGAAGCGGGCGAACTCATAGCAGAACTGCGCGTAGGCGGCCTTCTTGACGTGGGGCCAGGCCTCCTCGGCAGCGATGCAGGTCCAGTGGTCCTCCCCGAAGAGGAACTTCATGGGAAGGGGCCAGTAGTTCTCCCCGGTGAGGTAGTCGAGGGACCTTCTCACCGCGTCCCTGTAGCGGGTGTCCTTTATGAACTTGTAGGCGATGGCCAGGGCGAAGGCGGCCTCGCCAGAGTAGTAGAGCATCTTCTCCTTGCAGTCGCGCCGGCGCGTCTCCACGTCGTACTGGTGACAGAACTCGCCGTCGCGCTTCTGCATGAAAATGAGGAAGTTCGCGAGCCGCCGACCGAGGTCGCGGTACTTGGCGTCCCCGGTCTGCCGCTCGTACTCCATGATGGCCACGAGGGGCAGGGCCGAGGAGCCGAGGTCGGTCCCGCGCCCCGCCGACACGCACACGAAGTCGTGCTCCTGGTTCTTGCAAGAGCCTTGCTCGACCATGTTCGCGAGGTACTTGATGGCGGTCTGGGCGCCCTCCTTGAACTCGTTGACCTGGGCATCGCTCACCCCTGGGCGCCCCTTCAGCTTCCCATAGAGGAGCGCGAGGGCATAGGTCGTCCCCGCGTGCCGGGGCAGGCTGTAGCCCGCGGCCTCGTAGTTGTCCGTGATCGGATAATAGATGTACTTGAACTGCCCGAGAGCGAGGCGCCGGTTCTGCGCTCGTTCGACCCAGCCCGGCATGAGCGGGTGCGTGAGGAGCCTGATTCGCTCCCCGCGCTTCATGGCGAAGCGCATGGACACGGTGCCCTCGCTCGGCATGAGCTGGCGAAGGGCGTAGCGGCCTCCTTCCACGCAGGACTGGATCACCGCCTGGCGATCGAAGGGCGGGGGAGGAGTGTTCCCACGATAGACCGGCAGGGGCTCGGCCCGCTTGCCCTCGCGGGCGGGCGCCTCCACGAAGCCGTCGGTCCTGAACCTGAAGTAGCTGCGCCTCGCCTTCTTGAAGCGGCCGTCCTCCCACATGTCGAGCTGCCTCCCAAGGAGCTCGTTCGCATCCCCGATGTGGAGGCCCGCCTTGAACTCGGCGACGAACTTGAAGGGCTGATATCCGGTCACGAGGCCCCGCCTGAGGAGCTCGTCTGGCTCCAGGTAGGCCGTCTTCTTTCCAACCCGCACCCCCAGCCCATCCACCCCGGGCACGAGGGAGATTGCGAAGATGACCTCGGGCTTGGTGATGATCGGGGCCCGCCCGAGGGCGATGTCCACCTTGAACCGCGACTCCTTGCGAGCGGCCTCGGGCATGAAGTGGATGGCCTCGTGTCTGCGAAACTCCTCGGCCGCATTCACGAGCGCGTCCCAGATCACCACCGGAGAGGCGGAGCGGTACTCGAAGGGAGTCTGGCCCTTGTGATGGAGGCGCACGAAGACCGGCCCCCTCACCTTGCGCTTGAGCGCCGGATGCCTCGGCCCCTTGGGCAAGGCCTCGGCCTGGTCCCGCGCGGCCGCCAGGAGCGCCATGGCCTCGGCGCGCGCCTCGGGAGGAAGGGTCTTCCCCTCGGGCATGCGGGCCCAGAGGTACACGCCGACGAAGATCGCCCCGAGGGCCAGCAGCGCCGTCAGGGAGACGCAGAGCACAACATGGCGGGAGAGGGTCCAGAGCAGGCGCGGCCAGGGAGCCGAGGGCGGAGGCCGGTCCTCGCTCTCGAGATGGATCGAGGTCTCGGGCGCGCCTTCCATGGCGCCCGAGCCCGCGGGCTCTGGCGAAGCCGCCCCCTTCGGCGCTGGCGTGGCCCTCTCGGCCGGTCTGCTCCTGCCCTTTTTGACGGAGCGCTTCTTCTTTCCGCTGGCGCTCATCGGGCGAAGTACTCCCGCACCTCCCGCTTGTAGAGGCGGTGGAGCTGGAAGGCGCCAGGGAGCCCGAAGTAGGGGACCACAATGGCGATGCCCACGAAGGTGGCGTAGCTCGCCCCCTGTCCAAAGGCCCCATAGACCCCCTTCAGGTAGGCCACCGACGCCACCAGGGTCGCCACCAGGAGAAAGGTGAGCCCGAGCAGCACGTAGCCCACCACCAGCCCGAGGATGCGCCCCCACCTCTGGAGGAACAGGAGGAGGAACCCGGCGCTGAGCATCAGCAGGGCGAGGGCCGCCACTCCGGCCCTGAGGGCCGGCGAGTAGGGGGGCACCACGTTGATGAAGAAGAAGAGGTAGAGGCAGGCCATCGCGATGTCGAGGGCCCCGTAGGTCCTGAGGATCTTCTGCGCCATAAGTCCACTCCTTGGCGGGCCCGGCAGGAGCACCGGGTCACCCCGGGAGTGTACCGAAAGGCGGGCCCAGGGGAAGGAGAGATCGGACATTGTCAAAGGACCTTGCCCACGGACCTTGCCCTCAGACTCACCCCGCGACCTTGCCCTCAGACCTTGCATACATGCGATGACCCCTTAGCCTATATGCATGTCTTCGGACCAGCCAACCAGCCGGATCGAGCTCCCCATCCTCGGGATGCACTGCGCTCGCTGCGTCGCGAACGTGGAGCGCTCCCTCACGGAGCGGGTGGACGGCGTGCTGGAGGCCCGGGTGAGCCTGGCTACCGAGACCGCCACGGTGCTCTACCAGCCGGATCGAGCAAGCCTAGAGGACCTCGGCGCCGCGGTGAAGGCCGCTGGCTTCGAGGCAATCATCGGGGCGGCCCGTGGTGGCGCTGGCGCCGTCGAGGAGCTGGCCGCCAACCCGGGGAGCGAGGCCCAGGACGCCGAGACCGAGGCCAGGCGCCGGGCCGAGGCCCGGGAGTGGCGGGCGTTCATCGTTGGCCTCGCCTTCACCTTGCCCCTCTTCGCCCTCTCCATGGCGAGGGACTTCTCGCTCCTCGGCCCATGGAGCCACGCGGGCTGGTTCAACCTCCTGCTCTTCGGCCTCGCCACGCCCGTGCAGCTCTACACTGGCTGGGGCTACTACCTGGGAGGCTACCGGAGCCTGCGGGCGGGCGGCGCCAGCATGGACGTGCTGGTCGCCCTGGGCTCCTCGGTGGCCTACATCTACTCCCTGGTGGTGATGCTCTCCGGGTGGCTCGCCCTCGGCCTCGGCGGCCACGTGTACTTCGAGACCGCAGCCATGATCATCACCCTCATCAAGGTCGGGAAGATCCTGGAGGCCCGGGCCCTGCGCCGCACCTCCGCGGCCCTGCGGAGCCTCTCTGCCCTCATGCCAGACGAGGCCACCAGGCTCTCGGAGGACGGCTCGGTCGAGATCGTACGAGCTGCGTCCCTCCGGCCCGGGGATCTCGTCAGGGTCCGCTCGGGCGAGCGCGTCCCGGCCGACGGCGAGGTCCTGCGGGGCTCCTCCGGCGTGGACGAGTCGCTCCTTACCGGTGAGTCCGTCCCGGTGGACAAGGCGCCCGGGGCCGTGGTGTACGGTGGCACCCTGAACACCTCTGGCCTCCTGGAGGTGCGCGTGACGGGCGTGGGCGCCCAGACCGCCCTCGCGCGGATAATCGGCCTGGTGAGACGCGCCCAGAGCTCCAAGGCGCCCATCCAGCGCCTCGCCGACCGGATCTCGGCGGTGTTCGTGCCGGCCATCCTCGGCGTGGCCCTCCTCACCTTCGCCCTCTGGTGGGCCCTCGGGGGCGAGCTCCTGCCCGCCCTCCTCCGCCTGGTGGCGGTGCTGGTGATCGCCTGCCCCTGCGCCCTTGGCCTCGCCACCCCCGCGGCGATCATCGTCGGCATGGGCCGCGGCGCCTCGATGGGGATCCTTTTCGCGAACGCCGAGGCCCTAGAGACCGCGCACCGCCTGGACACGGTGGTCCTCGACAAGACCGGCACCCTCACCGCCGGCGCCCCCTCCCTCACCGACTGGATCCCACTTGGGGGAGATGGACAGGAGACCCTCTCCCTGGCCGCCTCCGCAGAGGCGGGCTCCACCCACCCTCTCGCCTTGGCCCTGGTGGAGGAGGCAAGAGGCCGGGGCCTCGACCTCACTCCTCCAGAGACCTTCGGCTCCCAGGCAGGCTCTGGCGTCGAGGCCCTGGTCTCGGGACGCAAGGTGAGGGTGGGCCGGCCCGCCTGGCTCGGAGCCTCGCTCGACGCCTCGGAGCATGGCCGGAGGGAGGCCGAGCGCCTCGCGGCAGAGGGCAAGACCGTCATAGTGGTGGAGGTGGACGGCCAAGTCAGGGGCCTCGCCGGCCTCGCGGACCAGCCGAGGCCCGGAGCCAGGGAGGCCGTGGCCGGGCTGAGGGCCCTCGGCCTGCGGCCCATGATGCTCACCGGAGACCATGTCGCCGCGGCCAGGGCCGTGGCGAGCCAGGTGGGCATTGCCGAGGCCGAACTCGAGGCGAACCTCCTGCCCGAGGACAAGGAGCGCCGCGTGCGGGAGCTGCAGTCGAGGGGCGCGGTGGTGGCCATGGTGGGGGACGGGCTGAACGACGCCCCTGCCCTTGCGAGGGCCGACCTGGGGATCGCCATCGGCGCGGGCGCGGACGTCGCCAGGGAGGCGGCGGGCGTCACCCTCGTGGGCTCGGATCTCTCGGGGGTCGCAAGGGCCATCGCCCTTTCCCGGCGCACCCTCGGCGTGATCCGCGAGAACCTCTTCTGGGCATTTGCCTACAACATCCTCCTCATCCCGGTGGCGGCGGGCGCCCTCCACGGCGTCTCTGCCCTGCCCCCTGCCCTCAGGGAGCTCCACCCGGCCCTGGCGGCCGCGGCAATGGCCCTCTCCAGCATCACCGTCGTGCTGAACAGCCTGAGCCTCGCGAGGCGGCGGCTGTGAAAGTCCCCTAGTCAGGGCGCGAGGCAGTAGGCAGGGGCCGAGGCGCTGCAGCTCGACGGGCCGGTCGGACATGCATCGATGCAGGCCTGCCACTGGGTGCAGTTGCCCCCGAGATCGACAG
>JAVEWA010000406.1:0-6356 GCA_034004785.1 Polyangia bacterium
AGGTCCTTGTTGCTGGCCGAGAGGAGTCGGACGTCGCTCCTCTCTGGCTGCTGGCTGCCCACGGGGTAGAAGCTCCCGTCCTGGAGGGCGCGCAGCAGCTTGGCCTGCTGCCCGAGGGGCAGGTCGCCGATCTCGTCGAGGAACAGGGTCCCCAGGTGCGCGGTCTTGAAGAGGCCGGGCCTGTCCTGGGTGGCCCCGGTGAAGGCCCCCCGCCGGACGCCGAAGAGCTCCGCCTCCGCGATCTCGCCGGGGATGGCGGCGCAGTTCAGGGAGTGCATGGCCTCGGCCGCCCTGCCGCTGTGGCGATGCACGAAGCGGGCGAGGAGCTCCTTGCCAGTGCCCGACTCGCCGGTGATGAGCACCGGCAGATCCGAGCGGGCCAGCCGCCGCGCCCGGTCGAGGGTCGGCTCCAGGGAGGGGCACCAGACCTCGTCGTTGTCCTCGTCCGGCGCGTGCCTCGCGCGCAGCACCGCGAGCTCCCGCCGCCGGTCCTCGAGCCCCTGGTGAAGGGCCCCGAGGTAGGCCTCGTCCCGCCGCTGAAGGCGCCGCATCACCGTGCCGAGCAGGGCGAGCGCCAGGGATGGGTGCGCGAGGAGGACCTCTCTGACTCGGCCGGCGGGCAGCTCCAGGAGCTCCACATCATCCCTTGCCCGCACCGAGGCCGTGCGGGCGAGGCCCGGCACCAGGGCGGCCTCGCCCATGAGGGCCCCTGGCCCAAGACGGGCTATCAGCCGGTCCGCGTTTCCGAAGCGGCGGAGCACGTCCACCTCGCCGGCGAGGACCCCCATGAGGGAGTCGGCCACGTGACCCTCGCTAAAGACCAGGGCGCCCGAGGGGAGCATCCGCCTCTTCGAGGCCGCGAGCAGGGTCTGGTGAGCCGCGGGCAGGTCCTCGAGCTCTGGGAGGATCTGCAGCAGGGGATCCTTGTTCACGGCAGGTTCCTCATCCATGGTTTATCGTATTTTCACAGCAAGTGAAGCGGCGATCAAGCAGGTGTTTATTCTCCTCCCTGGGCCGGGGCCTCGTGTCCTCCTGTCGCGGATCGCCCTCTGGCCTCCCCAGAGCCGCGCCTGCTCCCGTCGCCAGCTGCTCCCGTCGCCCGCTTGCGGCCCATGGCCAGCCCTACTAGACTGCCCTCCGAGAGGAGCACCATGAGACGCATCAGACTCCACGTGAACATCGACCACATCGCCACCCTGAGGCAGGCGCGGGGCACCAGCTACCCCGACCCGGTGTGGGCCGCGGCTCTTTGCGAGCTGGCCGGGGCCGACGGCATCACGGCGCACCTGCGCGAGGACCGGCGCCACATCCAGGACCGGGACGTGGAGCTGCTCCGCCGCACGGTGCGCACCCTCTTGAACCTGGAGATGGCCGCCACGCCCGAGATGGTGGGCATTGCCTACCGATTGCGGCCCGACATAGTCACCCTGGTTCCAGAGAAGCGCCAGGAGCGCACCACCGAAGGCGGCCTCGCCCTCGGGGACGACCGGGTGCGCGGGGGCGTGGCCGAGGCCATCGGCGCCCTCGCCGAGGCCGGGATCCCGGTGAGCCTGTTCATCGATCCCGACTCTCAGGCAGTGGCGAGGAGCGCCGAGCTGGGCGCCAAGATAGTGGAGCTGCACACCGGCGATTACTGCAACGCTTCGCGTGAGCATACGCCCGTGGAGCTTCAGAGGCTGGCGGCGGCCGCGCAGCAGGCCGTGGGGAAGGATCTCCGGGTCGCGGCCGGGCACGGGCTCGACTACCCGAACGTGGAGGCCGTGGCGGCCCTGCCAGGCGTTGAGGAGCTCAACATCGGGCACTCCATCATCTCGAGGGCTGCCTTCGTGGGCCTCGACAGAGCGGTGCGCGACCTGCTCGAGATCCTCGCGCTCGCCGCCTATCGATGAGCAGAATTACTCCTGGAGGTGTCCCATGACCCTGCCGCTGTGCACGGCCGCCGAGATGCGCGAGATGGACCGCATCACCATCGAGGAGCTGGGGATCCCCGGAGTGGTGCTCATGGAGATGGCTGGGCGGGCAGTCGCGGAGCGCGTGGCCGCCCTCGCACCGGGCCTGATCGGCTACCGGGTGGCGGTGCTGGCCGGGGCTGGCAACAACGGCGGGGACGGCTACGTGGCCGCGCGCCACCTGGCTGGTTGGGGGGCGGACGTCACCCTCTTCGTGCTCGCTCCCGAGGACAGGATCAGGGGAGACGCGCGGGTGAACTACGACGTGACCCAGCGCCTCGCGATCCCCACGGTGTCCTTTGCGGCCGATGGCCCCCCCGGGGATCTCGCGGCGCTGCTCGCCGAGCAGGACTGCCTGGTGGACGCGCTGCTAGGCACCGGGCTCGACTCCGAGGCGAGGGGCGCCTATCGCCAGGTCATCGAGGCCATAAACGCGGCCAGGGTCCTGACTGTGTCGGTGGACCTCCCCTCCGGGCTCTGTGCGGACACGGGCCAGCCCCTAGGCGTGGCGGTGGAGGCCGACCACACCGTGACCTTCGCCTGCCCGAAGCTGGGCCTGGCGACCCATCCGGGGGTCGAGTACGCCGGGGAGGTGCATGTGGTGGACATCGGCATCCCGCGCCACCTGGCCGCGGAGGTCGGAGTTCGCAGGCACCTCCTCGAGGAGTCCGACGCCGAGGCCCTCCTGCCGGCGCGGCGCCTCGGAGGGCACAAGGGCACCTACGGGCACCTCCTCGCCCTGGCCGGCTCCCCGGGCAAGACCGGCGCGGCCCTGCTCTGCGTGCGCGCGGCCGCGCGGGTCGGGGCCGGGCTCGTCACCCTGGCGGTGCCCGAGGACACCCTGATGGCGGTGGCGCCCCAGTGCATCGAGACCATGTGCGCGGCCTACGCGCAGAGCTCCACCAGCCTCTCGGCCTCTGAGTGCGCGCTCGCTCTTTCGAACCTGGCCAGGGGCAAGACCGCGCTTGTGGCCGGGCCCGGCATCCCCACCTCGGAGGCCATGGGAGAGGCCCTCAGGGAGCTCCTCTCCCACCTGACCATCCCAGCCGTGCTGGACGCCGACGCCCTGAACCTCCTCGCCGGCCGCAGGGCCGCCCTGGGTCCGCCCTCGGCGCCGCGGATCCTGACCCCGCACCCCGGGGAGATGGCGCGGCTCCTGGGAGTGGCCCCCGCCGAGGTTCAGGCGGACCGGGTGAAGTCGGCCCTGGAGGCTGCCTCCCGCTTCGGCGTCCTAGTGGCGCTGAAGGGCGCCCGCACCGTGGTGGCCACCCCGGAAGGGGAGGTGTTCATCAACCCAACGGGCAACCCGGGCATGGGCTCTGGCGGCATGGGGGATGTGCTCGCGGGTATGGTGGGAGGGCTCCTTGCCCAGGGTCTCCCTGCGCTCGACGCCCTGCGCCTCGCTGTCTTTGCCCATGGTCTCGCCGGGGACCGGGCCGCCCTGAAGGTGGGCCAGCACGCCCTCCTGGCGAGCGATCTCCTGGAGGCCCTGCCCGAGGTGCTCCGGGGTTGGGAAGCTAGCAGAGGTGCTCCGGGGGTGGGAAGCTAGCAGGGCGCCCCTGTAGCAAGGCCGGGTGGCGTGGCCTGACTGGGTAAGCATCCAGCCAATGGGGTCTGTGGGGGCCTGCGGTTCTCGCCTGACAAAATGACAACACCGGGCAAGGGGCAGGGGCACAATGTGGCATCGAGCAAGGGCATCATGCGCGGGTCTGGCAGCCCGCAGTGGGTCCACCAAAATGACAAATCATGTAATTACGGTTGGTTGTCTCCTGGGGCCGCTTGGGCGCGAGAGGTGGCACGGCCATTGCATTGACTGTGCTGCATGCAAGCTACCGAGAAGCAGCTCAAGGCAAGCACAACCTTCGAGGCCGAGGTGCTCCCCCTAAGGGGCGAGCTCCACTCCATCGCCCTCCGCTACACCCGCAACCAGCGCGACGCCGAGGACCTGGTGCAGGAGACCATGCTCAAGGCCTTCGCTGCCTGGGACAGCTTCCTGCCGGGGAGCTGCGCCCGGTCCTGGTGCTACCGAATCCTCAAGAACACCTTCATCACCGGATACAGGCGGAGGATGACCGAGCAGCGGGCCGCGAGCGAGGAGCCGGAGGAGCTTCGGCGCCTCACCTCCGCTGGCTCCCGCAAGGCCGCCGAGGATCCCGAGAGCGCGGCCGTGAGGAGCCAGCTCGGGGACGAGGTGCAGGGCGCCCTCGGCGGGCTCTCGGGCGAGTTCCGCGAGGTGCTGGAGCTGCACTACATCTACGGGCGCTCCTACCGCGAGATAGCCCGCATCACAAGCGTACCAATGGGCACGGTAATGTCCCGCCTACACCGCGCCCGAAGAAACCTCAGGGAGACGCTGCGGAGCTACGCCGACGCCCAGGGCATCGGCGCCGCAGCGCTCGCTGCCTGACCAGACCTTCCCCTTGCCCCTTCCCCTCGCGGGGCGCCCACCTTGGGCGCCCTCCCTCCGTTTAAGCGCGAGCAGTCGAGCGCGAGCAGCAGGCAGCAGACCGCAACCTCACTCGTCTCCCGAGCCCCGAGATCCCGGAGTGCCCCTCTCTGCCGTTGCGGGAGGCGGGGCGCTCTCGTCATCGTCTTCGGGCGATTGAGGTCGCCCGAGCGCCACCACCAGCAGCGTGACGAAGCCGCCCCAGAAGAAGCAGAGCATCACGATCATCATGATCAGGGCCGAGGCGCTCATGGGCCATTCTCCCCTTGGGCTGCCTTGGGCAGCGCTCGGAGGCGGCGGTGGAGCCAGCCCGAGACGAGGAGCGCGCCGAGCAGCACGGCCGCCCACTGCACGAGACAGGTGCCCACCCCGAAGGTGGACAGGGGGTGCAGCCAGCCTCGGAGATCCTTGGCGCCCTGGATGGCTCCCCAGATCCACCAGGAGAGCATCGCCACCAGCTCCACCGGGAGGGCCGCCATGAGCAGGATCTCGAACCAGCGGCCCACCCGGAGCCCGCCCTCCGGGGGCCCGAGGTGGGCCTCCCGGAACCTGCGGGCGCCGATGTGCAGGGCCGCCCCGCAGAAGAAGGCTCCCGAGATTAGGAGGCCCAGGCCCCAGACCCAGTCTTGGTTGTTGAAGACCTCGAGGCTCCAGGCAGAGGGCAGGCCTCCGAGGACTGCCAGGCCCCCAACCACGAGGACGGCCCGCCGCCTCTTCAGGCCGAAGTCCATCACCACGCGGGTGGCCATCTCCAGCATGGCGAGGAGGCTCGTCAGGGCCGCCACCGTGACCGCCAGGAAGAAGAGCACCGCGATGAGCTGCCCGCCCGGCATCTGGGCGAAGAGCTTGGGCATCCAAACGAAGAGCAGGCCCGTGTTGCCCGCCAGGGCCTCGGCCCGCTCAGCGGGCCCGGCCAGGGCGAAGACCGCGGGCAGGATCGCCATGGCCGCGAGCAGCGAGGCGGCGTTGTTGCCCACTCCCGCCACCAGGCTGGAGAGCAGGGCGTCCTCCCTTCGCCGGGTATAGACCGCGTAGGTGAGGATCAGGCCCCATCCGGCCCCCGTGGACCAGGCGGACTGGGACAGGGCCTCGAGCCAGGTCTTGTGGTGGGCGAGCTTGGCGAGGTCCACGTGGAAGAGGTACTCGAGCCCCTCGACGCCCCCGGGAAGTGAGAGGCCGGCGCCAGCGGCCAGCATCAGCATGAGGAAGAGCAGGGGGATGAGGATCTTGTTGGCGAGCTCCACGCCGCGGGCGACTCCCCTCGAGATGATCAGCAGGCCCGCGCCCAGTGCGACGAGGTGGAAGAGGATGGCCCAGCCGCTCCCTCCCGAGAGGCTCTCCCATCGGCCGGCGCTCCCGGCGGAGGCTGCTTCGAAGTCCAGCGCCACCTGGGTGAGGGTGTAGGCGCACCAGCCCGTCACCACGGCGTAGTAGAAGAGGATGGCCGAGGTGCAGAAGGCCACGAAGAGGCCGAAGGGCAGGCCGAAGCGCCCGAAGAGGGAGTGGAAGGCTGCCACCGGTCCCTTCCTGGTGGCCCTGCCCATGCCCATCTCCACCAGCATGAGCGGGATGGACCACATGAAGAGGAAGATGGCCCAGGGGATCAGGAAGGCGCCGCCGCCATTGGCCGCTGCCACGCGCGGGAAGCGCCAGATGTTGCCGGCGCCGATGGCCATTCCGAGGAGGCTCGCCAGGAGCCCCCAGCGGCTCGAGAAGCGCTCGGTGATTTCCTTTGGGCCTGCCATGCGGGGCTCCTCGGTCTTTGTTGATAACCCAGCCGGGGCCTCCCTGCCAAGAAGCCCTAACGACCCTGGCTCGAAGAGGGTTGGACAGCCGAAATGAAGGCTCGCCGACCTCGGGTCCGGGCAGACCTTTGCGAAGCTAGGGGGCTGTAATTTCAGTGTCTCGTTATACAGAGGCTGCTGCCGGTGACTGAAGGCATCCCCCCGGTTTGGCGCGGG
>JAVEWA010000407.1:0-6339 GCA_034004785.1 Polyangia bacterium
CCCTGAACACGCTGCTCCAGTAGCCCGGTTGACCTGCCCTTGGTCCCTGGACGCGCCGCGTGGGGTGCGCGCGAGCCTCCAGACACCACACACCAGCACGCCCCGAGAGAGGTGATCATGGCGAAACTTTGGAAATGCGAGGTCTGCGGCTACGTACACAGCGGCCCCGAGCCGCCAGGCACCTGCCCGGTGTGCGGAGTGGGCGTCGAGCTGTTCTCGGTTCTCGAGCTGGCCGTGCCGTCCGAACCCACGCCGAGCCCCGCCGCCGCGAGGTGGCGCTGCTCCCTGTGCGACTACGTGCATCTCGGGCCCGAGCCGCCAGGCACCTGTCCGGTGTGCGGCGCTCCGGCGTCCTTCTTCGAGCCGGCGGAGGAAGCGGGCGGCCAGGGAGCGAAGACCCTGGTGGGCACGGTGGTCATCGTGGGCGCGGGAGTGGCCGGGGTGACCGCCGCGGAGCATGCCCGTTCGACTGCGCCCGAGGCGCGGATCAGGCTCATCTCGAAGGAGCCCGGCCTGCCCTACCTGCGGCTGAACCTGACCAGGTTCCTGGGGGGAGAGGTCGCCGAGGAGGGGCTCCTAATGAAGCCCGAGGGCTGGTTCGAAAAGCAGCGCATAGAGCTCGAGCAGGCCGAGGTCGTGGCAATCTCCCCTGTCGCTCATGAGCTGCGCTTGAGGGACGGCCGGGCAGTGCCCTACGACCGCCTGGTGCTCGCGGGGGGCGCCCACCCATTCGTGCCCCCCATCCCAGGGGCGGCCCGGGAGGGGGTCACGACCTTCAGGACGCTCTCGGATGGCAGCCGCATCCTCGAGCGCGCCCGGCCCGGCGGCCGATGCGTGTGCATCGGCGGGGGCCTGCTGGGGCTCGAGACCGCCGGTGCTCTGCGGCGAAGGGGCCTCGAGGTGACCGTGGTGGAGGGCTTTGGCCATCTCCTTCCGAGGCAGCTCCCAGAGCCGGCGGGCCGTCTCCTCGAGGAACACCTCTCGAGCCTGGGGATCGCAGTCCACTGCGGCCGTCAGATCAAGGAGATCACCGGCGACGAGGGCGCCGCCGCGGTCAAGCTGCAAGACGGGGAGGTGCTGCCAGCGGATCTGGTCGTGGTCTCCGCTGGGGTCCGCCCCAACAGCTACCTGGCCAGGCAGTGCGGCATCGAGGTGGACCAGGGCGTGGTGGTGGACGACCGTATGGCCACCTCGGTGCCCGACATCTACGCCGCCGGGGACCTCTGCGAGCATCGTGGCCAGGTGATGGGCATCTGGCCCGCGGCCTTTGCCCAGGGGTCGGTGGCAGGGATCAACGCCTCGGGCGGTTCGGCAGAGCTTCCCAGCCTGGCGCGCTCGAACAGGCTGAAGGTCCTGGACGTGGATCTCTTCAGCATCGGCCAGATACAGGCCGAGGACGCCAGCTACCAGGTGCTCGTGCGCCAGGGGGAGGGGAGCTACGAGCAGCTCGTGTTGAGGGATCAACGCCTGGTGGGGGCTGCGCTGTATGGTGATTCGCGGCTCGCAGCCCAGGTCAAGGAAGCGGTTGAGTCGGGGCTCGCGATCTCCGAGACCGGCCTCGGGGAGCTGCTCGATGGCTTCGTTCCTCTCGAGGCGTGATCGCCTGTCGGCCCTTTGGCTCCAAAGCCCTGATGGAGCCGATGTAATCATTTGGACCACAAAGATCCTTGCCTGAGTCTGGGAAAGGGTGTAGGCAGTGCCCTGTTGAGGCCCTGTGCTGCCTCCCGAAGCGTCGGGAGGAGTCCAAGGACGGGGCATAACGATTCGCGCAGGAGACAGAGCAGAGATGAAGATCTACGTCGGAAACCTTCCCTTTGGCACGGATGATGCGGCTCTCCAGACTCTCTTCGAGTCCTATGGGGCAGTTGATTCCGCAAACGTCGTCATGGACCGCGATACGGGCCGCTCCCGGGGCTTCGGCTTCGTGGAGATGTCCGATGCCGCGGCGGCGAGCGCAGCCATCCAGGCGCTGGACAACCAGCCCTTCGATGGCCGCAACCTCCGCGTGAACGAGGCCCGGCCTCGTCCGAGCGGCGGCGGGCGTCAGCGTTCCGAGCGCTACTAATCACCACCTCGGCCAGGCCGAGCCACTCCCCCTCCTCCTCCTTCGCGACCACCCGTACCCACCACCAGCTCGAGTCTCGGGCAGGGCTCGATTGCCGTCCACGGGTCGATTGCCGTCCACATGTCGAGCGCCAAGCACAGGTCGGGCGCCAACCGACGGAAGAGCAGCTCCGGAGCGCGTCGTCCCAAGACAGTCGAAGAAGACCTAGGAGAGGAAGTAGGCGTGGGTCGGGCAGAGCAGGTGCGGCCTGAGCTTGGTGCTCCTCGTGGTGGCGCAGCGGCTCCGGTTGAGGCGGCGCAGCCTGTGGGAGTCGAAGAAGCGGATCTGCCTCTCGCTGATGGAGTCCACTATGGTCCAGTGATCCCACATGGGGCCGCCGATCCCGATGAAGATGGCGCGCCGATCTCCACTCGCCAGAAACTCCTGCATGGAGGTCCAGAACTCGTCGAGAGAGGTATCGGGGTGCTGCTTGAAGGGCATGGTCCGGTGCGGAATGCGATCTCCAACGACATTATTGAGGATTCCGCCGACGGTGGTCAGGCCGATCCCATCCACCAGGATCTCCGACAGGGGGCGCACCTCGTCCAGGTACTTTAGTATGTCCTTGAAAAGCTTACGAGATTCGTGATCGTCTGATCCCGTGACGATCCTCGCAGCGTTCACGATGCCGTAGACGGCGCAGAGGCCGTCCAGGGTACCCTGTGAGTAGGGTTTGAGGGCAACGTGTCCCATTTTCTCTAATCCTTCCGACCTATACCCCATCTTGGTGGCTACCGGTGCCGTCCTTGGCGCCCCCTCCGATCGAGGGGGCGGCCGGTCTTCGCTACGACCATGGCCAAGCTCCACGGTAGCACTCCGAGCGGCCTCTGCAAGGGCCTCGTGAGTTCCCGAGCAAGGGCCGTGGGTTGCGCATGGCCTCGAGACCCAGGTCTACGCGCCCTTGCGGTGGAAGTCAAAAACAGGGTATGCTCGAGACCTGGAGGGCGAGAAAACCATGGGGCCTTTTTCTTGTAAAAACAACGGAATACCTGTATTGCTCTTTGCCGCTGGGGCCTTCGCGGCTCTCTGCGCCTGCGGGCCTGTGAAGCCTGAGAGCAAGCACGACTCAGGGACCGGGGCCTGTCAGGCCGACGCTTGTCTGAGCTATTGCCTCGGGTTGGGTCACACGGGGGGCTTCTGTCTTGGCCAGCAGTGCGTGTGCGGGAGCGGCGGCGACGCGGGCCTGCCGGGCACCACCATGACCGGGCGGGTCCTGTCTCCGGGAGGCCTGGTGCCCATCTCCGGAGCGCTCGTGTGGTTTTCGAAGACAGAGCCCGCGCCTATTCCGGATCACGCCTACCCCGAGACCTGCACGAACCCGGCTGGTCCCTATGGCTTCTCGAGGCCAGATGGCGCCTTCACCGTGGCCCCGGCTCCGGGCGATTACTACCTGGTGGTCCAGAAGGGGCAGTTCCGCCGCGTGCGGCAGATCACCGTGCCAGCGCAGGGACCGGTGGCAGTGCCCGAGGACCAGACCACCCTGCCCAGCAAGAATGGCGTTGGCGACACCATTCCGAACATGGCGCTGGTCTATGCCTTGAGCGGCGGCGACCACATCGAGGACGTGCTCGCCAAGCTCGGGATGGGCCAGGTGGGGAGCGATCACCTCCTCGTCATGGGCACCGAGGAGTTCGACATCTACAATGTATACCCCTACGAGTCGAACAGTGCGCTGCTGACCGATCTGGAGCGCATGAAGGGCTATCACATCCTGTTCTTCCCCTGCACCATCGCGGGCTCACCGCAGATCTCGGATCCCACCGCTCCCCTTTCGGACCCGGCCGTGCTCCAGAACATCAGGGACTACCTCGCCGCGGGCGGGAAGATCTACGCCACGGACATGATGTACGACATCTTCGAGCAGTCCCTGCCCGAGTACGTGGACCTCTGCGGCGACGACGCGGTGATGAACGACGCCGACCAGACCGCCTGGGCCTCCTCCCAGACCATGAGCGGCTGGACCTCCCACGGCAAGGCGGTGGATCCCGACCTCGCCGCCTGGCTGGACGCCATCGGCCAGAGCTCTCAGGCCATCGACTTCCACGAGAACTTCGTCTGGATCGAGGGGCTCTACACCACGCCCGAGCCCGGGCCAGGTGACCCGCAGCCGCCCAAGGTGTGGGTGACGGGCGACTTCGTGCTCCAGGCGGGCCAGACCCTGCCCCTCACCATCACCTTCCCCTATGGAGCCGGCAAGGTCCTCTTCTCCACCTACCACACCGTGGGGGATCCAGGCGGCTCGGCCGGTCACGTGGGCATCTACCCCCAGGAGTGGGTGCTCGTCTACCTGATCATGGAGATCGGGGTCTGCACAAGCCCGGTGCTGTGAGCCCGGGGAGCCCTGTGAGCCTGGGGAGCCCATCTCGGGGCGCTCCTTCTATTGGCTTCAAGGGCATTGGCTTCAAGGGCATTGGCTTCAAGGGCATTGGCTTCAAGGGCATTGGCTTCAAGGGCATTGGCTTCAAGGGCATTGGCTTCAAGGGCAGTTGGCAGTGGGCCGGGCTTCCTCTATGCTCGGGTCATCGAAGAGAGGAATCGAGGCCCGATGGGACCGAGGACGACTTCCGGCAGGGCTCGAGGCTGGACGCTCCGGACGCTCGCGGCGTTGATCGTCGCGGCGCTCGTCTTGCCTGCGCCTCGCGCAGCCGCGAGCGGCTTCTCGGTGCTCACCTTCGGGGGGCGTCGAACGGGCATGATGGCCAGCCTGGCCAAGCCCGACGACATCACCGCTCTCTTCCACAACCCGGCCGGGCTCGCCGACCAGCCCGAGGGGCAGCTCTACCTTTTCCTCGGCTGGGGCTTCACCAACCTGAAGGCCGATCTCATGGCCCTCGATCCGGTCCGCTACCCGGAGATAAACCCCGAGGGTTGCGGCCAGGGCAGCAGGCCCCCCTGTCCCTGGCCAGTGAACTCGGAGGGCTACTACGCCCAGTCCATCCGGCCGGAGAAGTACTGGGGCGTGATGCCCTTCCTGGCGGCGGGCACGGGCCTCGGCTTCCTCGGGCCCAGGTGGAAGGACGTGGTGGTCTCCCTGGGGCTCTACGCGCCGAACTTCTACGGCGCCTACCTGCCCGAGGACGCACCCACGGCCTATCACATCATAGGAGGGATGTTCATCACCGGGGCCGCCACCCTGGGCGTGGGCTGGCGATTGAACCGCTACATCTCCCTCGGGGCCGACCTCTCCTACAACCTCATGTGGCTGACCATGAGCCAGAAGTACAGCATGGTCGCGGCCCTCACTCCTCCCGGGGAGGAGCCCTCGGGGCTGGCCCTCGCCGCCCAGGAGCTCATCGGCGATATAAGGCTCCAGTACTCGGGCGTGGATCACGGGGCTGGCTGGGGCTTCGGCGCCATCCTCTCTCCCTGGCCCTGGCTGCGGCTCGGGCTGCGCTATACCGGGGCGACCCCCGCCCGCTTCGAGGGCCCGGCGCGGTTCCGGGCCTACGGCGAGGATGTCCAGGATCCGCAGATGTTCTACGCGGTGGTGCGCTCCGTGGGCTACAAGCTGCCGAGGCGCCTCCTGCTCGAGATGCCCATCCCCCACTCCGTCCAAGCGGGCTTCAACGTGGAGATAGGCCGGCGCCTCGAGCTGGGCATGGACTTCCGCTTCTGGTTCTACAACGCCTATAAGAAGCAGCGGATCAAGCCCATCTACGATCCAGAGGACGAGGGCGAGGAGCCCTTCACCGAGGCGGATCTGACGAGGGACAAGCGCTATGGTCTGGGCTACCAGGTCACTGGCGGGGCCATGGTGCGCCCCTCTTTGCGCATCCCCACCCTCGAGCTCATGCTGGGTTTCGGCTACGTCCGCTCGCCCATCCCGGACTCCACCTTCAGCCTCGACAACCCTCTCCTGCACCACTACAAGCTCTCCACCGGGCTGCGCTGGCGCGTGGGCTCTCACTGGCGTTTCGCCCTGACCTACAAGCTGAACATCTACGTGCCGCGGGACATCCGGAACAGCCAGACCGAGCCGCCCACCAACGTCAAGGGCCAAGCGGTGGCCCATGTCCCCTGCATGGAGCTGAACTACGTCTTCTAGGTCGGTCGGGCGGCTGCGGGCGTAGGGTCAAATAGTCCGTACGCCACTTTTCTGCATGGAATCGTGCATCGAGGCCCACATCGCCACGTTCGAGTGCGAGGCCGCGGAGCCCTGCTACCCAGAACCGTACTCATGCGATCTGCCCAACCAGCTCCGGAGCTACCACTGCTGGCGCTTTGATACGGCCTAC
>JAVEWA010000408.1:0-6318 GCA_034004785.1 Polyangia bacterium
GCATCCTGGGCCATCGGCGCCGCCCGTGCCGCGTGGGGGCTCGCCGCTGCCCTCCGGGGGGTCGGCATGGCAGGGGCAGCCGCCCAAGCCAAGATGGCCCTGCTCCTGGCGGCCGGCGCCGCGATCTTCCTCCTGGTGGACGACCTCCAGGCGTTCCTCTCCGGCGACCGGCACAGCGCCATTGAGCTGCTCTTCGGCTCGCCCAAGGAAGCCCAGGAAGTGCGGGCGATGATGATCGCCGTTGGAACCGAGCTGAAGGCGACCTTCGTCCAGCTCGGCCCGGCGCTGAAGGAGCTCGGCAAGGCCCTCTGGGATCTCTTTTCGATGCTCTGGAAGGACGTAGTGAAGCCCCTGCTCCCGTACCTCGTGACGGGGCTCCGCTGGCTCGTGAAGGGTCTGACCGTGTGGATCGGCCTCATGGTCAAGCTGTTCACCTACGCTCTCGTGAAGCCGCTGCAGTGGCTCATCCCGTGGGTGACCAAGGCGGTGACCTGGCTCGCCAAGATCCTGGGGCCGGTCTTTGCCCCCGTGGTGGCCGTGGTCAAGTGGCTCTTTGACGCCGTGATCTGGGGCGTGGAGAAGCTCAGCGCCGCGTGGAGGTGGATCGCTGACACCATCGGCGGGTTCATCTCGGGCATCGCCGAGTGGTTCCGCTCGATGTGGGATGGTCTAGTCGGCTGGCTCGAAAAGGCCTGGCAGGCCCTTGCCGCCCCCTTCCGATGGGCCGCCGAGCAGGCCCGCAAGGCCTGGGGATACGTGATCGAAAAAATCAAGGAAGCCTACTCCTGGGCCGTCAAGACGCTGCGAAAGTCCGCCTCCTGGGCCGTCAAGACGCTGCGAAAGTCCGCCTCCTGGGCCGTCAAGACGCTGCGAAAGTCCGCCGAGGCCGTGGGAGGCCTACTCCCAGAGATGCCCGAGGGATTCTCCCCGGCACCCGTGCCCGTCGAGGGGCCGGCCCCGGCGATGCCCATCCCGGGAGGCCAGAGCCGCACGAACAACGTGAGCGTGAACAACCTCACCCTCGCCCTCTCCAATCCCACGAGCATGACCCCGGAGCAGCTCACCCGGATGACGGCCGAGGGCCTGATCGCGGCTCTCCGCGACGTGCTGGCCCGCACGAACGACCATCGGATGTGACCCATGGGCACCATGGTCTACTTCTACACCACCAGCCCCGTGGCGCCAGACTTCGAGTTGGACGTGGTCACATCGGAGAAGCGCACCGACTCCTACACCGTCACCAAATACCCCATCGAAAGCGGAGCCAAGATCACCGACCACGTCGAGGACGGCGGTCGCAAGTGGAGCGTCGAGGGTTCGATCCACGCGATGCTCCCCAGCGACCCGGCGAAAATCCCGGGCCGTCTCTCCTCGGTCAAGGATGCCCTCGACAGCCTCGCCGCCCGCAAGGACGCGGTGACCATGGTGTCAGGCTACGACACTCGCAAGGTAGTCATTGCCTCCTGGAGCTACACCCACGGCACCAGTCACGGCGACAGCCTGGGCGTCACCATGGAGCTGGAGGAGGTTCTGACAGCTGGGTTTGCCTACACTCAGATCCCCCCGGGGCGCTTGATGCCAAAGCAGGCCCGCCGGTCGAGCCCGGCCGCCGCCAAGGGAGGCACGGCGAGCCCGAAGGCCGCGCCCACCAAGAGCAGCTCAAAGGTCAGGGCGGGTATCGACAGGATCAGGGGGCGATGATGTTAGGGCAGGGCAGACGAAACAGGAACAACGGTCGAGTGGGCGCTGACCCAATCCACGGCAACGCACCCGCCCAGGAACATCGACAGGACCGCGACACACAGAAAACGCTTCATGGTGACACCTCCTGTCAGACCCGTAGCACGGCCCCGGCCCCGAGGTCAACATGAGTCTTTACATCCTCGAACCCACCGAGCAGCCCGAGCAGCGCCCCGAGTGGGACTATCAGGTCGAGCTGGGCGGCCTGGTGTGGCGCCTGGTCCTCCGATGGTTCGAGCGGTTCGAGCAGTGGGGGCTGACGGTGTACGACGACACCGACACCCTGATGGTTTCCCAGGAGCCCATCCTGGTCAATCGGCCCTGCCTGACGCACCACACCGGGCGAATCCCCACCGGGGGCCAGCTCTGGCTTCTGTCCCTCAACGGGTCCGACGAGGCCTGCTCCTATGATGACCTCGGCACGCGATGTCAGCTCGTCTGGGCCACCGACGACGACGAGGCCCTCGACGAGGACTCCAGCGCCGAGGAGTTCACGTATTCGGCGACACCATGAGCGACTTCCAGCCCAGGATCGTTGAGGTGACCGTGGGTACGGCTGGGGCTCCCGGGCGCACCTGGGGCACCTATGTTCCCGAGCAGGTCCCCATCCGGTGCGCCGCCAAGATTGACCGGAGCGCCACGAGCAAGCCTGACCAATGCGTGGCGCGCATCTGGAACCTCTCCGAGGCCAGCCTTCGCTACCTGGAGATGAAAGAGCAGGTCCTAATCGTCCGGGCGGGCGAGGGCGTGGCGTCCCAGGTGTTCGCAGGTGACATCCCCAAGGGTGGAATCATCTCCCAGAAGACAGGCCCCGACAGGGTGACCGAGATCCGGGCCAAGGTCGCCGGTCGCAAGTGGGCCGAGGCAACGGTCAGCGTCAGCTACCCCCCAGGCACCAGCTCCACCGTGGCCCTCAACGACGCCGTGCGTGCCATGGGCGCCACCATCGGTCACCTGGGAGCCCTTACCCCGGTGACCTTCCCCACGGGGTGGGCCTACGTGGGCAAGGCCAGGGGCATGCTCTCCGAGCTGGTCCACATGACCCCCCTTGCCTGGTGGATGCAGCAGGGGGCCCTGGTCTACATCATGGGCCCAGGGGAGCTGGTCCCTGGCAACGTGCCCCTACTGACGCCCCAGACGGGCCTGCGGGGCTCCCCCAGGCGCACCGACAAGGGGATCGAGTTCGAGGCCAGATTCAATCCCGCCGTGGCCCCCGGTGGAGGGGTGAGCCTTCAGAGCCTCGCAGTCACGGGCCTATACCGAGTGACCACCCTGACCCACGAGGTGGACTCATGGGGCCAGAACTGGATCACGAAGGCCAAGACGGAGAAGAACGCCCTATGACGGCCGAAGCTGACGACATCCCCGAGCTACTCGGGGAGTGGCTTGCCGACGCCATGCGCTCCTACTACGAGGAGCACCACGCGCCGATCCCTGCCCTGGTCACCGCTTGGCACCAGGCGGCCCAGACGGTTGACGCCCAGCCCGTGGTGCAGCTCTACATCGACGGGGCCTTGATTCAGGCGCCCGTGCTCCGACACGTCCCCGTTGCCTTCCCGGGCTCGATCCTCGGGGGGCTGACCTACCCGGTCAAGGAGGGCGGTTTCTGCGAGCTGGTCCCCCAGGAGGCCGACTGTTCGACGTGGTTTTCCTCGGGGTCCTTCGGGCTCCCACCGCCCTCTGAGCGCCGCCTGTCCCTGTCCGATGTGGTGGCCTGGCCCCTGGCTCCGAGGCCCGCCAACGGGCCATTGCCCTCGACGGCCATTGCCGCGAACGGCCCCGTCCTCTGGGGTTCGGCGGTCTACCTAGGGGGGTCGGATGCAACGGATTTTGTGGCCCTCAAGAGCCTGGTGCTCCAGGCCCTCCAGGACCTTTACGCGGAATTGGCCGCCCACGGACACCCGACGCCATCCGGCCCAACGTCGGGCTACACGCCCGGGGGGACCATCACCCCCCCTTGGGCCCCAACAGTGGGTTCTACAGTGGTGGCGAGCAAGTAGGAGACTGCCCATGGATCTCTACATCGACCCGACGACCATGGATCTGGTGTTCGCGGAGACTCACGTCAAGCGGGTCTCCGGGCTCGACGAGGTGGCACAGCGGATCCTCATCGTGTGTAAGATGCACGAGGGGGAGTGGGCCTACGACCTTGAGGCCGGAATGCCCTGGCGGGGCGAGATCCTCCGGAGGGGTGCTACCGACGAGCAGATCACCGCCCGCATGTCCGCCAAGATCGCCGCCGTGGAGGGCGTCAAGTCGGTGCGGTCCCTGCGGATCGTCCGCGTGCCCGCCACCAGGCAGGCCACGATCTACGTGGAGGCCATGAGCCTTTATGGCGTGGTGACCGTCAGCATGAGCGCCCCGGCCGCGTAACTGTCCCCGCCAAAGCCCAGGCCCCTATCATTGCCCGCATGGGCACGAGTCCTTCCCTCACCTCGGCGGGTCTGACCGTACTGACAGAGGATCAGATTGTCGAGAACATCGTGGAGGCCCTCCAGGGCGCCACGATGTGGGGCACCCAGCTTTCCTACGGTTCCGACTCCCCAGTCGGGCAGCTCATCCGGGCCTTCGCCGGGCAGCTCGTCGAGGTCTACGACCTGCAGCAGGCCCAGCACCAGGCCTTCAACCCCCGGTCGGCCGAGGGCGTGACCCAGGACAACCTCTGTGAGGTGGTCGGTGTGCGCCGCACGGCGGCAACCTACTCCACCGGGACGATCACCTGCGACGGCACGCCGGGCACCGTCCTTGCGGCGGGCAAGCGGGCCCGCATCGGCTCAGGCGGGCCCATGGTGGCCCTCGACGAGGCTGTCACCATCGGAGGTGGCGGAACCATTGACGGCACGGCGACGGCCGTTGACGCCGGTCCAGTGGAGTTTGGCGCAACGGCGATTGACACCATCGTTGACGCAGTTGCCGGATGGGTCTCGGTCACCAACGCCGCCGACTTCACCCCTGGCGAGCCCGAGGAGTCTTCTGCAGTGCTCGAGGCCAGGCGCTCCCGGTCCTTCGCCATCTCCGGCTCCGGGACCTACTTCGCGATCCGCGCCCGCCTGGAGGCCCTCGACGAGGTGACGGCCGCCGCCGTGATCGTCAACACCACCGACGCCGTGGACGCCTACGGGCTGCCCCCTCACACCTTCATGCCGGTTGTGTGGCCCACGGGCATTGCTGACGCGACCATCGCCGCCGCCCTGGTGGAGATCGCCGGCACCCCAGCGGGGATCGCGAGCTACGGGTCCAGATACTACTACGCGACCGATTCCAAAGGATACCAGCAAATCGTCAGGTGGAGCGAGGCGACCGAGCTCGAGCTCTACGTCGAGCACACCCTGGTCACCACGAGCGCCTACCCGGTCGGCGGAGATGCCCTGGTCAAGGCCGCCGTGGTGGCCCTGGGCAACGCTCTGACCATCGGCGACAACGTCCTGATTGCCGCCCTGGAGGGCGCTGCAATCGGGGCCTGTCCAGGGATCTCCGCCATCGCCACCAGGATCAAGGTGGGCGCTGGTGGCGCTTGGCAGTCCACCTCCCTGTCCGTTGACTACGACGAGATCGCCCGCTTCTCGGCGGCGAGGGTGACGGTGCTCTGATGGGCGTGACCCCTATCACAGACCACGCCGCCCAGGGCCTTGCAATCCTACCGCAGAGCCTTTGGGCTGGTTCCACGGCCTACCGCGAGCTGGTATCGGCCCTCCTGGGCCAGGTCCAACTCGCCGAGGATCTGAGCATTGATTGCATCGACCTCCGGCAGCTCGACGCCGCCGAGGGCGACCAGCTTGACATCCCCTACGGTGTCCTGGTCGAGCTGCCTCGCCTCGACGCCACCGACGACGAATACCGCCTACTCCTGCGGTGCGCCTTCCGGGCGAACAACAGCGACGGCTGCTATGAGGATGTGATCTGGGTCGCCTCCGAGGCCATGGGCGCAGACGCACGATACCGCCAAGAGGGCACCGCCTGCTACAGGGTCCAGGTCATCGGGGGCGAAGCCTCCGAGGTCCAGAGGGCCCGGATCCTTGACCTGCTCGGTAGGGCCTCCCCTGTGGGTGTCCGTTGGGAGCTCGTGGCCGGTCCCGTGGGCGTCATGCAGCTCACCATCACCCCCATGGGCTCGGCGCCGATGGGCTGGGTTGTCGGAGGTACACTGTGAGCGAGATCAACCCCAAGCCTACCGAGGCCCTGACCTGGGGAGAGGGTGGAACGCCCAACGCGCACGATGAGCCCCTGGCCTCATGTACGGACGGGTACTACGAAGGCACGGCGCCGGATCACGCTGACGCTGATGTGCTGCCGGCTGGCCACCTGAACTGGTTGTTCCGCGCCTTCACCCGCTGGTTCAACTGGCTCGCCGGGCTCGCACACCGTGAGTTCGACGAGATTGACGACGCCGTGACCGCCGGGCTCGCCTGGCCCGAGCGATTCGACTACGTGAGGCGAGCGGCGGTCGTAGAGCCCGGGGGGCAAAACTACAGTGTCCAGGGCATCGCGGGAGCGGCTTTCACCGCCGGAACCCCGATCCATGATGGCAGGAACGTGTACTATGCCCAGGGTGGAAGGCTGGTCTGTGCTCGCCTGGGC
>JAVEWA010000409.1:0-6311 GCA_034004785.1 Polyangia bacterium
CGGGCGGGCTCCACTCGAGCGGCGGGCCTGTCCCCGGTCGCATCATCGGGTTTCGCGGCCCCGGGCGCGGCCCCGGGCGCGGCGGCCCCGGGCGCGGCCCCGGGCGCGGCGGCCCCTCGAGCCCCCTCGGGAGGAGCAGCCTCCCTCGGAGCGGCCTGGGCTGGACTCTGCGCCCCATCTTCTTCACCACCCGCCGGATCCGACGGAGCCTGGGCCCAGACCTGACTACCGAGGAAACAGAGGCTCATACCGAGAGCCATGAAGATCTTCGGCCAGCTAGACATGATCGGACCTCCTGTGGTTGCTCGTCGCAGCTCGGCCCGGCACCTGGTCGTGCCACCGTGCTGCGCAAGTCCTCGCATCCGATCGTTTGAGAATTGTGTTGCCAAAGTTAGTATTCACTCCTGCTTCTCGTCCCGCCTCCTTGTCCCATCCTCTCCACTCGTGACGAGCCCAGCCGCCAGAGGGAGCCGCAAGGTGAAGCGACTGCCCTCTCCGACTGTGCTCTCCACCGAGACCTCGCCGCCGTGGGCCGCGACTATGTGCTTCACGATGGAGAGGCCGAGGCCCGTGCCGCCGAGGGCGCGGCTGCGGGCCTTGTCCACCCGGTAGAACCGCTCGAAGATCCTCTCCTGATGATCCCTCGGGATGCCGCACCCCGAGTCCTTTACCATTATGACGACCCCCGAGCCAGCGCTCATGGCCACTAGCTCCACCACGCCGCCTTCCGGGCTGTACTTGATGGCGTTGTCGAGCAGGTTGACGATCGCCTGCTCCACGAGGGGCGCGTTCAAGCTCGCGACGAGCTCGGGCGGGCAGGACACCTCGATGCGCACTCCCCGCTCGCGGGCCTTGCCCGCGCAGAGCTGCGCCGCGCCTTCCAGGATCGTAATGACCTGGGCCGGCTCCCTCTGGAGCTCCTTGCCTCTTCCGGCCTGCTCCAGCCGGGCGAGGCTCAGGAGGTCCTCGATGATGGCGCCCAGCCGCTCGGTCTGCTGCTCGATGATCTGCAGGAACCTCCTCGCAGCCTCTGGATCCTCGAGCGCCCCCTCGCGCAGCGTCTCCACGAAGCCCTGGATGGAGGTGATGGGGGTCTTCAGCTCGTGGGAGACGTTGGCAACGAAGTCTCGCCTGATGCGCTCCAGCTGCTCGACCCTCGTGAGATCGTGCAGCACGACGAGCGCCGATCGCAGCTTCCCCTTCGCATCCCTTAGCAGGCTGCCGTAGGCCCGCAGGTGCCTCTCGCCGCCGCGCTGGAGCAAGATGTCCGTCTCGGGGGGTTCCTTGCCCTGGAGCAGCGACTCGACGAAGCGCTGCAGCTCCACGTGACGGATCACCTCAGCCATGTCCCGGCCCGTGACCTTGGACCTGTCCAGCTCGAAGACCGCCCCCGCCGCGCGGTTCAGCCGCTCGATCCTCCCGCCAGGATCCAGCACGAGCACCGCGTCGGCCATGCTCTCGAGCACGGCCTCTATCTCCTCCCGCTGCCGCTCGTTCTGCTCCAGCCGCTCGCCGAGCGCCGCGGCCATCTTGTTCAGGGCGGCGGCGAGGGCCCCGGTCTCCTCGCCGCTCGGCAGCTCCAGCCTGAAGGACAGGTCTCCAGACGCGAACCGCTCCGCTCCTCGCTGCATCTCCCTTATGGGGCGATCCAGCCGGCGAGCCAGATAGAGGCTCAGGAACGCAGCCAGCAGCGTCACCCCGAGACCGAACAGGAGGAGGCGGAGACGCAGCCCAGCCAGAGCTTCTTCGACAGCTCCGAGGGGGAGCGCCGCACGGACCGCGGCCACCACGCGGCCGTCTCTCTTGGCGGGCACGGCCACGTACAGGGTCTGCCGGTCCACCGTCCGGCTCTGACGGAGATCGGCCCCGACCCCGCCGCCCAGCGCCTTCCTGATCTCCGGCCTGGAGCCGTGGTCCTCCATCCGCTCGGGCCGCTCCGCCGAGTCTCCGAGCACCTTTCCCGAGGGGGCGACGACGGTATAGCGGGCCCCGGTCTGGCCCGCGGCGCGGCGGCAGAGCTCCTCCAGCCTCTCCGCTCCGTCCACACCGGGACCAGCCATGACCAGCTCTGCGAAGATCCAGGCGCGAGCCGTGAGCGAGGCCCGGGTAGCCTCGAGCTCGTGCTGCCGGATAGTCCTTGCGGCGTACCACTCCACCGCGACCAGCGAGGGGAGAAGCACCAGGAGGAAGGCGCCGAAGAACCGCCAGACGATTCGTCTCCTCCTACCCATCGCCTACTTCCTGAACCGGTAGCCCACGCCGCGGACCGTCTCGATGAGCTCGCCGGCTGCGCCGAGCTTCTTCCTGAGCCCCACCACCTGCACGTCCACGCTGCGGTCGGTCACCGGGTAGTCCTCTCCCTTCACCGCGTCGATGATCTGGCCGCGGGTGAAGACCCAGCCTGGGCGCTCGGCGAGGAACCTGAGCAGGGCGTACTGAGTCGCCGTGAGCTCCACGGGCTCACCCTCCAGAAGCACCTCCCGCCTTGCGTCGTCTATGGTGAGCCCTGGGAAGCTGAGCACCTCGCCGCCGGGCAGCTCGGGCGGGGGCCTGCGGCGGCGGAGCATGGCCTTGACCCGCGCCACGAGGACCCTCGGGCTGAAGGGCTTGGTCAGGTAGTCGTCGGCCCCCACCTCCAGCCCGGCCACGATGTCGGCGTCCTCGCCCCTGGCGGTGATCATCACGATGGGCACCGCCGCGGTCTTCGGCTCCGCGCGCAGGATGCGGCACACGTCGAACCCGTCCAGCCCCGGGAGCATCAGGTCGAGGAGCAGGAGATCCGGCAAGTGGCGCCTGGCCTCCTCCACGGCCTCCTCCCCGGACCGCGCGCAACGTACCGCGTAGCCCTCCTTCTCGAGGTTGTAGCGGATGAGCTCGAGGATCTCGTCCTCGTCATCGACCACGAGCAGGTCTGCCTTCGCCATGACGCCCTTAGTACCCTCTCGACGCCTCTCCTGTAAAGCGGACCCAGGCAAGCCCGACGAGCGCTGCGACAACCAGGAGGACGACGACGGCGACGGGCTCTCGGACTGCGCCGACCCGGACTGCGAGGGCCGTGCCTGCGGCCAGGGCCTGGCCTGCGCCTCCGGGGTCTGCGGGTAGGGAGCCGAGCCCCCGGACCGCTCGTGGTGAGTTGCCGCCTTCCGGCCCCCGACCGCTCCACGAGAGACCTGACCCACGAAGAACCTGGCCCACCGAGAGCCTTGACCAATCGGTCCGAAAGGTATCCTCTCGGGAGAGGGGGATCGGTATCTTCGATTTCATTGTCGGTGTCAGTATAGCGCTGAGGAGAGGCAGATGAAGACAGTATCTCTCGTCACCATCGGGGTGCTGCTCGTCGGAGCCTGCGGAGACGACGACGGGGGCGCGAACAACCAGAACCAGAGCAACCAGAACAACCAGAGCCAGAGCGTCTGCGGAAACGGGACAAGGGAGGGCTCCGAAGAATGCGACGATGGCGCCCAAAACAGCGACACCACGCCCGATGCCTGCCGCTCCGACTGTCGCCTGGCCCGCTGTGGCGACGGCGCACTGGACACGGGGGAGGCGTGTGACGAAGGTCTGGCCAACTCGGACGCGGCGGCTGATGCCTGCCGCACGAGCTGTGTGCTGCCGACCTGCGGCGATGGCGTGGTGGACGTGGCGGCCGGCGAGACCTGCGACTGCGGGAACGGCGCCACTACCATGCCCTACCGGTGCTCGGCCCCCAACGGCCATCCCGATGGGGCCTGCGGCGAGAGCTGTCTCTCCTATTATTGCGGCAACCAGGTCCTGGATCCAGGCGAGGAGTGCGACGACGGAAACAACTCGTCCGGAGATGGTTGCGGCCCCACGTGCAAACTCGAAGCCTGCGGCAACGGTTTCTTGGATCCGGGCGAGGAGTGCGACGACGGCGAAGCGAGCAGCGATGTCCTTCCCGACGCCTGCCGAACGGACTGCACCCTCCCGCGCTGCGGTGACGGCGTCGAAGACACTGGCGAGGCATGCGACGACGGCGATCTCGAGTCGGGAGACGGCTGCAGCGCGCTCTGTCGCGTGGAGCACTGCGGCAACGGGGTGGTGGACGCGGGTGAGGAGTGCGACGACGGAAATCCAACCTCTGGCGACGGCTGCCAGTACAACTGCCGCCTGCCCCGCTGCGGCGACGGCGTACAGGATGCCGCTCTCCAAGAGGAGTGCGACGAGGGGACCTCCAACAGCGACACCTCTGCCGATGCCTGCCGCACGAACTGCCAGCTTCCACGCTGCGGCGACGGTGTAACGGACACCGGCGAGATCTGCGACGACGGGAACTCAGTCCGCGGGGACGGCTGTGACCCCGACTGCCAGGGCCAGTGCGGAAACGGCGCCATCGACTCCACTGGCGAGCTGTGCGACGGCGCCGAGCTCGGCACCGAGAGCTGCGTCTCCTACGGCTGGGACCGCGGACGGCTCGCCTGCGGCACGCAGTGCACGCCCGATTTCACGGGCTGCCAGCAGATGGGATGGGAGGAGTCGCCGCTTTCCGGGCATACGAGCCTTCGTGCCTACACGGCCGTCCACGGCACCGGGCCAAACGACATCTGGGTCACGGCCCTCGGAGGCTGGATCGGCCACCACGACGGCTCGGCTTGGACCTTCGTGCAGCCCGCGGGGAACGTGGACCTGAACGACGTCTATGCCCTTGCGGAGAACGACGTGTACGCGGTGGGCAACGGGGGCACCCTGCTGCACTTCAACGGCGTCGCCTGGAGCCCCGTAGGGTTCACCATCCCCTCGAACCCCACGGCCAACCTCTTGGGGGTGTTCGCCTCGCCCACCGTGGTCGGTGCCGTGGGCCAGGGCGGCGTGATCATCTACAACGCGCTAGGCGCGGGCTGGAGCGAGCTCTCGAGCGGGACCACCAGGAACTTGAATGCCATCTGGGCCAGCGCCTGGGACAGCATCTACGTAGTGGGAGGCGCTCGCACAGTCCTGCACATCACGGCGCCCGGGGGCGTGCCAAACGTGGCGGCTGAGGACCTCGGGACGGGCACCGAGGCGTTCCATGACGTGTGGGGCTCCTCATCCGGTGACATCCACGCTGTGGGAGACCAGATGGCCGCCCGCTACCGGGATGAGGTCTGGACCCTGGCATCCCGGCCGAACGAGTACTATAGGGGGCTCCACGGGCTGGACGCGAACCACGTGTTCGCCGCGGGGGTCCAGGGCCTCATGGCCATCAACGACGGGACCGTGTGGAGCCGTATCGAGTCCCCCTCCGACACCTGGTTCACGGACATCTGGGGCATGGCCGGCGGCGAGATCATCGCGGTGGGAAACCTGGGCTCGGTGTATCGTTACACCGGATCGGTGCTTTCGGAGCATTCGACCGGCACCACGCAGGAGCTGAAGGGAGTCTGGGGTACCTCGCTGGACGACGCTATCGCCGTAGGTACCGGGGGCACGATCCTGCGACTCGGACCCTCGGGCTGGACGGCCGACACCTCGAACACGACGCAGGGCCTCATCGATGTCTGGGGCGCGGACGGGGACAATGTCTTCGCCGTAGGCGAAAACAGGACCGTGATGAGGTACAACGGAACGAGCTGGGCGGCCATGAGCACCCCCGCCACGGCCGGACGCCTGCTGAACGTACATGGGACCGGTCCGAACAACGTCTGGGTGGTGGGACAGAGCTCCACGAGCACACCGTTCGCCATGCGCTGGAACGGAGCCTCTTGGACCGTTGACTCGCCGCCCGCGAGCACCGACATCAAGGGAGTCTGGGTCACCGACGCCGGGGGCAGCCCCGAGGTCTGGGCCTGCGCGGACGGCGGCGGCATCTTCCACTGGCAGGGAGGCGCCTGGGCTTCACAGAGCTCCGGGGTGGGACGACTCAGCAAAATCTGGGGCACGAGCCCCTCCGAGATCCTCGCCGTAGGACCCTTCGGATTCGCCACGCGCTACAATGGGACCTCGTGGACTCGCATAGAGACCGGCGTAGATAGCTGGTTGCTCGGTCTCCACGGCACCAGCATCGACGACGCCTTCGCCGTCTCCGGTGCCGGCCGGCTCTTGCACTACGACGGCGTGGCCTGGAACCCGGTACGCACCGACACCACAGAGCAGATCAACGACGTCTGGGCCGTGGGCACGAGCGTGCTGCTCGTTGGCTCCTTCGGCTACCAGGCCAAGCTCCACCGCATCTCCACCTGGTAGGTCCAGCCCCCTCGGTGTGAGCCCAAAGCCAGGCACGAACGTCTCCTGCCAGTGCAACGGCTCTGGGAGGAGTGTTGGTTCATGCTGACAAAGCAAGGCCCCGATTGCCGCGGGGACCCTTGCCGTGGGGA
>JAVEWA010000410.1:0-6308 GCA_034004785.1 Polyangia bacterium
CCACAGGCCCTTCTGGCCGCCGACCCGGCTCCTGCCGGGCCAGTCAGGGCTCCCAGCGATCCCGGGCGAAGAGACCATACCGTCACGGCGCGTCTTTGGGCAATAGGACGCCTGGTGACAAACAGACACCAATTGGCAATGCGGGCGACTGGAAGCAGGGATACAGTTATCGGGATGGCCAATCGAGGGAACCAGGCTGCGCCATCCGAGGTTTCGCTCCTTGTGGGAGCAAGCTCGGCCGTGTCACGTCAGAGCTTCCGGGTCATCAGGCGGTGCTCGATCCCAGCGTCGAGGAAGATCCCTCCCTCGGCCCCGAAGCCGTGCCTCTCGTAGAAAGGAATGGCGTGGAGCTGGGCCCCGAGCTCACAGCGCCCCTCGCCCTGGGCTCGGGCCATCTCGAGAAGCGCCTCCATGAGCGCGCTCCCGACCCCCTTACCCCTGTGGGCGCCAAGCACGGCCATCCTGCCGATCTTGCCGCCGGGCAAGAGCCGCGCCGTGCCGATGGGCGCGCCGCCAGAGTCCCGGGCCACCAGGTGCCTCGTGCTCGGCAGCTCGTCCAGGCCGTCCCACTCCTCCTCCTCGGGCACCGCCTGCCCGATCACGAAGACCTCGTGCCGTAGCAGGCGGATCTCGCCGGCCAAGCGCGCGAAGTCTGCTTCCTGCACGGTGAAGCCCGCCGCATGGCTGCTCATGGAGGTCCACTCTAAGGTTGCCGCCCGCGCGGCGCAATTCTAGAGTGCCGAGGCCATGCGCTCGCTCGAAGTCCCTCGCCGGCTCCTCGTCCTCTCCACGTCCTACCCCTGCGACCAGGGGGACGGCGCAGGGACCTTCGTGCGCGGCTTCTGCAAGGCCGCGGCAGCCGTCGGGCTGGAGGTGGAGGTGCTCTGCCCCGAGCTTGCGCACTCGAGGCCCCAACTCCAGGAGCCGGGGATCAGGGTGCGGCGCCTCGGCTACATGAGGCCCAGGGGCTGGCAGTTTCTCGGCGCGAGCCCGGGCGCGCCCGAGGCCCTGTCAGGCTCGAAGCTCCTCTTTGCGCCGGGCCTGGCCTACGCCGCGAGGCTCACCCAGGCCGCGGCAATCGAGGCCAGACGCCGTCCCTACCTCGGCCTGGTTTCACACTGGCTCCTGCCTTCGGCCCTGGCGGGCCTCGGGGCCCCGCCATCTCTGCCCAAGGTCGCCATTGCCCACGGCTCGGACGTGCACCTGCTCGGCCGCATGCCAGGCGCCGCCTTCCTCGCCGGGCTTCTCCTTCGAAGGACCTTGGCCATCTCCTTCGTGTCCGAGGATCTGCGCCAGAGGTTCGGCCGCCTCCTGCCCCCTCGGGAGCGCTCACTTCTCGCCACGAGGAGCATCGTTCAGCCCATGGGGGTGGAGGCGCCCGGGCCGCCGCCCGACCAGGAGGCCGCTTTTGCTTCCGCTGCCGCTCCCGCTGCCGCCTCCGCTGCCGCTCCCGCTGCCGCCCCCGCTGCCGCTCCCGCTGCTGCTCCCGCTGCCGCCCCCGCTGCCGCTCCCGCTGCCGCACGCACGGCCGCCCGAGAGGCCGCCCGCGCGGCCCTGGGGCTCGGCCCGGGCCCGCTGGTGCTCTGGATGGGGCGCCTGGTGCCCCTGAAGGCGCCGGAACGAGCAATTGATGTAATGGAAGCGCTCCGTTCCCTCGTTCCCGGCGCCCGTCTGGTCCTCGCCGGCGACGGACCCCTTCGAGAGGCCCTCCGCGCCCGGGTCGAGGCCCAGGGCTCGGGCTCCCCTGGCCCGAGAGCGGTACTTCTAGGGCATGTCTCGGGTGATCAGAAGGAGCGGCTCCTCGCCGCCTCGGACGCCCTGATTCTCACCTCCCGCACCCTGCCGGACGGCCGAACCGACAGCCTGCCTCTCGTGGTCCTCGAGGCCCTTGTCCACGGCCTGCCCGTGGTGGCGGCTCGGGTGGGGGGCCTCGAGTCCCTCGGGCTCCCGCGGGATCAGCTCGGACTGGTTCCCGAGGGAAACCAGGCCGCCATGGCCGCTGCCCTTGGCGAGGCCCTCTCGAGGGGCCCCATTCCCGAGCCCGACCGGCTAGCCCTCGTGGCTCGCTTCGGCTGGGAGGCGGCCCTCCCGAGGATCCTCGCGCCGATCCTGTCACATGCAAATGAGCATGGGCAGCGGAGCCGCTAGGTGGCCCCTGCCTTGAGGCTCGGGCTCACCTTGCGGCAGATCTCCGCGTGGGGATTGGGCTTTGTGGTGGCCCCTTGCGCGGCGCCAGGCCGAGCCTCAAGCTTGTGTTCGTCAGCCCGGGTGAGGAGAAACCCGGCGCAGAACAAGGATCCCGAACGTGAAGTCCTCCCCGAGCCAGACAGGAGATCGCGGGCCGGCCCCTTTGGGCAAGGCCGCGCCTTGGCTCGGCCTCGTTACCCTCGCCGCCCTTGCGGCGATCATCTCTGGCCAGGGCTGCGCCGCTCCTGAGCGGCTCCGCCTGTCGGAGGCTCCTGGCGGGCTGGCCCAGAGCATCTCGAGCTTTCTCGACGGCGATCCGAGCGTCCTCGCCGGAGAGGGGCAGTCCGGCGACGCGAGCCTCTGGACGCGCCTCCATGAGCGGCTTCTCGAGACTCGGGAGAGCGGCGCCCAGGCGCCCCTTGCCGAGCTGCCTACCTCCCTGCCGAAGCGCACCTCCCTGGCCGCCCAGACCATCGACCTCGGCTCCCAAGGGGGCAAGACCCAGGAGATCCATCCTGCCCTTCCCCTTCCGGGCTCTCTCACAGCTCCCGAGGGGCGTATCCGCAGGCAGCCCCGTTACCCGGCCTCTTCCCCGCGTTCCTGGCGGGCGCCCGTCCGGGGCGCCCGCGCGCCGCCCCGTCACCTTCTCCCTGCGTGAAGGCTCGTCCTGGGGATCCCCCTGGGACGAGGAGAAAAGCGCGCCGCGCGCCGCAAGGCGGTTTCGCCCGAGAGCGGTTTCGCCCGAGAGCGGTTTCGCCCGATGGCGGTTTCGCCCGAGAGCGGTTTCGCCCGAGAGCGGTTTCGCCCGATGGCGGTTTCGCCCGATGGCGGTTTCGCCCCGGCGTGGCGGCAAGGAATGGGAGCTTTCCGGGCAGCTCTGCCCGGTCTCCCGTAGAAGCAGAAGGTGAGACCATGACAGCAAAGTCGAAGATGCTTCCGACGACCTTTGCGCCGCCCGAAGTTTCAGCTCACGAACCGCCTGTTACCGGAGAGCCCCAGGCGGCCTCCAAGGATGCCGAGGAGGGTAGCGGGAGCCCTAGCGCCTTGAAGTTCGCCCTCATCTGGTTCGGCATCCCCATCCTGTTTGTGCTGCTCGTCGTGTTCGTGCGGATGCAGTGCAGTATCCCGAGCTGATTCGGGCTGCCCCCCACTGCCCGAGTCTTCCAACCCATTGCCCGACGAAGCTCCGGGCTCGATCAGATCATCCTAGGGCTGGACGTCGTCCGTAGCCTTGATCACCCGCACCCCCGCGGGGGGAGTGAACTGGAAGCTCGCGTTCGGAACCCCCGAGTTGACCACTGGCTCGGTGAAGAAATAGTGGTTCTTGTTGCCCAGGTGATCGAAAAGGAGCGACTGGGAGACCATGCCCGTGGCGGTCTCCACCACGAAGAGCACATGTTTGAAGTTGGAGTTGGGCTGCTTGGGCAGAAGCTTCATGACGATCGTCTTTGGAGAGGCGTACTTGGAGCCCCCCACCAGGGTCACGTAGAACTCTGAGGTGATGTCGCCCTTGCCCCAGAGGAAGGTGATGGCCGTGGGCAGGGCAGACTCCAGCAGATCCCTCCAGAAGACCTGCCTGTCCCCTGGCACGTAGATCCAGATCTTCTTGCCGTCGCAGATGAGCTGCCGCTTGTGGGGCGCGGCGTAGTCCCAGCGCATGAGCCCTGGTTTTTTCACCCAGAGGTAGCCGAACCGGGGCGTCTCTGGCCCGTGGAAGGCCTTGGAGTAGGTCTGCTTGAACTTGGCTTTGAAGTCCTGGGTCTTGTTGTAGTAGGCCTGGACCTTGCTCGCGATGAAGAGGGCCTCTGGCGTGTTGTAGCCCACAGGGGCACCGGCCGTGGCGGTCGCGGCTGCGGTCGCAGGCGCCGGGGCCGCTCTCGGGGCTGCTCCTGCCGCTGGACCCGTCTTCGCGGGGCCCGTCCTCGCCGGGCCCGTCCTTGCCGGGCCCGTCCTCGCCGGGCCCGTCCTCGCCGGGCCCGTCCTTGGCGGGGCAGTTGTCGCTGGCGCGGTCCGCGCCTGATCGGCGAGGGTCACGACGCCCATGACAAGGGCGAGGAATGCGAGTGGGCGCTTCATCGGCAGTCTCTCCTTGGGGATCGCCCGAGGGCGCAGCGCTCAGTGCTCCATGGGCTCGGTGGCTACCGCGCTGCGCGGGCGACGAGCCCGCCTCTCGGGAGGCCTTCATTCATAGCAGCCCCTTGGGCCCGAGGCCATCCAAAGGACCACTGCTTGAAGCTCCAGAGGACGCCCGACTTCAGGATGGGCGTCCAGGCTCTCCGGATAGACGCGCCAGGCTCGATGTTGATTCCACGGAAATCAAGCCCTCGAATCCCCCGGAATTGAGTCGGGCCTGAACGGTGCTCGCCATTCCTGCTCAGGTATGTCTCCGAGGGACTCCTTCTGGCCTGGTCACGGTAGGGGCCGCCAGGATCTCTCCAAGGACCGGGCCGAGCTCGCTCCTGACCAGGTTGAGCACGCTCTCGTACTCGCTGTCGCCGATGTCCATCTGGTCGGTGAGCGCCGCCCTGGTGCCCCTCACCACCTTGGCCTTGGCGCGCTCGACCCAGCGGGCCGCGGTGGAGCGGTGCACGTGATACAGGGCCCCGATGCGGTCTATGCTGAGCTGGTCGAGCAGGTGGTGCCTGAGCAGGTTCCGTTCCCTCGGCGAGAGCTCCCGCACCGCCTCGGCCACGGCGCTCGTGGCCTCGGAGCGGCACAGGGACTTGAGGTAGGCCCGCTCGGGGTCTTCGCCCGGCGAGGCGAGGAGCCCTAGCAGGTGCTCCTCGAGGGGCTTCTCCACCCGCTGCTTGCCGAGGGCTCGAAAGGCGGCCCGCATGGCAGTGACCTGGACCCAGGAGGCGAGGCGGCCGCGGCCCGCGTAGCCCACGATCCCTGCCGGTCCATCTGGCCCGGGCACGAGGATCCTCCCCTTCACCGTCTGCCAGATGTCCTCGAGGGCCGGCCTGTCGGCCTCGATCCGGGCGAGGGCCTGCCAGACTCTGGGCTCCACCTTCAGCGCGAACCTTGCAAGGGATGCGGGATCCCCGAGGGAGCAGCCGTAGGCGAGGTAGAGATCCGCGGCCAAGAGCCTTGGGAGCTCCTCACAAACCGAGTCTGGGTCGGAGATCCTCTCTCCGAGGTAGTCCAGAAACCCGCCGATGGGCAGAGAGAGCTCTGGGTGTGCGTTCTGGGCCTGAGCCAGGATCTCGGGCAGGAGAGTCTCCAGCTCTGGGTGGCGCTCCCCCAAATGGGGGGGGCGTCCAGCAGCAGTGAGGAGCCTGGAGACCAGGAGTCCTGGGTCTATTCTAGAAACCACCATGGGTTAGCTTCCACTGACCTTTACAATAGTAACAGGTTCGGGGCCGGTCGGGTCAACTAGATTTCGGGTGGGGGCCAGGGGTCCCATGGTTTCAATGACAAGCGATGTCAATGGGTTACGCAAACAGCCAGATCGGGTGCCGTCAGGGCGCAGCATTAGGAACCGATCTTCGCAGAGAATCTTGGGCAACGGCTGCGACATGGGCCCTGGTTTCGTCTCCTTATTAACGAAGCCAATGTGTAGGCCTGTAGGCCGGAACGAGGTTCAGCCACGAGGCGTAGCCACCGGGATGCGCCCCATTCCGGCCTCGCCATGGTCACCGGCTGGCGCCGAGGGCAGAGCATAACTTCCCAAAGGACGGGTGAGACGATGAACAGGCACAGAGACGTAAGGCGTTGTCAGTTTGCATGGCAGGCCAAGGGCCCGGTGTTCGCCTTCGCACTTGCCCTGCTCCTTGCCCCTCTGCCATCGGGCTGCGGGGACGACTCGTCGTCCGGCAACCAAAACGAGAACCAGAACAACAACAACGGCTCCCAGCTCCTCTGCGGCAACGGCCAGGTGGAGGGGATCGAGGAGTGCGACGACGGCGCCCAGAACTCCGACAGCCTGCCCGACGCCTGCCGGACCGACTGCACCGAGGCCCGGTGCGGCGACAGCGTGGTGGACACTGGGGAGCAGTGCGACGAGGGGCCGCGCAACTCCGACGCGGTGCCCGACGCCTGCCGGTCGGACTGCACGCCGTCCCGTTGCGGCGACGAGGTGGTGGACATCGGACGGGGCGAGACCTGCGACGACGGCAACG
>JAVEWA010000411.1:0-6280 GCA_034004785.1 Polyangia bacterium
GACTGGGCCTGGCGCGCCTTGGAGGGCCGGGCCCGAAAGTGCCGGATGAAGGCCTCCTGAGACTCGATCTCCTTCTCCCGCTTGGCGATCTCGGCCTCCATGACCTCCCGGTCGGCCCGCTTCTGATAGAGGAAGGCGTCGTAGTTCCCCCGGTACAGGGTCACCCTCTCGTAGTCAACGTCGATGATGTGGGTGCAGACGTTGTTCAGGAAGCGGTGGTCGTGGGACACCACCACCACGCAGCCGCCGAAGCCCTCGAGGTAGGTCTCCAGCCAGCGCACGGACAGGATGTCCAGGTGGTTGGTGGGCTCGTCGAGCAGCAGGGCGTCTGGTTTGGAGGCGAGGGTCTGGGCGAGGAGCACCCGGAGCTTGAAGCCGCCCGAGAGCACCGACATGGGGTTGCGGTGCGCCGCGGTCGGGATGTTCAGGCCTTCGAGGATCTCGGCCGCGCGGGCCTCGAGGGAGTAGCCGTCGTGGCGGAGCACCACGTCCTTGAGCAGGGCGTAGCGCTCCTCGTCGAAGGGGGCGCCGCGCCTGGCTCGGGAGAGGAGCGCCTCCTTCTCGGACATGGCGCTCCAGAGCTCGGAGATGCCCATCATGACCACATGGAGGATGGGCACCTCCTCGTAGCGGAAGTGATCCTGGGAGAGGACCCCCGCCCTGAGCTTCCTCGGCATGGAGACTTCCCCTGCGCTCGCCTCCTCCTCGCCGGTCAGGATCCGCAGCAGGGTGGACTTGCCCGACCCGTTGGCCCCCACGACCCCGTAGCGGCAGCCCGCGTCGAGCTGGAGCGAGGCCCCCTCGAAAAGCGTCTGGGCGCCGAAGCTCTTGCCGAGGTTCGTGACGGTGATCATGGCCGTGGCAAGGTAGCCGACCGGAGGCCGCGGGGCAAGGCGAAGGGGCACAGGCAAGGGGCACAGGCGAAGGGGCACAGGCGAAGGGGCAAGACGAAGGGTAGAGGCGGAGGGGTGAGGGACGAGGCCAGGGACAAGACGATGGAGCCGCTGCTCTTCGGCGCTGGACGTCCGCCGGCTGCCTACCACTCCTGGGAAAGAGGACGGAGGGGCGGGCGCCTGCGGGGGCGGAGGTCGGCCTCCACCTCCGGGTTGTCCCTGAGGTAGCGATAGAACGAGGTCCATGCCGCGTCATAGCGATCCCGGCCGCGGCGGCCGTTTGCCCCTGGCTCCTCGTCGGAGTCGAAGGCCTCGTCGTGAGAGGGCGCCTGTCCGGCCTCCAGCGGATCCTCGTCCAGCCGCGAGGGGAGCTCGCCCCTCAGCTCACGGGCCATGCGCGAGCCCTCGGGGGGCGCGCCCCGGCTCGCCCACCAGAGCAGATCCCCGAGCTCCGGGTTCCGGTCGGGACCGCTGAAGTCCATGCGGCGGGAGTAGGCCGCGCCCGGGGCCTCCTCGGAGTTGTAGCTGTCAGGGAAGTTCCGAGGCAGGGCGGTGTAGGGCGTGAAGTCGGGCGTGCCCGTGAAGACGTCCCACATCGGGGTGGCGAGGGCGTCGTAGCGGTTCAGCGGCCCGATCCCCAGGATCAGCTCGAAGGTGCGGAAGAGCGACGGGATGGAGGTGTGGACCGAGCTGACGTAGCCTCGCTTCGACCATGGGCTCACCACCACGCAGATGGAGCGGTGGTACTCCACGTGGTCGGCGCCGATCTGCGGGTCGTCCTCCACGATGAAGATCGCCGTGCGGGGCCAGAACTCGCTGTGGCTGATGGCCTCCACCACAAGGCCCGTGGCGTAGTCGTTGTCCGCGATCATGGACTCGGGGGTGAGGGCCCCTGGGGAGGTGCCGTTGGTGTGATCGTTCGGCAGGAGCAGGAAGGTGAAGGGCGCCAGGATTCCCTGGTCGCGGATCTGGCTCGCGACGTACTGGGCCTTCTCTTCGTCTAGCACGTCCGTGTTGTAGAAGCCCCCTGGGAACTCGAGGTCGGTGTGGTCCATGACCGTTTCGCCGCAGCAGGCGCCGGCCGCCCCGACGATCTCGCCGTAGTTGGTAAAGTCCACTCCGTGCCTAATCAGGTGGGTGAAGAAGGTCCCGAAGTCGGGCTGTCCCTGCTCCATGAAGGCATCGGTGCCGAAGCCGTTCCCGCGGTAGTCCTCCAGCCAGATCCGCTCCATGTAGTCGTTGGCAAAGGAGGCGGTCAGCCACAGGTGCCCCTGCACCGAGCACTCGCTGTCATCGTAGAAGTTGTCGTGGTGGGCGAACTGCCTGGCGAGGGCGTGGATGTTGGGGGTTACGTGGTCGCCGTAGAGCACCAGGCTCGGGTCCCCGTCTCCCTGCTCCAGATCACCGAAGAGGGTGTCGTAGGTCTTGTTCTCCCTGACGATGAGCACGATGTGCTCGATGGGGGTGCGTCCGCCGACGTGGGAGGGCACCGGGAAGGTCTGATCGCAACTCCAGGACCAGACCTCGTCGGGCCTGCGGACGTTCTCCTCCACCTGCGCGGTGGCCGCCGCCAGGTCGAGATTGCCGAGATCCACCAGGCTCACGGTCCCGGTCATGGACTCCTTGCCCGACTCGGCGCCGAAGCCGTAGGAGAGCAGGGGGCCTGTGCCGAGGCCCTTGCCGTTTGTCACCACGAGGGTCTCTCCGTCCGCGGCGAGGGCTACTGCGGTGGGATACCAGGACACCGGGATCGCGCCGAGGGGGGCCAGGGTGTCGGCCTCGAAGAGCCCCACGGCGTTGTCCGCCGCTCGGGTCACGAAGAGCCGGTTCGTGGCGAAGTCCACCCAGAGCCCCGTAGGGCTGGAGGCGGGCAGGGGATTGTTCTCTCCGTCGGCGATGCTCGCCTCGCCCACCTTCTCGGAGGCCACGACCTGCCGGCTCTGGGTGTCGATGCGCACCACCGAGTCGGCGTCGGGCACGGTGACCCACACATGTCCGCCGTCCGGGGAGCGGTGGATGGCGAGAGGGTTGCCGCCGAGGGTTATGGAGGCCGCCACCGTCCAGGTGGCGAGATCCACGATGACGACCTTGTCGGACTGGAAGGCGGTGAGCCAGACCTCTCCCGACGCGCCCCGTTCCGGCAGGAGCGCGACGGAGTACACCCCCGCGCCAAGGTTCAAGGTGTCGAGGACCTCTCCCGTCGCCGTGTCCACCTCGGCAAGGGTCCGGCCGCTGAACTGGGCCACGTAGAGGGTGGAGCCGTCCTCGGTGGCGGCCATGCCCGCCGGGAAGCCATCGATGGAGAAGTAGCCAGCGACGGTGAGCAGGCCGTCCGCGCCGATGTCGTAGGCGTCCACCCGGCCCGAGTCTCCGCCGCCCATGTACAGGCGGCTCGAGTCGCCGGTCATCGCGAGGGCCATGCCGTAGAAGGCCTCTGTGCGCGCTATCTCCTGCACGACCTCGCCAGAGTCGAGATCCAGGACCTGCACCGCTCGTCGCCGATAGCCGGTGTTGCTCACGTAGGCGAGCGGCAGCGTCGGGTGCGTGCGGACGTCCACCGGGAAGCCCCCCACCTCCACCTCGTCCCCCTCGGGGGTGAGCAGTCGGTTGCCCGCCAGCACCCTCGCGCCCGGGGTGGCGCCAGGGCCGTCGTAGGGCCCCATCTTGCGGAGGGCCTCGGCTGGAGGCGTGGGAGGGGCGCAGAAGATCGCGTTGTTGTTGTTCTGGTCGTCGTCGTCGTCGCTGCACCCCGCCCCGAAGATGCTCGAGGCAATAAGAGCCAGAAGGGCCCCGATGGACAGCATCGGCAGGCCGGCCTTCGGGCGGCAGGGCAGGGTGGAGGTGGCGGTGGCGTCTGCGGTCATGTTCCTCTCCTCGCGCGATCCCGTGCTGTCAGGCGTGATCCTGTGCTTGAGGCAAACCCTATCCTCAGCGTACAATTTCCGCCATGGCATTGTTACCAGGATACAGAGAGCTCCTCCCTGTCGTCTCACGTCTCGGCATGGTCGCTTGCCTGCTCTTGATGCAGGGCTGTCGCTCCCAGGCCTCCCTTGGAGACGACGCCGGGAGCAACCAGAACCACAACCAGAACTCCAACCAGGGCGCGGACGCCGCCCTGCCAGACGCTGTTTCCCCGGACGCCCTCGTCCTCGCCGAGGATCCGCACCTCTTGCCAGACCTGGCAGTGACTGGGGTGGAGCTGTACCAGGCCGTGCAGATCCCTCTATACGAGGATGGCGCCGCCATTGGCCAGGCGGCGCGCAACGCACCGGTCGTGGCGGGCCGGGAGGCTGTCTTTCGGGTGTACGCGGTGCCCGCGGATCCGGGCTCATGGACCTCGCGCCAGGTCCGGGCCGAGCTCTTCCTCGGGCCAGTGGGGGTGAGGCCCTTCGACCCCCAAGACCCTGGCGCCGCCCAGTCCATCGTGGTGACCGAGGCGCGGCTCGTCTCTGGCCCAAGCCTCGAGGCAGACCTCGAGAGCACCTTCGTCCTCCGCGTACCAGCCACCCATGTCAGCGCCATGCCCGCCATGGCCTGGGCCGTCCGTCTGGTGGACCCGACCGAGACCTCCCCGGCGGTCCAGGCGGGCACGGCTAACGAGGCCCGGGTTCCAGCGGACGGCCTGACGGCCCATCCCCTGCAGGCCGAGGAGGACGGGGGCGGCATCGAGCTGGTCCTCGTGCCCCTTCGCTACGACCGGGACGGATCGGGCCGCCTGCCCGACACCAGCCCCGCTCAGCTCGGTCTCATAGATGCGATGCTGACGAACCTGTATCCAGCCTCGGTGACCAGCATCACAGTTCACGAACCCATCCCCTGGAACAATTCGCTCACCTGGACGGGCAACTTCGACTTCGGCGACCTGAACGAGTACCTGGTGGATCTCCGCGTGGAGGAGAACGCCCCTGCCCGGGCCCACTACTACGGCCTCGTATGTCCCGCCGACACCTTTGGCGCTTACTGCGGCAGCTCCTGCGTCACGGGCCAGAGCTACCTCGTGTCCTCACCCGAGGATGGCGATTACCGGGTGGGCGGCGGCATGGGATACTCGGGAGAGGACTCGGTCTGGACCCTGGCCCACGAGCTCGGCCACCAGTTCGGGCGCAGCCACGCGCCCTGCGGGGTCTCGTCCTATGACTCGAGCTACCCCTACAGCGGCGGCTCCATCGGCGTATTTGGAATGGACCTCAGGCAGAGCCTCGCCCCACTCCTCTCACCAGAGGTCTATACAGATCTGATGGGCTACTGTGACGACACATGGGTCTCGGACTACACCTACAAGGCGTTCTTCCTGCGGCTCATCGCGGTGAACGCCCTCCCACCGCCGCCCTTGCCCGCGCCGCTCTTGCCAGGTCCATGGTTGCAGCCTGGAGCGCTTTTGCAGCCCGAGCCAGGTGGGGCGGCCACGGCTCCCATCGTGCGATATCGCGCCCTGCGCCTCTCCCCTGGCGAGCGGCCGACCTGGGGCCGGAGCCTGAGATCCCGCACTGCGCGCCACTCGGGCGAGGCCCACGCAGTGATCATCCGGGACGCCCGTGGCCGCGAGCTCCTCCGCCCTGAGGCGCCCATGATCCGTCACGGCCACGGCGGCGGAGCGCGGCTCCTCGTGCCGGAGCCCTTCCCGCCGGGGGCCGCCACCCTGGAGCTGCCTCGGTCCATCGCGACAGGGTTCGGCATCCCCCACGGCGCCTCGAGGCTCGCCCTCCCGGCAGAGGCCGCGCGCCCTGCTCCGCGCTAGAGGCCTGCGCCATGAACCAGGACAGCCCCGCCGCGCCGGTCAGGAGACCAAGGCGCTGGCTCGCCCTCGGGGCGCTCTTTTCCCTGGCGCTCCTCGCCCTGTTCGGGTGGTTGAACCTCAGCCCGAGGCCTCACGCGGGCTTCGAGGATCTCAGGAATCCCATGGCCGAGGCCTGGAGCCCGGACCCCCGTGTGGAGAGGGGCTGGCCCCTCACTGCTCATCGGCGGTTCAACGAGCCCTCCGAGGTGAACGCCAGCGGCCGGTGGGACGGCCTGGGCCTTGCCCTGGATCTCGGCCTGCTGCTCGCTGGCCTCGGTCTGGTCTGGCTGATCGCGGTGCTCGGCTACATCAGACAAGTTGGGACCTAGAGCGTCCCGGCGTACCTCAGGCGGCCGATGGAGCCCGCCGAGCCGACAAAGTAGGCGTTCTCGCCTGGCACCAGGGCGATTCCGAACTGGTGCTCTGATGTGTAGGAACGGAGCAGCGCCCACCTGACTCCGTCGTAGTGCAGGATCTGACCGTTCACCCCGGCGGCGAAGACGTCTGTTCCAGAGAAGCCCCGGATGGCGTAGAGGCCCGCGCTGGTGCCGCTTGCCTGCTGGGTCCAGGCGAGGCCGTCCCAGTGGAAGATCTTCCCGAGGTAGGTGAC
>JAVEWA010000412.1:0-6278 GCA_034004785.1 Polyangia bacterium
CTTCGGGGCCGCCGTGGTGGGCCGGGTGCTGGAGTCCTTCGGCCTGGTTGTGGGCATCCAGGCCCAGCCCGACTGGCGGGATCCGGAGTCCCTACGGGCCTGGGGCCCTCCCCGCCTCTTCGTGGGCGTCACCGCGGGCAACATGGACTCCATGGTCAACCACCAGACCGCCCTCGGAAAGCGGCGCCACGACGACGCCTACTCGCCGAACGGGCGACATGGCCTCCGCCCGAACCGCGCGACGGTGGTCTATGGCCAGCTCGCCCGGCGGGTCTTCCCGGACCGGCTGCTCCTCCTCGGCGGCGTGGAGGCCTCGCTCAGACGCTTCGCCCACTACGACTGCTGGGAGGGCTCCCTGCGCCGCTCGGTGCTCCTCGACTCGAGGGCCGACCTGCTCGTCTTCGGCATGGCGGAGCGGCCCCTTCGAGCCATAGTGGACCGGCTCGCTCACCTCGAAGAGGCGGATCGCGGCGCCCTCGAGCTGCTCGTGGGAATCAGGGGCACGGCCCTGGCCCTCACCCCTCGCACCCTGCGTGATCGCGGCCTCTCCCTCGAGGACCGCTCCACCCTCACCTTGGGTACCCTCGGCTTTGCGTCGGGGGCGGGCCAGGACGGGGCGGCGAGCGACCTTCCAAGGAGCGGGCTCTTCAGGGAGCCCCCCCGCCCTCACTCCTTCACCCTGCGGCGCCTTCCCTCCCTGGAGGCAATCCGAGCCGACCCGCGGCTCCTCGTGGAGGCCACCCGGCTGGTGGAGAGGACCGTGAACCCGGGGCTAGGCGAGGCCCTGGCTCAAGCGAGCGGCGACGCCGTCGTGCTGGCCATGCCGCCTGCCTGGCCCCTCACCACGCCCGAGCTGGACTTCGTGCACGAGCTCCCCTACTCCCGGGCGCCCCACCCCTCGAGCGGCGGCCCTGTCCCCGCCTTCGACATGATCGCCAACTCCATACAGATCACCCGCGGCTGCTTCGGCGGCTGCTCCTTCTGCGCCATCGCGCTCCACGAGGGCCGGGACGAGCAGTCCCGCTCTCCGGAGAGCGTGATGCGGGAGATCGCGGCGCTGAGGGGCACCGAGGCCTTCCGCGGCACCATCAGCGATCTCGGCGGCCCCACCGCCAACACCTATCGCCTGGGCTGCACGGACCCCCGCCGCCAGGCCCGCTGCCGGCGGCCCTCCTGCCTGCACCCGCGGATCTGCCCCTTCCTCGGCACGGACCTGGGCCCTCTTCGCCGGCTCATGGCCCTGGTCCGCTCGGCCCCCGGCGTGCGCCACGTGCTCGTGGCCTCCGGGGTCCGACACGACCTCGCCCTGCTGGATCCCTCCTACCTCGAGGACCTGGTACGCCACCACGTGGGCGGTCACCTCCACGTGGCGCCCGAGCACGACGACCCCCTCGTCCTCGGGCTGGCCCGGAAGCCTCCCTACGCCCTCTTCGAAGCCTTCCGGGGCCGCTTCGAGGCCCTCTGCGCCTCCCTTGGCAAGGAGCGCTACCTGAACCCCTACTTCGTCTCCGGCCTTCCGGGCTCCACCGACGAGCGCATGGCGAGCCTCGTCGCCCGCCTGCGAGCAGGGGGCTGGCGGCCGCGCCAGGTGCAGGCCTTCGTGCCGACTCCCGGCACCGCGGCCACGGCCATGTTCTTCGGCGGCGAGAGCCTGGACCAGCCTGGCGTCCCGGTTGCCATGCCCCGCAGCCTCGCCGAGAGGCAGCGCCAGCACCGGCTCCTCGTGGCGGACCTCCCGGGCGAAGGCCGAGGACGGCCGCCCCGCGCCCCGCGGTCTCGTGCCCATCCGGGAAGCAGGCGCCCGAGAGGCGGCGCCCGCCGCCGGTGATTGGCGAGCTCCCCGGGTCGCAATATCCATGGCTCCCTGGTAGATTAGGACCCGCGACGCCCGAGGACGCCCAGATCTTCGAAGGCACCAACCAGATCCAGCGCCTGGTGATCGCCCGGGAGCTGCTCAAGGAGACCGCCTGACCCTGCCGCGCCCTCCAGGCGCGCCCACCCGAGCGCGCCCACCCGAGCGCGCCCGCCCGAGCGCGCCCGCCAGGCGCGCCTGGCAGAATGGAGGAGACCAGATGCACAAACCAAACGGCCAAACGAACCCTGGCCCCGGACTCTGCCTGACTCTAGCCCTGGCCTCGTCGCTGGCCTCGGGCTCCCTCGGCTGCGGCGACGACGGCCCAGGAGACGAGCCCGACGCGGCCACGGACTCGGCGGTGACCGCCGACGCCCTGGTGGACGCCGAGGTGCCATTCGAGATCGACCCGGAGCGGGTGTACGAGGACATCGAGGCTCTCGCCGCCACGGAGCTCGCGGGCCGGGCCCCGGGCACGCCGGGCAACGAGGCCGCGATGGCCATGGTGGAGACGCTCTTCGGCGACCTGGGCCTCCTGCCCGCCGGCGAGGGCGGCACCTATCGCCAGACCTTCCAGTACGACTCCTGGGCTCCCATCGCCGCCCCGGCAGTGGCCCTGGGATGGACCGCCCTCGAGTACGACGCCGACTACGCCCTGCTCTCCTACTCCGGCAGCGTGGACGTGACCGCCGAGATCGTCTTCGTGGGCTACGGCCTCACGGTGCCGCCCTTCGACGCCACCCAGTTCCCCGAGTGCCCCCTCCCCTCCACCGGCTACGACGACTACGAAGGGGTGGACGTGACCGGGCGAGTGGCCCTGGTGCTCCGCCACGGCCCAGACGACGACCAGGCCATCTACGACAGCTGCCCCGCCAACGAGGCCTGCGACGCCCCGCCCTGCCTCTGGAACTTCGGCTACAAGACCGCCAACGCCCGCCTCCACGGGGCTGCCGCCGTGCTGCTGGTCCAGGACTACCGGCATCCGGCCGGGGAGATCATCCAGGGCAACATAGGCCTCGAGTACTACCGCGAGGATCTCGGCGCCCTGTTCCTCGACCGCACGAAGGTCGAGGCCGCGATCCCGGACCTCCCCTCCTGGGCGAGCTCCATCGACTCGTCCGGCGCGCCCGAGAGCCGCCCGACCGGGGTCCAGGCCTCGGTCTTCGTCTCCACCGAGATAGCCCAAGTGGAGTGCTCGAACATCCTCGGCGCCCTGGAAGGTCAGGACGGGCAGATCGGCCACGAGGTGGTGGTCCTCGGAGCGCACCTCGACCACCTGGGCGAGGATCCCTTCAGCGGCTCCTTCTACCCCGGCGCGGACGACAACGCCTCGGGCACCGCGGTGATGATGGAGCTCGCGAGAGCCTTCGCCCACGCTGGCCCACCTCTAGCGCGCACCCTGCTCTTCGCGGCCTGGAACGCAGAGGAGGCCGGCCTCATCGGCTCCTACTTCTACACCCAGCACCCCACCTATCCCCTCGAGGACACCATCCTCGCCTTCAGCGTGGACATGGTGGGCCTGGGCGACGGCCTGGGCGTGGATGTCTATGGAGGCACCAGCTATCGATCCCTTGTGACCGCGATGCAGCGGTCGGTGGCGGACGCCGGCCAGTCCTGGGCGGTGGTGGCCAACCTCCCCCTTGACGCATCTGATCACGCCGTATTCGTGCTGGAGGGTATCCCTGGCGTGCTGATCTCCTCGACCGGGGACCACGCGACCTACCACACCCCGGCCGACGGGGCCTGGGGCATCAACCTCGCATCGCTGGAGGCCACCCTCGGCGTGATGTGGCCGACGCTCCAGACCTACGGCTACGGCATGGAGGCCCAGTACCAGAAGAGCGCCTGGCGTCCCCTCGCTCCCTCGGCCCCCGTCCTGCCGGACGCCCTCCACCCCAGGCTCCGCGACAAGTAGCCCACCGAGTAGCCCACCGAGTGGCCCACCGAGTGGCCCACCGAGTCACCCACCGAGTAGCCCTCCAGGGCCACGCGATCTGCAAGGGCCATCGCTGAGGTTTCGGATCGTTGTCTAGGCAGGGCGAACGAGGAGCTTGTTCCCACCGTCGATGGCCAGGAAGCGGCCGTCCCCACGGGCCTCCCGCTCGTCCACCCAGGCCTGTGGATCAGGGGCGTGCTCGAAGCCGCCCTCGGCGAGGAGCCCGGCGGGCAGCTCGCCGTGGATCCAGATGCGCACCCGGTCCCGCTTGAAGAGGCGCAACACGCGCCAGGTCTTCCAGAGGTAGAGCTGGAAGCCGTCGGAGATCTCCTGGTAGCACTGCTCCAGCGGAGCATCCTTGAGACGCACCAGGTGGTCCCAGAAGAGCTCCTTGGACTGGCGATCAGGGGCCAGGCCCTTCACGTCCGGGTCCATCCCCGGCCGGCCGTTGCAGGGCCCGAAGACGAGGGCCTCCCCCCCCTGCTGGATGGCGCCGAGCAGGGCCAGGTCGAAGGAGTTCTGCACGCCGTAAAGCGCGGTGGAGGCCGGCGGCCCCCCAGGGGAGAGGACCACGTAGCGAGCCTTGGGCACGGTGAACTCGGCCTGCTCGTCCGCAGCGGCCAGCACTCCCCGGGTCACCTCCTCCGGGTCGCCGGCCTTGGCCCAGAATACCTCCTGGGCGTCCGAGATCATGTCGAGGAGAAAGGTGTGGGCGGGCCTGTCCACCAGGACGCCGTCCGGCCCGAGGGTGACCTTCTCGGCCATGCGCATGGCCTCCAGGGCGTCCTCGGAGAAGGGATTCCGCCGCCTGGCGGGATCGGCGTGCATGGGGTGCTGGCCAGCGCAGGAGTCGTCGTCGAGCGCCAGCTTGTGGTTGTTCTCCACCGTCTTGCGGGCCGCGATGCCAGGCACGATGTGCTTGAGGATCGACGAGTAGCCCGCCATGTAGTGGTGCTTGGCCTCGTGGCCCGAGACCCGGACATCGGCCCTGAGCCAGGCTGGCTCCAGGGCGAGCTCCGTGCCCCGGGAGGTGGTGCCCACGTCCACGAGGGCCGGGTCGTCGCACTGGTGGGCCACGAAGACGACCGGCAGCCCGTGGCGCGCCGAGGCCTCCTCGGTCCAGGCGCGCACCTTGGGCGTGTAGATCTTGGGGTCGTGTGTGCCGGTGCAGCAGAGCACCGTCACCGACGCCGGCTTGGCGGGCACCAGCTCCTCGAGGAGCACGTCTATGATGTTCGCGTGCTGCCCGGCGCGGAACTCGTCAGACACGGTGATCGCCACCGCCAGGCCCTTTGCCATGTCCCTCAGGCGAGGCCGCCCCACCGGCTCGCCGAGGGCCTTTCTCAGGAGGTCCTTGGCGGACACCGCCGCCGCCGCGCTCGGCCTCGGCGAGATGAGGGGCACGCCCAGCAGCCCTTCTTCCAGCTCGACCGTGCGCTTCTCGGTGCCATGGGTGAAGGTGAAGGTCTTCTTCATGGTGGCTGCCTGCTCCTGTCCTCAGGTGACGTGACCAGCGTTTGCTGCCCGCTCCGGTCCTTGGTGACCAGCCTGGTTGCTGCCCGCTCCTGTACCCGACGGGCCAGCGTAGTTATTGCCTCACAACGGCCCCATGGCAAGTGGTGGTCTGGCCTCGGGCCCAGCCTGCCCATCCTCCCTTGGCCGGAGACGCGGTGACACTGCCCCTGGCCCCTGCTATCTTCACGAGCGGCCGCCCCGAAGGCGGAGAAAGGCTACGCGATGCCGGGTTGGATCTGGGCCGTTGTGGGCGCCCTGGCGCTCTTCTTCCTGGTGCGGCGCTTCGTGGGCCGCGCCGACCCGGTGGACGTCTGGCGCCACCTGGCCGAGGGCCTGGGCCTCCGCTACGACGCCGGCGGCGCCTCGGGCCCGAGCGTCCGGGGCCGCTACCGGGAGGTGGAGGTCCGCATCTCGGCCCAGCGGGATCCAGGCGCCCCTTTGGGCTCGCCGCCGAGCGCCCTCATCCAGGCCGAGATCTCCCTGCCCGGCACGGTGGGGGTTTGGGGCGCGGCGAGCCAGCGCCTGGTGGACGGCGCAGATCCCTGGTCCCGGCCCGGGAGAGACGCCATCTCCCTTATGCGCCAGCACAACTCCAAGCCCGTCGTGAAGGCCCTTGGGCGGCCAGAGGTGCTGGAGCACGCGCGGGTCTTCCTGGCCCAGCACTCGAGCGCGCGCATCGCCGACGACTGGGTGACCCTGGTGGTGCCAGGCCCGGTGAAGGACCCGAGGCGGCTCCACCTCCTGCTCGACGAGGTGGCGAGCATGGCCCGGGCCTTCAGGGACACCCCAGGGACCGAGCCTGGCAAGGAAGACCCCTGGGCCTCCGAGGAAGCATCGGGGGACTCTTCCGGGGAAGCCTCGGGGAGCTATGCCGCCGCTGCCGGCGCTGCCGCAGCCGCCGCCGCTGCCGGCGCTGCCGCCGCTGCCGGCGCCACTGCCGGCGAGGCCGAGGCTCGCCCTGGTGCGGAACGGGCG
>JAVEWA010000413.1:0-6260 GCA_034004785.1 Polyangia bacterium
TTGGCCCGTCGCCAGCCTCGAGCTCGAACGGCCCGCGCCCGCCGCCGTGGTGCTCATCGAGGCGCGGGTGGGCGGAGCCCGCAGGTAGCCTCGACATAGCCTCGACATCGTCTCGATGTGGTTTCCGATTCGTCGGGTGGGCGCGCGCCGGAGGCGCGGCTGCGCGAGGGCCCGAGCGGCGCCGGAGGATGCGGCCTCAGCGCGGCAGGAGGCGCCGGGACACGGCCTGGTGCCTGAGGAAGCGTCCGAGCACGGCCACCATGCCCTCCACCGAGATGGTGCCCACCTCGTCGTCCTTGCGGGCGTAGCGGCGCTCGTCGTCCCTCATGGTCTCGCTGATGACCTCCTGGAAGGAGGTCTTCACGCTCTCGGCGGTGCGGGCGTCGGTGGCATCGATGGAGTCCTTGGTGATGCCAACCCCGAGGCCCACGTCCCGCTCGAACAGGATCCTCACGTCGAGGGGCACCTCTTCCTTTTCGAAGCGGCCCCAGAGCTCCACCGCCATGCGCCCCTCGTCGTTGATGCTGATCGTGAGGACGAGCTTCTTCCAGCCCTCGGCCTCCAGCGCCTTGGGATCCAGGAAAGGGAACACCAGGTCGAAGTGCCCCGCGGGGACCTCGTTTTCGAACCTGACGATGAAGGTGCTCTGCTCCTCCGTGAGCGCGTAGCGCATCTGGCAGTTGGTAAGGCCGCCCTGGTTCAGGGCCTTCACGTTCTCCTGCCAGAGCTCCATGGTGGCGAGGGGCCTTCGCCGCTCGGGGCCCGAGTAGCCTTCCTTGGTCGTCATCTTTCCATTGCTCCGTGCCCTCCGATCCTGGCGCGCCATCTCACCCCAAGCCTCGTGGGAAAGCAAGGGCTGGATCCCTTTCTGGAAAGGCAGCCCATTGCCGTCATGGGCGCCCACTGTGGCGCTGGTGTGACATCTGTGTCCTAGAGTTGGCGGCCGCGGCGCCTGGCTGGCGCCGGCCTTCTGCGGCGTCTGTGAGACTAACTCTCATCGAAACAAATAGTTACACCTGTATTTATGATCTTGGCATACATATTGGATAGGAGTGGACAAGGAGACCGCCAAAGGGAGAACGACCATGAAACCTCGCCGCCTAGCAATCCTATCCCTGCTTGGTTCCTTGAGCTGCCTTACTGCCCTGGGATGTCACATCGAGCCGCGGATCACGGTGGAGGACGACCTGACCTTCCAGCTCTTCTCCTATGAGCTGCACACCCCCTACGTGGTCGGCTCGAAGGTGACCATCTACGTGGGCAGGAGAGGCGACGACAAGGTGACTGGCTGGTCCGCAGAGAGCGACAACCCTTCGGTGTTCTCGATAGATCAGATCGAGCCCTCCTATGACGGTGAGAACTTCACCATCCGCTGCTCGGCCTTGGCTCCGGGGGAGAGCACCCTGCGAGTGCTGAACTCCAGCGGCAAGGTGGCCACTAGGCGCACCATCACCGTGAAGCTGCCCGATCGCATCGATCTCATCCCCGCTGGCCTCATCAAGGTCACGGGGGACGACTCCCCGGCCATCGAGCAGGGGGAGCCCATCAAGATCCTGGAGGGTGGGATGGTCACCTTCGAGGTCGCCTACTACCAGGGCGACGAGCGGCTCTTTGGCAACGGCGCTCTCGTGGCGGCGAGCGCTGACGCGAGCCTGGTGCCCGAGGTCGTGCAGACCTACCTGTTCGAGAAGCGGGAGTGGCTGCGCCTCTCCGCCGACGCCACCGGGCTCACCGAGGTCGGCCTGATGCTGGGAGGAGTGGAGGTTTCTCGGAGGACCGTGGAGATCGTGACGGAAGATCAGATCGCCTCGGTGGAGATCCTGGCCGAGTCGAGCGCCGGGGCCAAGGACGAAGACATCCTGTACCTCTTCGCCCGCGCCTACGACGCCGACATGAACGACCTCTGGGGCGTGCGCTTCGCTTGGGCCCTTGACGGCAGCGCTGAGCAGGGCGAGGGCGACCTCTACTACTACTACTTCCTGAAGGATGCCGAGCGCGTGGTGTCCGCCTCGGCCGGGGGCCACTCCGACGAGGTGGTGGTCTTCATGTCGGGCGGCCACGTCACCGACTCGAACATCAGCCTCGGCTGCAGCTCCTCCGGGGGCTCCGAGGGGCTGCTCATATTGCTCGTGGTCCTGATCCTCTTCGCCCTCGGCAGGCTCCGGATCCGCCAGGGCGGAGGCAACTAGGCTTCTTCCTCCGCGTTTCGCACCCGCGTCCTCCTGGTTGACCGCTCGTGACTGGTCACGTAAACTAGTCACATGAGAACCTTGAACGCATCGGATTTCAAGGCGCAGTGCCTGGCCATCCTGGACGAGGTGGCTAGAACCGGCGAGCCCGTGCTGATTCTGAAGCGGGGAGTTCCGGTGGCGGAGGTGCATGGAGCCATGGGGAGGGAGGATGGTTGGCCTCAGCAAACCCTGAAGGGGACGGTGGAGTTCCTGGGCGACGTCCTCGGGCCGGTCCTTCCACCCGAGGACTGGGAGGCGCTCGGGGGGCGCTCGAAATGATCCCCATGCTGGACACCCACATCCTGCTCTGGTGGGTGAGCGGAGGCGGTCACCTCTCGCGAAAGCAGCAGGCTGTCCTCGGGGCTGCCACCGACAAGACACCGCTGCACCTCGCCGACATCACCCTTTGGGAGATCGCCATGCTCGTCAACCTGGGGCGCATCAAGCTTCAGCTCCCCTTGAGGGATTGGCTCGCGCGCGCCACGGCGCCACCGATGGTGATACGCCACGGCATCTCGCCCGAGATCGCCGCCGAGGTGGCGGCCCTGCCCGAGTCCTTTCATCGCGATCCCGCGGATCGGATCATCGTCGCAACCGCCAGAGTCCTGGGCGCTACCCTTTTGACCCAGGACAAGAGGATAGTCTCGGCCAGGATCGTGCCGACCCAGACCTGAGCGACCCTCGAGCGCCAGAGGGGCCTTGCGATGGAGGCTTGGACGAGCGCGGGAGGGAGGCTTCCGGCTCAGCGCCTGGCGGACCGGATGGCCTCGAAGGCCGCTGGCAGCTCCGCTGGCGCCTCGATTGCGGCGTCGGGCTTGGCGGCGAGGAGCTCCTCCGGGGGCCTGTAGCCGTAGAGGGCGGCCACGGTGGCGAGGCCTGCGGCGCGGCCAGCGGCGAGATCCATGAGGCTGTCGCCCACCATCACGCCCGCCTCGGGAGGCTGGCCGAGGAGCGAGGCCAGGCGCCAGAGCACGTCCGGCGCCGGCTTCCTCGGGCCGCCCCAGTCCGCTCCCAGCACAGCGCTGAACATGGATCGCCAGCCGAAGTGGGAGAGGATGACCTCGCAGAGGTCGGTCGGCTTGTTGCTCGCCAGGGCGAGGCCTCGGCCCGTGAGGTCCACTAGCGTCGCGAGGGTCCGGGTCACCTCCGGGTAGGGGCGCGTGTGCACCACGGGATGGTCCCTGTAGTAGGCGAGCAGGGCCCGGGCCACCTCCGGCGCCAGCGAGAGAGGTCCGCCCACGTGCTCGACCACCCGATCCACCAGGCGCCCGACACCGTCTCCCACGAAGCCGGTGATGACCTCGGACCCGGTCGGGGGCAGGCCCTGGGCGGCGAGGCCGAAGTTCACCGCGTCGGCGATGTCGCCGCGGGTGTCGCACAGGGTGCCGTCCAGGTCGAAGACCACGAATGTCCGGAGGGTCATGGATGGCAGGGTAGCGCGTTCGGCGGCCGGGTGAAACCTAACTGTCTCCCGGTCTCTCTCCCGGTCTCTCTCCCGGTTTGCCCGCCTTGCCCACGCGGCTTTCCAGAGCTCATCTTGGTGGCTGGATACGCCTTGACCTGCTGCGCGTTCCGTTGGAGTCTTGGGGCCTCTCCCGGCGCCTGGGCGCCTTCTCTAGGGCTCGAGGGATCTTCACAGCGCCTGGCCGAGGGGGAGGAGAGCAGCAGGAGAACCATGGAGAAGGACGCGAAAATCTACGTTGCGGGCCACACTGGCCTCGTGGGCTCCGCCCTGTGGCGCCGCCTCGAGCGAGGGGGCTACGAGCGGCTCCTAGGGCGCGACATGGGCGAGCTGGACCTCACGGACGCTCGAGCCACGGATCGTTTCTTCGCCGCCGAGCGGCCCGACTACGTCTTCGTGGCCGCGGCCAAGGTCGGGGGGATCCACGCCAACGACGCCTGCCCGGCGGACTTCATCCGGACGAACCTACAGATCGAGACGAACGTCATCCACGCCGCGCATGCGCACGGTGCGCGAAAGCTCCTTTTCCTCGGGAGCTCCTGCATCTATCCCAAGCTCGCGCCGCAGCCCATGCGAGAGGAGCACCTCCTCACTGGACCTCTCGAGCCTACCAACGACGCATATGCCATCGCCAAGATCGCGGGCATCGTGATGTGCTACTCCTACAACCGGCAGCACGGCACCCGCTTCATCGCCGCCATGCCCACCAACCTCTACGGCCCGGGGGACAACTTCGACCTCCAGTCGAGCCATGTGCTGCCCGCCATGATCCGCAAGCTCCACGAGGCCAAGGAGACAGGCGGCCCGGTGGAGCTGTGGGGCAGCGGGAGCCCCAGGCGCGAGTTCCTCTACGTGGACGATCTGGCGGACGCGCTGGTGTTCCTCATGGACCGCTTCGAGCCCTCGGGCCGAGACGTGTTCCTGAACGTGGGCGTTGGCGAGGACGTCTCCATCCGGGAGCTCGCCGAGCTCGTGGCCAGGGTCGTTGGTTACGCGGGCGAGGTGCGCTGGAACAGCGCCATGCCCGACGGGACTCCGCGCAAGCTCCTGGACGTCAGCCGCCTGGAGACCCTCGGCTGGAAGGCCAGCACCAGCCTGGAAGAGGGCATCAGGAAGACCTACGCGTGGTATCTGGAGCGGACCGGGGGCCGGGCCCGCTGAAGGGTCGGAATAGCAGCGCTCCGATCAGCCGGAGAATCGCAGGGAGAGAAGGCACATGGCTAAGCGCAAGGTAGCGATCATCACGGGCGTCACGGGTCAGGACGGCTCCTACCTCGCCGAGCTCCTGCTCGCCAAGGGCTACGAGGTGCACGGCGTCATCCGCAGGGCCAGCTCCTTCAACACCGCCCGGATCGACCACCTCTACGAGGGGCCGCAGGCCGAGGGGCGGCACCTCACGCTCCACTACGGGGACCTGACGGACGGCTCCAACATCTCCAGGCTCATCGAGCGGGTGGTCCCCGACGAGATCTACAACCTTGCCGCGCAGAGCCACGTGAAGGTCTCCTTCGAGGTGCCGGAGTACACCGCCGAGGTGGACGCCCTGGGCGCCATCCGGCTGCTGGACGCCATCAAGGACGCTCGCATCGAGACGAGGTTCTACCAAGCGTCCACCTCGGAGCTCTTCGGGAAGGTCCAGGAGATCCCCCAGAGGGAGACCACGCCCTTCTACCCCCGCAGCCCCTACGCCGCGGCGAAGCTCTTCGCCTACTGGGTCACGGTAAACTATCGCGAGGCCTACGGGCTCTACGCCTGCAACGGGATCCTGTTCAACCACGAGTCGGAGCGGCGCGGAGAGACCTTCGTGACGCGAAAGATCACGCGGGCGGCGGGCCGGATCCGGCACGGGCTCCAGGACGCCCTCTTCCTCGGCAACCTCTCGGCCAAGCGGGACTGGGGCTACGCCCCCGAGTATGTGGAGGGGATGTGGCGCATGCTCCAGCGCGACTCTCCAGAGGACCTGGTCCTCGCAACGGGCGAGACTCACTCGGTGGAGGAGTTCTGCCTGGAGGCCTTCGCCGCGGTGGGGATGCCGCTCACCTTCGAGGGGGAGGGCGAGGGCCGGCGGGGCCTGGACTCCCAGGGCGAGACCAGGGTGGCGGTGGATCCCCGCTACTACCGGCCCACCGAGGTGGAGCTGCTGGTTGGGGATCCGTCGAGGGCCCGCGCCTCCATCGGCTGGGCGCCCCAGGTCACCTTCCGTGAGCTGGTGCGGCGCATGGCCGCCCACGATCTAGAGCTGGCGGCCCGAGAGGCAGCCGGGAGAGGATCCGCACGATGAGCCCTGTGGAAGTGAACGGCGACCAAGGCCGGGAGATTCTCCTCCAAGTGGAGGGAGAGAAGAAGCTGATTCCGTCCGGCACCGAGCTCAGGAGCCTGGTGCCCGCGGATCGGCTGCGGGGCCCCGGTGAGGTGCTGGCGGCCCTCTACAACCAGCGGGTGGCCAGCCTCTCCTACCGGCCGAGCAGCGGGGGCACGGTCGAGTGGCTGACCTTCGGCGACCGGCACGGCTGGGACGTCTATCGCCGCTCGGCGTGCCTGATGCTCCAGGCCGCGGTCAAGAGGGC
>JAVEWA010000414.1:0-6260 GCA_034004785.1 Polyangia bacterium
CCGGCATCGCGCCCGGCGAGACGGATCTGGACCTCAAGTTTAGCCTGGAGAGCGTGAACTGCCTGGGCTGCTGCGCCCTGGGGCCGGTCATGGTGATAGACGGCAAGACCCACGGCAAGCTGACGCCCGCGGACGCCACGGACGCCCTGAAGAAGTACGAATGAACCTGGCCCAAGCATCGCGATGGAGAACGAAGCGAACCATGTGTCGGAGGCGCGACACGACTCCAAGGAGCCGCCCCTCTTCAGGCCCAGGGGCAGAAGTGGGGATCAGGACGGGCGTTCCCTCCGCGCCGAGTAAATAGAGCACGAACCATGCCAAGCCTCAGATCGTCAGAGGAGCTGGAGAAGCTCCGGCAGCAAGTGATCGCGAAGCGGGATCCCAACAAGCCCTGCGTGACGGTCTGCGCGGGCACGGGTTGCCTGGCCTGCGGAGCTGCCGAGGTGGTCGGCGCCTTCCGCGAGGAGCTCGCGAAGCAGGGCCTGGGCGACGTGGTGGAGGTCAGAGGGACGGGGTGTCACGGGTTTTGCGAGAAGGGCCCCATCGTGGTGCTCGACCCCGAGGAGACATGCTACCTGCAGGTCACGCCCAAAGACGTGCCCGAGATCACCGCGTCGGTGCTCGCGAAGGATCGGATCATCGAGCGGCTGCTCTACGTGGATCCAGTCACTGGCGAGCGGACCGTTCGGGAGCCGGACATTCCCTTCTACCGGCACCAGAAGCGATTGGTCTTCGGCCCCAACCGGAAGATCGACCCCCAGAGCATCGAAGACTACCTGGCCATCGGCGGGTACCGTGGCCTTGCCAAGGCGCTGTTCGAGATGTCTCCGGAGCAGGTCGTCGCCGAGGTGAAGGAGTCCAAGCTCCGGGGCCGCGGTGGCGCCGGTTTCCCAACGGGAGTGAAGTGGGAGTTCACGAGACGGGCGCCGGAGGACGTGAAGTACGTGGTGGTCAACTGCGACGAGGGGGATCCAGGGGCCTACATGGACCGCTCCCTCATGGAGGGCAACCCGCACAGCGTGCTCGAGGGTCTGCTCATCGGCGCCTATGCCATCGGCGCCCACGAGGGATTCGTCTACATACGCCAGGAGTACCCCTTGGCGGTGAAGAACCTGGAGATCGCCCTGAGACAGGCCGAGGAGCACGGCCTGCTTGGGGAGAACATCCTGGGCTCCGGGTTCGGCTTCTCAGTGAAGGTCCACTGGGGGGCCGGCGCCTTCGTCTGCGGGGAGGAGACGGCCCTGCTCGTGTCCCTTGAGGGCCGCGTCGGCGAGCCCCGGCCGCGTCCGCCCTTCCCGGCCATCAAGGGGCTCTGGGGCCGGCCCACGAACATCAACAACGTCGAGACCTGGGCCAACGTGCCGCTCATCATCAACGAGGGAGCGGCGGCCTTCGCCTCTATCGGCACCGAAGGCAGCAAGGGCACCAAGATCTTCTCCCTGGTAGGCAAGATCGCAAACACCGGCCTGGTGGAGGTGCCCATGGGGCTGCCGCTTCGCGATGTCATCTACAAGATCGGAGGCGGCGTCCCCAAGGGCAAGAAGTTCAAGGCCATGCAGACCGGTGGGCCCTCGGGTGGCTGCATCCCGGAGTCGCAGCTGGACCTGGAGGTGGGCTTCGACGAGCTCACCCGGGCCGGCTCCATGATGGGCTCGGGCGGCATGATCGTGATGGACGAGGACACCTGCATGGTGGACGTCGCCCGGTACTTCGTCGAGTTCCTCACCGAGGAGTCCTGCGGCAAGTGCGTGCCGTGCCGCGAGGGTCTGCGGCAGATGCACCGGATCCTGACGCGCATTACGCAAGGCCTTGGACAGGACTCCGATCTCGAGGTCCTTCAGCAGCTAGCGGAGACGGCGGTGGAGGCGTCCCTCTGCGCCCTGGGCAAGACTTCGCCCAACCCCTTCTTGAGCACGCTGCGCTACTTCCGGGAGGAGTACGAGGCCCACATCCGCGAGAAGCGCTGCCCAGCCCTGTCCTGCAAGGCGCTGATCAACTACTACATCGACCCGGCGAAGTGCACCGGGTGCACGATGTGCCTTCGAAAGTGCCCGACCAAGGCCATCGAAGGCGGCAAGAAGAAGATCCACGTCATCCTGCAGGACAAGTGCACCAACTGCGGGACTTGCCTCGAGGTGTGCCCTGCCCGGTTCGGCGCGGTAAAGAAGCTCTCGGGCGTTCCCGTGCCCCCACCGCTCCCCGAGGATCAGCGGGCCGTCGTGACGAGGAGCAAGGAACATGACTGAGATATCCTTGCAGATCGATGGCCGGGCCGTCACGGCCCGAGAAGGAACGACCCTCCTCGAGGCGTCGAGGAGCGCTGGGATCGCCATCCCAACCCTATGCCACCACGAGCGGCTCCAGCCTCACGGCGGTTGTCGTATCTGCGTGGTGGAGGCCGAGTCTCGCGGCCAGACCCGGCTGGTGGCCGCCTGCGCGCACCCGGTGGAGCCGGGCCTCGTGGTGAAGACCCGCTCCGAGAAGATCGACCGCATAAGACGCTCGATCCTGGAGTTGCTCCTGGCTCACGCCCCCGACTCTCCGCAGCTCGCAGCGCTCGGCGCCGAGTACGGCGCGAGACGGGACCGCTTCGAGAAGGACTCTTCTTTCTGCATCCACTGCGGGCTCTGCGTGCGCTATTGCGCCGAGGTGAAGCAGGCCCACGCCATAGGCTTCGTGGACCGTGGGATCCACAAGGAGATCGCCTTCATCCCGGAGATCGCGGCCAAGGAGTGCCGCGCCTGCAAGGAGTGCTTCCCCCTCTGCCCCACCTCCTACGTGCAGGCAGCCTTCGTTCTGGTGGAGTCCTTCGCCTTCCCTCCCCGGTAGCCTCTCGTGGTCGGGTAGCCGTAGCCGTGCTCGTGCGTGCTCAGCCTCGGATTTCAGCCTTCACGCGCCGATGCGCTGCTCCCCCATGGCCCGGCAGGACTCGACGAGCCGCGTGAGCTTCCTGGGGGTGACCTTGGCGTGGACCTCGCCGTTCAAGCTGATGGCCGGGGCCAGGCCGCAGGCGCCCATGCATGCCACCACCTCCAGGCTGAACAGCTTGTCCCGGCTGGTCTGGCCCGGCTGGATGCCAAGGAGGGCGATCACGTGATCCAGGAGCTTCTTCGAGCCTTTCACGTGACATGCAGTGCCGCGGCAGAGCATGAAGTGGTACTTCCCGAGGGGCTGAAAGCGGAATTGGTTGTAGAAGGTGGCTACCCCGTACACGGCGCCGGAGGACAGCTTCAGGCGTCTGCCCACCTCCGCGATGGCATCCTGGGATAGATAGCCAGCCTTCTCCTGCACGCTCTGCAGGATAGGGATGAGGGTATCGCGCGAGGCTCTCGGATACTTTTCGAAGACTTCTTCGATGACTGATTGTGCGGCCATGCTCATGATCGGTCCTCCCTAGGTCATTCCGCGATGCGCTCGATGCGAGCTGCACAGACCTTGTATTCCGGGATCTTGGCCACGGGATCCAGGGCATCGTTGGTGAGGCGATTGGCCGCCGCCTCATGGAAGTGGAAGGGCACGAAGAGGGACCCCTCATCGACCCTGTCCCCTACCTCGGCCGTAGTGACGATCGATCCGCGCCGGGTGGTGACCCGCACCTTGTCCCCGGTGCGAATGCTCATGCGCGCGGCGTCGGCCCAGGCGATCTCCACGTGTCCACCCGGAACAAGGTAGTCGAGCACCCTGGCCCGGCGGGTCATGGAGCCGGTGTGGTAGTGCTGCAACAGCCTCCCGGTGCTGAGCCTGAGAGGGTAGGCCTCGTCGGGCTCCTCTGCCGGTGCGCGGTACTCCATGGGCGTGAGCTTGGCCCGGCCGATGGAGAACTTGTCCTTGTGCAAGACGGGCGTCCCGGGATGATCGGGAGTCGGGCAAGGCCACTGGAGGCCATGATCCCGCAGCCGTTCCCAGGTCATTCCCGCGTACTGGGGAGTCAGATCCGTGAGCTCCTTCCAGAGAGCCTCCGCGGTCCTGGGGAACCCTTCGGCTCCGAGCCGGGCCGCGACCTCTGCGATGATCTCGTGATCCGGACGGGCTTCGCCCGGTGGGTCGAAGGCCTTGTTCGTGAACTGGACCCGGCGCTCGGTGTTGGTCACCGTGCCGTACTTCTCGGCAAAGGCGGCGGCGGGGAGCACCACGTCGGCCATGCGAGCGGTCTCGGTGAGGAAGATGTCCTGAACCACCAGGAGATCGAGCTTCTTGAGAGAGGCCTCTGCGTGGTTGAGGTTCGGATCCGACACCATAGGGTTCTCACCCATGATGTAGAGCGCCTTGATGGACTCGCCTGAAGCCGGCACCATTGCCGTGGCCGTCATGCCCGGCTTCACCTCGGTGGGCGGACACTTCCAATGGTCGCTGAACTTCTTCTGCACCTCGGGGGTGGTCACTGGCTGGTAGCCCGTGAACACGTTGGGCAGGCATCCGACGTCGCAGGCGCCCTGGACATTGGACTGTCCACGCAGGGGATTTACCCCGCCTCCCTCGTATCCGATGTTCCCGGTTATGAGCGCGAGGTTGGCGCAGGCCTTGACGTTGTCGACGCCGTGGGTGTGCTGCGTTATGCCCATGCAGTAGTAGATTGCCCCGCGCCCTCCCCGGGCGTACAGCCTCGCTGCCTCGAAGAGCAGGTCCTGCGAAACGCCGGTGAGCTCCTCGACCCGCTCGGGGGTGAACCACTCCATGCTCTTCCGGTACTCCTCGAAGCCCTCGGTGCGCTTCTCGATGTACTCGGTGTCGGCCCATCCCTCCCTGAGGATGATGTGCCCGAGCCCGGACAGGAGGGCGACGTCCGAGCCGTTCCTGTGCTGCAGCCAGATATCGGCTGAGTCCACCAGGCCTATCCTGCGAGGATCGCAGACGATGAGCTTGGTCCCGTGACGTCTCACGGCCTGCTTCAGCATCGAGCCGAACACCGGGTGGTTCCAGGTGGCGTTCGAGCCGATGAGCAGGACAACCTTGGATCGGATGACCTCCGACATGGAGTTCGTCATCGCGCCGGAGCCGAGCGTAGTGGCCAGACCGGCCACGGTGGAGCTGTGTCAAAGACGTGCGCAGTGATCCAAGTTGTTGGTGCCGATGACCCCCCGTGCGAGCCGCATGAGGGCGTAGTTCTCCTCGTTGGTGCACTTGGCCGAGGCGAGGAAGCCGATCGAGTCCGGTCCGTGCGCCGCCTTCACCTCGCCCAGACGCTTCGCTGTGAAGTCCAGCGCCTCTTCCCAGGTGACCTCCTCGAGGTTCCCGTCCTTGCGGACTAGCGGCTTCGTCAGGCGGTCCTCTCGGTTCAGGAAGTCCAGCCCGAACCGTCCCTTGACGCAGAGCATCCCCTGGTTCGGCTGCTTCTCGGCGTTCTCGCTCGCGGCAGTGGACCAGATGTACTTGCCGTCCTTGTGGTGTAGGTCGATCTGGCAGCCCACCCCGCAGTAGGGACAAGTGACCTTCGTCTTCTCGACGCGCCCATCCGGGACCAGATCCATCTGGCTCTTGAAGGCGAGGGCCCCCACCGGGCAGGTCTCAACGCAGGCGCCGCACAGGACACAGGACGACAGGCCCATGGGGATGTCGGCGTCGCAGACGATCCGGGCCTTGGCGCCGCGGCCGCCGAAGTCGAGGACGTCGTTGCCCATCACCTGATTGCAGACCGCGACGCAGCGCCCGCACAGGATGCACTTCTCGGGGTCCCGTACGATCCCCGGGCTCGAGACGTCCTTCTTGTGAGTGGCCGCGATGTTACGGTAGCGCCGCTTGCGGACGCCCAGATCCCTGGCCAAGTTCTGGAGCTCGCAATCTCCATTCTTGACGCAGTAGAGGCAGTCGTCGGGGTGGTTGGCCAGCAGCAGCTCCACGATGGTCTTTCGCGCCGCCACCGCCCGTGGAGAATGGGTCTGGACCTTCATCCCCTCGGCCACCGGAAAGGAGCAAGAGGGCACGAGGCCAGGGAAGCCTTCCACGTCAACCACGCAGATCCGGCAGGCGCCCGTTGGTAGGAGGCCCTTGACGGCACAGAGGGTGGGGATCTCGATCCCCTGGCCGCGTGCGGCCTCGAGGATCGTCTCCCCTTCACGTGCCGTGATGGGGCGGTTGTTCACGGTCAGATTAACCATGGCTACACCTCGTCCTTTGGCGCTGTTTGCGATGAGGAACTTATCTTCACGCAGAATCCCAATCGATCCAGGGCGGCCGATATGTCCACATGCTCGACGTGCACCTAAGCCGGCACGTCGAGCGACTGGGAACCGAAGCAGAGGATGCAGTGAACTCCAGAGGCC
>JAVEWA010000415.1:0-6216 GCA_034004785.1 Polyangia bacterium
GACCACCATGGCGGTGCTCCCGGCGGCCACCGGGAGCAACCTGAACATGGCGGTCTTCAGGAGCAGCGACGGCCTCACCTTCACCCCGGTCACCATCGTGAGCTTCTCGGACACGCCGGGCTTCCTGGGCACCCCCAAGGGCCTAGGCTACGATCCGCGCGACGGCTCAGTGCTGGTGGCCGCCCTCCAGCCGGTGCCGCCGCCCAACACCGAGCTCGCCATGGTGCTCGCCTGGTCCACGGACGGAGGCGCGAGCTTCACCCATCCATGGACCCCTTGGGCCACGCCCTGGCCCCCGCAGGAGATGCGTTACGTGGATGGAACGCCCTCCGCCCTGGTCTGGCGCTCGGCGTCGAGCTTCCACTTCTCGGCGGACCACGGGGTGACCTTCACCCGGATCGAGACCCTGGACCCCCTGCCCACTGGCTGCGCCGAGATCCTCGGCTTCGACATGCCCCGCAACAACCACGACAAGGTCGCGATCTGGTGCAGCGGCGGGGGCGCACACCTCTGCGACCTGGTGACCGACCAGTGCAGCGCGCTGCCGCTCGGCGGTGGGACCGTGGCCTTGCGCTGGGCCACGAGCAACCCACTCGTGCTCTACGCCATCACCTCGGACCGCGTCTGGAGATCGGACGACGCCGGCTTCGCCTTCGCTCCCATCCACGCCTTCTCCGCCTCGCAGCTTCGCGTGGATCCAGCGAGCTCTACCCGCGTCTGCGCGCTGCAATCCCCCTCGGGCGTCCTGCGCTGCACGAGAGACAACGGCGCCACCTGGATGGACCTCTCCCCCGGCGTGCTCCAGGGAGGCGTCCCCACCGTCATCCTGGACTTCGACTTCGCCTCGAACGGCCGGCTCTGGGCAGTGGGCCACCCCGGCGTGGTCTCCAACACCGAGTTCTAGCTCCGTTGGACCCGAAAAGGCAGTGGCTCACCCCTCCCCATCCAGAGAGCCTCTCATTAGCCCGAGACACGGGCTGCTGCGATGTGGCAAGATGACCTCAGGTGTCGAAATAGCGCTCGGGGGTCATCGGTTGACTCATGTGGCAAAGCTAGAAGGATCCGGCACTGGGCTCCGCCCGCCGCTGCCCTTCGGCTCCTTCCTCGCCCTCGGGCTCTTTTTGCTCCTGTCGGATTCTTCAGCGCTCGGCGCTCCTCCCTGGAACACCCGCGATGAGCTGATCTGTCGTGGGGCATCGGGAGTGGGTTTCTCCTACTACTGGGGAGGCGGCTGCTGGTGCGCGTCGGGCTCCAACCCCTGCGCTCCCAACTTGACAGGCTGCCCCGCTGGTCACTGTGATCCATGCTACACGGCCCAGGAGACCAATGGCTGCATGGACTGTACGCCTGATTCTGGGTGTTGCGTCGGAGGCAAGAGCTGCAGTCACTCAGGCACATACGGAGCAGACTGCTCTGGCTTCGTGACCAAGGTCTGGCAGGTCCCCAACCCCATCGAGGTAAACGATTGTGGTCACGGCCCATACACAGCCAACGAGTTCAGGTTCGACCGGGCCAACTGGAGCGTGATCCCGCGGGCAGAGCTGCTGCCGGGTGACGCGCTGGCGAGCTCAACCCACGTCGTCCTCTACCACTATGGCGACCCCTGGGGATCCCTGATGGTGTACGAAGCGCGCGGCTGCACCTATGGCATCGTGCACAACAGCCGGACCTTCGACAACACCCACACGGCCTCCAGAAGGATCAACATCGCAGACTGCGCCTGCGTCTCCGGGCAGATCCAAACCGAAGCTTGCGGGCTCTGCGGCACCAGAAGTCGCTCCTGCCAATCCGACTGCCAGTGGAGCGTCTGGAGCGATTGTACGGGCCAGGGCGTGTGCAGCCCCGGGCAAACCGAGTCCGAGCTCTGTGGCTTCTGCGGTACCCGAAGCCGATCCTGCGTGTCCTCCTGTGTCTGGGGCGAGTGGACCGAGTGCGTGGGAGGAGGAGACTGCGCGCCAGGCACGATAGAGGAGCGGGACTGCTGCGACTGCGGGAGCCAGAGCCGCTCCTGCGACACGACGAGCTGCTCGTGGGGCCCCTGGAGCGACTGTCATGGACCTGATCCTGCTGGCGGCGAGCTGCGCTGTGACACTGGCGAGCAGGGGATCTGCGCCGCTGGGCTGCTGCGCTGCGTGGAGGGCTGTCTGAGCTGCGAGCGGCTCCAAGAGCCCACTCAGGAGATCTGCAACGACCTGGATGACGACTGCGACGGCCTACTTGACAACGGGCCTCCCCAGACGCTCGGGGTCCCGCCACCTCCTTTCGCCGCTCGCCTGATCGACTTCTCCTATCCTCGCAGGCTGACGCCTGGCGAGGAGTCCACCTGTTGGGCGGTTTTCGAAAACGTGGGCGCCAGCTCCTGGCTCCCAGGTCAGATCTGGTTGGGAGCTGCGCCCAGGCCCAACGGCGAACCCAGCCTACTCTCGGATGCATCTTCGTGGCTCGCTCACGATGTACCGGCGATTGTCCACGAAGAGGTCCCCCCGGGCGCAACGATGCAGCTCGTCTTTCGAATCAGAGCCGCCCTCGCACTGGACAGCGATACGGTCGAGACCTTCGTGCTCTTGGCCCCATCAGGGTTGCCCATGCTCTGTCCGAGCCCATCCGTTACTCTCATCGTCGGTCCCCGTCTGCGAAGCCCAGGCGCCTCCTCGAATCATGACGTAGAGCCTGGGCCCGAGCCCGGGATGGCTGCCTCCCCGAGGGATGCCGGCTTGACCATCGGAGGCTGCGGCTGCAGAGCCGGATCCGATGGATGCCCATGGACGCCCCTTGTCCTCCTGGCTCTCTTCGCTTTGATGAGGGGCTTTACACGATCGAAGAACGGATGACGCGCGATTAGGGGTGAGGAAAAGCTGGCCGCTCGTCCTGTCCCGCTCCCTCGGCCTCGCTTGCTTCGTCGGCCTCCGGCTCCACGAAGGAGGGCCTGCGGCGCTGGAGCTGGGCCTCGGCCCGGGCCTGGGCCAGGATCTTGCGGCCCGATGTGAAGTACACCGTGATCTTGCCCGGCTCGGAGAGCTCCACCACTCCACTGCCAAAGGTCGGATGCTCCACCCGATCCGCAATCTGGAACACCTGATCGGCCCGGTAAGCCCGGGCCGGCCGGGAGAGGTCCGCCTCCACCGTGGGGCCCTCCGGCTCCCTGGCCCGGCCAGCGCCCGCCTGGGCGTCCCCTGGGCCGTCCCCCGCCTTGGCGGAGGACTTCCTGGTGCGCCCCGAGCCGCTGCCAGCCGCCCCTGGAGGCGGCCTGAAGCGGTGCTGAGCGTCACAGAGCTTGCACTGCACTCGCGCGATGGTCCCGTCCACCATGGCGAGGACCACGTGCCAGGTCTCGCGCTTGCACTTGCCGCACATGGCGCCAATGTCTGAGCCGACCGAGGGGGGATTCATCCGCACACTCTAGCCCCATCTGACCCGGGGCGCTCGACAATTCGGCGTGGCAGCGCGGCGTGAGTATTCGGCTCGACAATTCTCGAGTCCCCGCGCGATGATCCCCGAGAAAGGACGACCGTGCTCGGCACGTCACTCGACACCCCATCACTCGACACCCCGTCACTCGACACCCCGTCACTCGACACCTCGTCACTCGACACCCCGTCACTCGACTCTACCCTCCGGTCGCTGCAATGGATTATCCTCTGGGGACGGTCAGCGACAGCGCCCCGAGCAAAGCCGATGAGCCGATGAGCCCATGTCCGAGCCCTGGAGCCTTCTTGGTCGCCCTATTGGTCCCTGGCCTGGCGCTCTCTACCTCGGCCTGCGACGTGGTGACGGCCAAGCGCACCACTGAGCAGGTCATCCCGGTCAAGCCCGGCACCCCTGTTCACCTCTCCACCCCCAACGGCTGGATCCTCGTCCGCCCGGGGCGAGCTGGCCTGGTCACGGTGAAGGCCCACAGCCGGGTCACCGCCCTGCGGGGCGCCGAGAGGAGCCTCGACAAGCTCTCCTGCCGGGCCACAAAGAACAAAGGGGTCCTCAGGATCCGCGGACACCACCCCGCGGATCCCAACCAGCGGAGATACCAGCTCGCCTTCGTGCTGACCGTGCCACGCCGGACCTCCCTCGTCCTCGAGACCGATCGGGGCTTCCTGGACGTGGCAGACCTCGAGGGCGACGTCACAGGCCGCACCGGGGATGGCGAGATCAGGGTGAGCGACGTCTCAGGGTCCCTGGACCTCGTGACCGGCGCCGGCAACATCAGGGCCACGGGCCGCCTCACCCGCCTGCACCTCGAGACCAGGGTGGGCGAGCTCCAGCTCACCCTCTCCCCAGGCTCCCGGCTCGGCGCAGACAGCAGGGCGCTCACCCGCCGCGGCCTCCTGTCCCTGGCCCTGCCCCCCGACCTCAGGGCCACGATCACGGCGGAGGCCCGGCAGGGCCTGGTGGAGTCCGAATTCCCACACCAGTCCAAGTCCCCTGGCTGGCTCCGTACCCTGGTGGCCGGAGGCGGCCCCCAAATCCAGCTAGTCAGCCATCGAGGCGACGTCCGGATCCGGGCCGCTCGGTAATGGCTTCACGTGCCCCTACTGCTTGTCGCAGGCCACCTCGATCGTGTAGCCGGCTAACGCTCCCGCGTAGCCGTCCACCACCAGGTAGCACACCTCGCCCTGGGTCACGTCGAGGGTGACCTCCTCGACCGCGCCGCTCCCCTCCGCCTGGCTCACGGCCACGCACTGGGCCGTGTCGCAGGTCCCGTCCGAGACTGCGTCGCACGAGGAATTGCAGGTAAGCGTGCCGCCGTAGAAACCCCGCGCGAGACAGGAGTCCGAGCCGAAGTCGCCGCCATCGCAGATCTCGGGCCCGTTGATGATCCGCACGAACGCGAGCCACGACCTCTGGATCTCCAACCAGCAGGTAGCTTGCCCTGGGCATGAGGTGCCGCAAAAGCCAGGTCTTGCCCGCGCGACGAGGGCCCGTCAGGACCACGGAGGGAAAGGATCGAGACGCCTTCTTCAGCACTGACTCCAGCTCTCGAGGCACGTGGTATGAACTCAGGGGAAGGCTACGCCACGCGCCATGGCCGGACATGAGCGGCTGGCCAGGCGGCCCCGGGGAGGCTAGACTCCGAGGCCGAGGGAGGAACCCGCATGACCAAGCAGAAGGCGTACTTCACACCAGCGCTCTTCTCGTTCTTCGAGAAGCTGAAGGCCAACAACGCAAAGGACTGGTTCGAGTCCCATCGGGATGACTATGAGGACCACGTCAAGCAGCCCGCCATGGAGTTCATCAGGGACATGGCGCCGCTCATCGCCAAGATAAGCGCCAACTTCGTGGCCGATCCCAAGAAGTCCATGTTTCGCATCCATCGGGACACCCGGTTCTCCACTGACAAGAGCCCCTACAAGACCCACCTCGGGATCCAGTTCAGGCACTCGACCGGCAAGGACGTGCACGCGCCAGGCTTCTACGTTCACCTCGAGCCAGGGGAGGTCTTCGTTGGGATGGGTATCTGGCACCCGGATCCAAGGACCGCCGCGGCCGTCCGCGACGCCATCGTGGAGGACCCCACGGCATGGAAGCGAGCGAGCATGGCCAGAGGCTTCCTTGCGGTGTTCTCTCCTGGAGGGGACTCCCTAAAGCGCCCGCCGCGGGGCTACGACCCCAACCACCCGCTGGTCGAGGACCTAATGCGCAAGGACTTCTTCGTCGGGCAGAGCCTCAGGCAGTCCGACGCCACGAGCTCGAGGTTCCTCTCGGACGTGGCGCGCGCCTTCCAGCTCGGAGCCCCCTACATGAAGTTCCTCTGCAGCGCTGTCGGGGTGCCTTTCTGAGCTGGCTCAGTTTTTCGTGAGACAGTCTTGTCCCTCGCCCTGTCGATTGCCTCATCGACCACCTCGTCATTCGCCGTGCCGATCGCCTTGACGTTTGCTCCGCGGTCAACGCGAGCACCCCCGCTTTGGAAAAAGCTGCTATAATCATAGCGTCATCGTGATGAAAATATCCGTTCAGCCTATACGAGGTCTGCCATGCGCTCTCTGTCACTACTCCTTGCGGCCGCCTTCGCCCTCGGCGCCTGCGCCTCGGGCGCCCCCGCCAACGAAGGGCTCTGCGGGGACGGCATAGTCCAGGCCCAGCGGGGCGAGCAGTGCGACGACGGCAACAACATCGGCGGTGACGGCTGCTCCGCCGGCTGCATCAGCGAGGCTGGCGCCGAGATCGACTGCAACAACGGCATTGACGACGACAACGACGGCCTGACCGACTGCGCCGACCCCG
>JAVEWA010000416.1:0-6213 GCA_034004785.1 Polyangia bacterium
ACGATGTCGCGCACCGCGTCGCTGAAGGGTACGAAGATGCCCGTGGCCTCGGGCAGGCCCGTGGGGGCGAGGCGGCCAGAGGTGTCCTCGACTGCCTCCTTGCCGATGTGCTCGATGGTGACCCCTACCGCGGTGCGGCCGACCACCTCCGGATGCTCCCTTATGAAGGTCCGGGTGCCTATGGAGCCGTAGAAGTGGCCGGCCGTGAGCACCACGTAGAGGCGCCGCTTAGCGAGGGGTTCCTTGGCAAGGCGGCGGGCCAGCCCCAGCACCACGGCCACCCCAGAGGCGTCCTCCACCGGCGAGGCGAAGGGCGAGTCGTGATGGCAGGAGAGGACCATGACCTCCTCGGCCCCTTTGCCGCCCGGGGAGGGCTCGCGGGGAGGGATCTCGCCCACGATGTTGTGGGTGACGCCCGGCTCGCGCACTCCCCGGAGCAGCAGCCGGGCCCTGGCCCCGCCGGAGCGCGCCAGCCCAACGAGGGAGCTGCCTGCCTCGCGCCCCACCCAGAAGGCTGGCAGGGGCTTTTCCATGATGTCCTTCTCCTTGAAGCCGTATGGGGCGTACATCCTGGCCGAACCCCCTGGCTGGTCTGAGAGCACTCCGATGAAGCCCTTTGCCCCCGCCCGCACCGCCTCGCCATACAGGTGCCATCCGAGGCGAACCCAGGTGGCCGGGTGGCTGACCTGCCCCGCCGTCCCGTGGGGATCGTACAGGCCGCGCGCCAGGCGGAGGAGGAGCCCCAGGGGGAGGGGCGGGAAGCCGATCTCGGTCACCACCACCGCGCCCCTCCAGGCTCGGCGGGCGCCTCGGTGGAAGAGGGTGCGCCGGTCCGCGAAGACTAGGGGGCCCTCCACCCCTTGGGGCCCGGTGAAGGCCACGTAGGGGATGGGGTATGAGTCCACTGGTTGGAAGGCGCCGCCTGGCGAGGCCACCTCCAGCCGGCTCTCCCCGGCCTCCCACCTGGTGATGGGGATGGGCTCTGACCTGACCGACTCCAGGCCGAAGCCACGCAGCATGCCCTCCAGCATCCGTTCGCTGGCGTGTCCAGCGTCGCTGCCGGGCCGGCGGGCGCCTAGCGCCACCTGTTTCTCGATGAAGCCGTAGAGCTGCTCGGCGGAGAAGGGCTCGGTGGTCATTGGGTTCCTCCAGGATCAGCCGGCGAGGCCGGCGCTCCGGCGACCTCTGGTCGCCCGGTCATGGCTCGCTGCACCCTCGCGGCCAGGGTCTTCCGGTCGAAGGGCTTGGCCAGGAAGTAGCAGGCTCCCTCCGAAAGGAGCTTCTCGACGTCTGCCTCGTGTCCGTAGCCCGACATGAGCACCACCGGGAGCTCAGGCTCCCGCTCGCGGAGCTTGTGGAAGGTCTCGGCGCCGTCGAGCCCTGGCATCACCAGGTCTAGGATTACCACATCCACGGTGCCCGACTCCTCCAGGTGAAGGCGCAGGGCCTCGAACCCGTCCGCCGCCTCCACCACCCGGCAGCCGAGCGCCTCGAGCTCCTCCCTGGCGAGCCCGCGCAGCTCCTCCTCGTCGTCCACGAGCAGCACGGCGGGGGGCGGGGCCCCAACTGGCAGCTTCAGGGAGGGGGAGCTGGAAGGGCGCTTCACCTCCGGAGTCAGCTCCTGCCTGGTGCCTTGGGGGACGGGCAGGAGGATCGTCATGCGGGTCCCCTTCCCTGGCTCGCTCTCCACCAGCATGGAGCCGCCGTGTCTGCTCACGGTGCTCAGCACCACCGCGAGCCCGAGCCCGGTGCCGCGTCCGATGGGCTTCGTGGTGAAGAGGGGCTCCACGCAGCGCCGCCTCGTGGCCTCGTCCATTCCCTCCCCAGTGTCCTCTATCCGGAGCCTCAGGAGCTGCTCTTTGGACTGGGGCGCAGAGTCCGCGGTCGCATGAGATCCAGCGAGGCCAAGCGCCAGGCCGGCGTCCGGGCTCGTCGGAGCCTCGGAGGATTGCACTCCAGGAAAGAACGTCGAGCCGGAGAGCGGGCCGACGCCCTTTAGAGCTCCTGGCTCCAGAGCTCCGGGCACCGGAGCTCCGGGCACCAGAGCTCCTGGCACCAGAGCTCCAGGCACCAGCCAGTCTGGCGTTCGGCTTCCAGCGGGGACCGGTGGGCGTGGATGCGGGCTCCTCACCCTGTCTCCCAGGACGAGCAGCCGCCCTCCTTTGGGCATGGCCTCCACCGCGTTCCGGCAGAGGTTCACGAGGGCCTGCTGCAGCTGGGTCTCGTCGCCGAGCACTCCGGGGAGGTCCTGCTCGAAGCTCACCTCCAGCGCTACCTGGGCAGGCAGGCTCGGGCGGATCTGCTCCAGGGTGGCCTGGATCAGGGCCGGCACCGACACCGGGCTCCACTGGGGCTTTCGCTGGTGGGTGAAGGCGAGGATGTTGCTCGTGAGATCGCGGCCCCGGCGGCAGGCCCCGACGATGCGCTGTGCGGCTTTGTTGACGGGCTCCGGATTGGGGCCGCTGGCATCGATCCCGTCCGCCAGCAGCATGATCACCGAGAGGATGTTGTTCATGTCGTGCGCGATCCCGCCGGCGAGGGTGCCGAGGGCCTTCAGCTGCTCGGCCTGGCGGAGGCGCTCCTCCAGCGAGCGCTCTCTGGAGATGTCCCTGACGCTCAGCAGGCAGGCCTCCCTGCCGCCGTAGGAGAAGGGCACCGAGCTCACCTGGAGCACCCTCGCTGGCGCGGCGTCGGGCTCGAGGATGATCTCCGTGCGGATCAGGTCGCCGCTCGGGCCGGGGTTCCGAGAGGCCCTGGCCCGGACCTCGCCTAGGAGCGCATTCTCCCAGGAGGGGGGCACCAGGGCTTCGAAGGGAGCGTTGCGAAACACGAGGCTGAAGTCGCTGATGTCCACGATGCCCACCCCGAAGGGCATTGCGGTCAGAAGCTCCTCCCGGCGCGACAGGGAGGCCAGCGCCTGGTCCCGGTCGCGGAGCACCTCATAGACCGGTTGGAAGAAGCCTCGCGTCGCGACCCCCACTGCGACGAACCCGAGGAGCACCGCGGCCATGACGCTGCCGATGTGGGGAGGCGACAGCCCGAAGAGAGAGAGCCCGCCATTGGCAAGGGCCGCGATCAGGGACGCCGGGATCATGCCGCGCACGAAGAAGTGGGACATGGCCTTGACGACGGGCGCGCCCGTGCGCTGGGCGGCGCGATGAAGCGTCCAGGCCGATCCGCCGACCGCCACCAGGAAATAGGCGATGGGCACCAGATGCCAGGGCGTGGCCTGGGGCACGAAGTACAGGCCGTTCTCCCAGGCCGGGGCAACCCTGGAGTGGAGCGAGGAGCTGTAGGCCAGGGCGAGGCAGGCCGGGACCGGCGAGAATAGCAGCAGCCCAGCGGCCGGCCTGCGCCAGCGGCTAGTCTCTGGGAGGGAGTAGTGGATCGCGGTCCAGAGCACCAGGAAAGGGATGGGCATCCAGAAGGGCGCGAACATCAAGCCGATGCTCCGGAGGGTCGCGGGCTCCGTTGCGAGGTTCGACAGGAAGTCCGAGAAGGTCCAGGCCCCCACGCAGAGGGGGGTCAGCAGGAGCCACTTCCGGGCTGGCTGGGGTGGCACGGTCAGCCAGATGGCCGTGCCGGCAACCACCATGGCCACGAAGCAGGCGAGGTAGAGGTAGGTGAGCGGGTATCCCATCGCCCGAGCTCAGTCCAGGTAGGAGTCGAACCCCAGGGTGACGCTGTCAGTCCGGTGCGCCTCCGAGTAGCCCCCCTTGAAGGCGGAGCTGACAAGGGCTGTGACTCCCCTCGACACCGAGACCTTGATCGGGCAGTCGCTCGGCTGGGCCGGGTTTTGCTCCTCGACCCAGTCGGTTTCGAAAGATCCGTTGTCCGGGACGCTCTGGTAGCTCAAGGTGCTGATGCAGCTCCCTTCCACGAGGATGTCCACGCTCGTCTCGGCGCCGCTCGTGTCCCACCACAGCGTGATCCGGTCCATGGTCTGCACGAGCTCCTCTGGAAAGGTGTCCAGGATGAGCGGCGTCTCGGGCATCTCCACCGCCGAGGCGAGCACCTCCTCCGTGCGCACGAGCTCGACGAGGTAGGAGCCGTCCGGATCAGCAGGGACGATGCCGCGGAGCCAGCGGTAGCCCGTGATGGGGTCCATCCACTCGGCCAGGCGGGTGCCGTTCACCCGCAGCTGCTCTCCGCCAGAGAGATCCACGATGGAACCGAGAGGGCCTCCCACGCGCAGCTCGCCCCTTGCGATAACTGGCTCGTCGCCCTCCTGCTCGAGCCAGAAGTGGGCCCAGATGCTAGTGGTCTCGATGTCCTCGGAGTCAACTACGTAGCAGCCGGGCGCGAGGCCCAGGATGGAGGCCAGGGCGAAGAGGGTGGCGAGCAGCCTGCGATTGTCTGGGGTGGATGAGCCCTTCATCTTCGACTCCTCGTCAGGATGGCCTCTCCGCGCGGTTCTCTGAGTATAGCCCTTCGGCTCGCCCAGCCAACCATGCCGTCAACCATGGTGGACGAGCCCGGGAGCGGGCCCCGAAGCGGGCCCGGGAGCGGGCCCCGAGGCGAGCCCCGGAGCGAAGCGGGCCCCGAAGCGGGCCCCGAAGCGGGCCCCGAGGCGAGGCCGGAGCAAAGCGCGGCGCTCGCATGAGACCACGAACAGACAGGCGCCTGCCCAGGATTCGATTGTCATTGTCTGCTCCGCTTGGCAAAGTGGGGTGATGAGCGATAACGACAATCTGCTGGGCGGAGACTCTGAGAACCTGCTCTCCCACGGTGAGCTGGTCGCCGGCTGTTACAAGGTCGGCTGGGTGCTGGACACGGGGGGCTACGCCCTGGTCTATGAGGGGGTGCGAGTCGAGGACGGCGCGGAGGTCGTGATCAAGGCCCTCCGCCGCAGGGTGCTCGACATCGATCCCGCCGCGGTGGAGAGGTTCAAGCGGGAGGCGAAGATGGCCATGGAGCTTCGCCATCCCCGCATCGTGGCCGTGCTCGACTGGGGCGAGACAGACTCGGGCATCCTCTACATCGTGATGGAGCGCCTCTATGGGCAGGCCCTCAGCCAGCTCATGTACACGAGCCCGGCCAAGCCAGAGGAGGTGCGGCGGATCCTGACCCATGTGCTGGAGGCGCTCTGCGCCGCCCACGATCAGGGCATCGTCCATAGGGACATCAAGCCATCCAACGTCTTCCTCTGTGCGCCACAAGACGATTGGTCTCCCGGAGAGACCTTCCGGGTGAAGGTGCTGGACTTCGGGCTCTCAAAGGGCCTGTGGGGAAACCGCGCGACCTTCTGCGCGCCCCTCACCGCGGCGGGGCAGCGGGTGGGCACACCCGGATACCTGGCGCCAGAGATGCTCCTCGAGATGGGCGTGGTCACGCCTCAGTCGGATCTCTACGCCGTGGGTTTGCTCGGCTACGAGCTCCTCACCGCCGAGCCCGCCTTCGAGGGCAAGGGCCTCGAGGCCGCGAAGAACCAGCTCACCAAGGAGCCCAAGCCGGCTCCTCCGGCGGTGCGCCGGCTGCCTATCTTCCGGATCATCAAGAACCTCATCGAGCGAGACCCGGCCGACCGCTACATGAGCGCGGTGGAGGCCCTCCACGATCTCGAGTCGCTTGGGTAGCAAAGGTTCTACCTTATTCCGAGCCGGGCAGGGAGAGGCGGGCAGGGAGAGGCGGGCAGGGAATCGAAGCAGGTTTACGGACGTCCGGGCGGATCGACGCGAACAGATTAGAGCGGAGATTCAAACCTTGCGGGTCCTGGCCGAAATGGACAATACTGGGCCACCAGTGGTTTTCCACGGGAGGGACAGATGAGTGTTTTTCAAGAGCTGCTGTTCGTTGCAGGAATGGGCTTGCTTGTGGCGATCATACTCTTCTTGTTCCACTACAGACGGCTGGAGAACATCCTCCATGTCTTGCAGGACATTCGCCAGGAGCTCCGCATTAACAATAGCGTGCAGCGCGAGTGGGCCGTCGAGGACAACTTCGAGCGGAAGCTGAGGGAGCGGGCCTCCGGCATCCTGGTGAAGGCCAAGAAGGAGCCCGAACCCGCGAGGAACGTCTCTGGCGCGGCGTCCGAGGCTGCCGAGGGCGCCAAGGAGAAGCCGGAGCCCATCAAGGACGAGCCCGCGAAGGCCGAGGCGCCCGCCGAGGCTCCCAAGCCCGCCGTCGAGCCAGCCAAGCCCGTCGCCGAGGCTCCCAAGCCCGCCGTCGAGCCAGCCAAGCCCGTCGTCGAGGCACCCAAGCCCGCCAAGCCCG
>JAVEWA010000014.1:0-30011 GCA_034004785.1 Polyangia bacterium
TGGGTGCCTGGCACCGCGCCAACCCCGGCGCTGAGAAAGAGGATGTGAGAAAGTCCCAACTCCTGGTAGCGTTTTCGTGCATAGTGCTCGGCAAAGGGGCTCCTGCAGATATTGCCGTAGCAGACGAAGACTATTTTGGGCATCGAAGGCATCGTAATGAAGGACGGAGAAATGGCCCTGCGTCCAAAGCAAGCAATCATAGCCAATGAAGGCGAAATGACCAGCAGGAGCTGTGCCTAATTTCATGGCCCTGGTCGATCCGGAGGATGGGCCGCGCGCGTGGCTCGAACCTGCAGATGAGCATGAAGGACACCTTTCGACTCCAGAGCAGCTTCACACCAACGGGTGACCAACCCAAGGCCATCAAGAGTATCCTCGAGCGGCTCCGCCGAGGCGAGCGCGATACTGTCCTGCTTGGTATCACGGGCTCAGGCAAGACCTTCACAGTCGCCAACGTCATCGCCGAGTATGGCAGGCCGACCCTGGTCTTGGCCCACAACAAGACCTTGGCGGCACAGCTCTATGGTGAGTTCCGCGATCTCTTTCCCGAGAGCGCGGTGGAGTACTTCGTAAGCTACTACGACTACTACCAGCCCGAGGCCTATGTGCCCGCTTCGGATACCTATATCGAGAAGGACGCGATTGTGAACGAGGAGATCGACCGCATGCGCCATGCGGCCACTCAGGCGCTCCTTTCACGTCGAGACGTGATCATCATAGCTTCGGTCTCATGTATCTATGGAATAGGCGCTTCGGAGCACTACGGCTCCATGACCCTGCACCTCTCGAAGGGGCAGATGGTTGATCGGGACAAGGTTCTAAGAAGGCTCGTGGAGATCCGATATGAACGCAATGACATAGACTTTCACAGGGGAACCTTCAGGGTGCGGGGAGACGTGGTCGAGGTGTTCCCCGTCTACGAGCAGGATCGGGCTACGAGGATCGAGTGGTTCGGTGACGAGATCGAGCGCATCTCACGAGTAGATCCCCTGAGGGGGCAGACCCTTGGCGACCTGGAAGAGATTCGAATCTTTCCAGGTAGTCACTACGTGACCGCTCCCGGGGCTCTAGTGCGGGCCATGAGCTCCATCAAGGAGGAGCTGAGAGAACGTCTGCTGACCCTCGAGAATGAGGGCAAGCTCCTGGAGAGGCAGCGGTTGGAGCAGCGGACCCTTTTCGACTTGGAGATGCTCGACCAGCTCGGGTACTGCACTGGGATCGAGAACTACTCCAGGCACCTCTCCGGGCGGGCTTCTGGCGAGCCTCCACCTACCTTGCTCGACTATTTCCCAGAGGATTTCCTGATGGTGATCGATGAAAGTCATCAGTCACTTCCTCAAGTGCAGGCGATGTATCGCGGCGATCGGAGCCGTAAGCAGACACTAGTTGATTTCGGCTTCAGGCTCCCTTCGGCGCTGGACAACCGTCCCCTCAGGTTCGAGGAGTTCGATGAGAGGCTGAAGAGAGTCATATACGTTTCTGCAACTCCTGGGGAAATGGAGCTCGGTCGCACCGGTGGAGAGGTCGTGGAGCAGCTCATCAGACCCACAGGCCTACTGGATCCGCAGATAGAGGTGCGCCCGGTGAAGAACCAGGTGGACGATCTCCTCGGGGAGATCCGCGAGAGGGTTGAAAGGGGCGAGCGGGTTTTGGTCACTACTCTCACAAAGCGGATGGCCGAGGATTTGACGGAGCACTACCAAGAGATGGGTGTGCGGGCTCGCTACCTTCACTCCGAGGTCGAGACCTTGGAGCGAGTGGAGCTGATAAGAGATCTCCGACGAGGGTCTTTCGACGTGCTGGTCGGGATCAACCTCTTGCGGGAGGGACTAGATCTTCCAGAAGTTTCGCTGGTGGCCATCCTCGACGCCGACAAGGAAGGATTCCTCAGATCCGGGCGCTCCCTCATCCAAACTGCGGGTAGGGCCGCCCGAAATGTGAGAGGTTTGGTGCTCATGTATGCAGACAGGATCACTGGCTCAATGGAGCTGGCCATCAGCGAGACAGCGAGGCGCAGGGCAGTTCAACACGCCCACAACCAGGAACACGGAATAACGCCTGAGACGGTCAAGAGAGCCATACTGGACTTGTCTGGCACCATCTTCGAATCCGACTACCGCAGCGTTCCTGCGCTGGAGCCAGAAGAGCCCGCCGCCAGGGTCGTGCCAGAGGACCTCGAGGGGATGCTCTCGAGCCTTCGAGCTGAGATGAAGTCGGCCGCTGGGAAGCTGGAATTCGAGAGAGCTGCGAAGCTCAGGGATCGCATCCACCTTCTCGAGCGGGAGATCCTCCTCAGAGCATAGGGACAGCGAGATGGCGGACTCTTCCCGTTCCGCATGTGAACCAAGTTGCTTAGGTCACTTCTAGCAGGCGGACCATGAGGTAAAACTGGATTCCACTGGAGGTATGGCGAAAGAGCCTAGAAGATCGTTCGGCGGAATAGAAGCCGCCAGATCCTGAGGCCCCTCGTCTCACAGCTTCGCTCACGGCGGCTGCAGGCGCCAAAGGGGTTTTCAGGCATGAAGCTCCAGGGCTCCAGGTCGTTGGTGAACTGCGGTGCGCTCAGCTCCAGCAGCTCCAGAGCCTCCAGCGCGACTTCGAAAACATCGGATTGGAAGAAGAGGAGACCCTCCGGTCTCAGGATCCTTGACAGATCTCCAAGGAGCGCCTGGGTGAGGAACCGCCGCTTGTGTTGGCTGCGCTTGAAGAAGGGATCTGGGAAGTTGATGTGACAAAGATCCACTGTAGCCTCAGGGAAGAGAGAGCCGAGGTCGCACAGGAGGTTTCCATAGACGCCTTTTACTTGTGCTTTCCCCTCGGCCAGGGCCCGTCTGTTGACCCGATCGACCATCTCTCGCCTGATGTCCACTCCGACGTAGAATCGGAGCGGCTCCCTCTCGCAGCGCTCGAAAAGGAAAGTTGCGTCGGCACAACCGAGCTCGACTTCTACCTCGCTCTGCGAGGGGATGCAGATGCGCTGCGCCCGGGAGACGAGATGCCCAAGGGAAAGGGCGTTGACGTGCTGACGGATGCGGCGTCCCATCAGGTGGGGCTCAAGGACCGGCCGCTGACCAGCTCAGGGCTTGGGAACCTTTTCCCAGTCCTCAAGGAAGGCCTGGATGCCCAGGTCGGTGAGAGGATGGCGAACTAGCTGAAGCATGACCTTATAGGGGATGGTGGCCACGTGGGCACCCAGCTGCGCAGCCTCCAGAACATGGAGTGGGTTCCTGATCGATGCCACGAGAACCTGGGTGTCGAAGTCGTAGTTGCCGTAGATGTCCAATATTTCGGAGATCAGACCCATTCCTACATGAGAGATGTCGTCCAGCCTGCCGACAAAGGGGCTGATGTACGTCGCTCCGGCCTTTGCAGCCAGCAGGGCCTGAGTTGCGCTGAAGCAAAGGGTTACATTGGTTCGAATCCCTTCTGAGGCCAGGGTGCGCACCGCTCGCAGTCCGTCGGCTACCAGGGGCACCTTGACCACGATGTTGGGGTGTATCCGGGCGAGGTCGCGGGCCTCGGCAACCAGCGGCTCGTATTCCATTTGGATGGCCTCGGCGCTGATGGGTCCATCCACGATCTTGCAGATGTCCTCTATGACCTTTGCGAAGGGCCTCCCGGTCTTGGCCACGAGCGAGGGGTTGGTGGTGACGCCGTCCACCAGACCCATCTCGTGAGCCGAGCGGATCTCATTTATCTCAGCGGAATCAATGAAGAAGAGCATCTTGTTTTCTCCTGGATTGAAGCCTCGGCTCCTAGGGCCTGCAAAAGCGTGGAGATCGCTGCACCCTTTGCAGGTTGGCGATCAGACGGCGAGCCTCAGGAATGATCTCGTCCTGCGGATGAGTCTGCACTAGTCGGGTGAGGATGCGCAAGGCCACCAGACAGTCCTTCAGCTCCATGTGGCTCTTGGCAGAGAGCAGCCTGGCCGCTGCCTCGAACCGTCCAGCAGGCTTGGCCTTTAGCAGGGCTGCTACGGCAGCGGCGGCGGCCTTGAACTCGTAGGCAGCGTAGTGAGTCTCCGCGATTCTCAAGTATGCTTCTTCGACCCTTTGGTCTGATGGAAAGCGCTGGATCAGGTTCTGGTAGTCTGTCCGAGCCTCGGGGTATTTCCCGGCTAGGCGCCTGATGGTGGCCCGGGCAAAGAGCTCCGCCGGGCTGGAAGGCTCGGGAGAAGGTTTGCGCCGCACCTCCAGGATGAGTCTCGACAGCTCGATTCGAATCTGCTCGACGGCTTCGCCGAGGCGGGTCACCTGGGTCTTGAGTCCAGAGCCTTGGGCCTTGGAGCCCTCCAGGTCCGTCACGAGATTGGCCACTTGTCCCTTCAGCCTGTCCACGTCTCCGGACACTCTTTCGAGCTGGAGGCCAAAGCGGGCCGAGTTCTGCAGGAGAACCGTGCGGGCTTGGGGGAGGATCTCCTTCAGCTCGGCGAGCTCCTTGCGTAGAGAGAGAAGCCCCTGTTTGTGGATGTCGTCAACCTGCTGCCCGAGCTTCTTGACCCGCCTCTCGAGCTCGTCGCCCTCCTTGCGAGAGGTGAAGAACATGCAGCCTCCAGAGGTGAGCCCGACCAGGACGAGCAGGCCAGTTGTGGCCCATGTCATCTTCGACAGCCGATGGATTCGAATTGTTGAAGACATTTTCGTCGATCGCTTCAGCAGCCGGGAAGAGGGTAGAGAAGACAGGGCTAGTACCAGACGAACTCCACCTTGCGGTCCTTGGTCCAGCTCTCGTCATCGGTTCCGGAGGCCTCCAGCTCCCCCTTGGGCACAACGTGCAGGCGATTATCCGGAATGCCTAGGCTCTGCAGGTATCTCTTGACCGACTGAGCCCTCTGGTTGGAAAGGGCGAGGTTGTACTCCTCGGTGCCCCGGGGGTCGCAGTGCCCGTTCAGGTGCACCCTGCGGTCCTTGACCGACTGGATGCACTTGGCGTTCTCCTCGAGGAGGGCCCTGTCTTCCTGGCGGATATCGGCCCGGTTGTAGGCGAAGAACACGATCTTCAGGGTGCAGAGCCCCTCGGCGGGCTTGGGCGCCGGCACGCAGCGGCCGTCCTTGCAGACCTCCTCGTCCTTGCAGTCGTCATCGACCTTGCAAGCGCCGGTCATCTGTTCGGCGCACCGCCCTTTCTCGCAGCGTCCCCCCGGGCAGTCTTGGTCGGTGGCGCAGTCCTGGCAGAGGTTGTCTTTGCAGATCTTGCCATCTGGGCAGTCCTTGGCCGTTTCGCAGTATCCAGGTTTTTTCTTGCACTCCCCGTTTATGCACTGCATCCCCGGGCCGCAGTGCTTGTCTTCCCCGCATTGTTGGCACTTTCCAGCAACGCACCGCTCTCCAGGCTTGCAGTCGGAGTCCTTCGAACATGTTCCAGGCTTCTTGGGGCAACCCGAAACGGCCAAGGCAAGGAAAGCACAAACAAAGACCAGCGAGAGGTGAAGGCCTGAAACGCGAACCATCTGCATCTCCTGTCAGTTGCCCAGGAAGGGGCAGATCCCGGGCAACCAGATAGTGGCCAACGCTACGGGAAGGCCGAGGAACCGTCAAGGGCTACCGGCCGAGGGCTACCGACCGAGGCCCGATGTTGTATACAGGAGAGCACAGCCCTGTATTCCCGCGCCCCCGGGTATTGCCTTTCTCGTCTCCCTCTGGTTCACTTCGCGGAGTATGACTACCATCCTCATTGCCGACGACGAACCCAACATCAGGAAATCACTGGGGCGCCTCCTGTCGCTGGAGGGATACCAGGTGATGGATGCGGCCAATGGACGGGAGGTGCTCGACCTTCTCGCAAGGCGGAGGGTGGATCTGGTCCTATTGGACGTGCTCATGCCCGAGCTGGACGGACTAGGCGCCTTGAAGGGGCTGAGGGAAGGGCACCCCGACCTTCCCGTCGTCATGATGAGCGGCAATGCCACCATCGACAACGCCGTGCAGGCCACCAAGCTGGGGGCGCTTGATTTCCTAGAGAAACCGCTCTCCACGGACAAGCTCCTGATCACCGTGGCCAATGCGCTCAGGTTTGCGAGGCTGCGTAGGGAGCACGCCGAGCTCATCGAGCAGTCCAGGGACGAGACCGAGATGATCGGCTCGGGTCCCAAGATGAGGGAGATCAGGGCGCTGATAAGCAAGATCGCACCCAGCCAGGGAAGGGTGCTGATCTCGGGTCCCAACGGCACCGGCAAGGAGCTGGTGGCGCGGGCCATCCACCTGGGCTCCACCCGCTCGGAAGGTCCGTTCATCAAGTTGAACTGTGCAGCCATCCCCTCCGAGCTGATAGAGAGCGAGCTCTTCGGACACGAAAAGGGCGCCTTTTCCGGAGCCGTCAGGATGAGGAGGGGCAAGTTCGAGCTTGCAGACGGGGGGACACTCTTCCTTGACGAGATAGGCGACATGAGCCTGTCGGCGCAGGCCAAGGTCCTTCGGGTGCTCCAGGAGGGGGAGTTGGAGCGCGTTGGCGGTGCGGAGACCCTCCGGGTGGACGTGCGGGTCGTGGCTGCTACGAACAAGGATCTCGCGGTGGAGATCGAGAAGGGAGCCTTCCGCGAGGACCTCTACTACCGTCTCGCAGTAGTGCCCATTACGTTACCGGAGCTGATGGAGCGTCGGGAGGACATTCCCGAGCTCAGCCGTCACTTCCTCCGAAGGATCTGCCAGCAGAACGGATACAAGGAGATGGAGCTTTCGGAGGAGGCCATCGGCATCCTCATGTCTCAGCGCTGGCCAGGAAATGTCCGTGAGCTCAGGAACCTCATCGAGCGCCTGGCTATCCTGTCTTCAGGACCGAAGATCACCGGTGAGGACGTTCAGGCCGTGCTCCCGGAGAGCCGGGCCAGGCTCCCCCGCAGCGAGTCGGCCTCGGGCGTCTCGCTCAAGGACCAGCTGGCCCTCGCCGAGCGGAGCGCGATCCTGTCGGCGCTGTCGGAGCACGAAGGAAACGTGGCCGCCGCGGCCCGCTCCCTCGGGCTGGAACGGAGTCACCTCTACAAGAAGATGCGTCAGTACGGAGTCGTGCCCGGAACCGGCAAGGGAGAGTGAACCCCCTGCGATGTCAAAAGAGAGTCGGATTCACTCATCGGAGTCTGTGACGTGAAAATACCGTGACGTGAAAATAGTTGAGCCCGATGTGTGTTATTCGGGATAATCATGGCACAAGGAGGATCGCCATGAGCAGAAGCGGTTGGGTCGCGCTCTCAATTTCACTTTGTCTCCTGCTAACGCCCAAAGGTCTCCTCTCGGCCCAGGGGAGCGACCCGCCGCCCGCGGACGGCCCCAGGGAGGCAGGCCCGTCTCAATCCGAGGCGCCACCAGAGACCGGGCCCGCCAGGGGAAGCCCTGCCGCGGATCCTGCAGAGCTCCCCAAGGTACAGGACCCCAAGGCCTGGCCGAAGGTCATGTACGGCCTTGGCGCGTCCTTCATGTACAACTTCGTGCCCCAGTTCATGCTCAGGGCCTTCCTGGAGGCGGCCAAGAGCTCGAACTACGGCGTGTACCAGCCTGCCTTCGGCATCCACTTCGTCCGCCGAAAGGCCCTCATGGACATGACCATCCGCGTGATGTTCGGCTTCTACGACATCGCCGACGGCAACTGGCTCGGACGGGGCCACGAGTTCAACGAGACCGACTACACCGAGTTCCACGACATGAACTTCCTGTGGGCGGACATCACCTGGACCTGGCACACGCGACTCGCCAAGCAGTTCTACCTCGCCTATGGAGCCGGGATAGGTATCGGCTGGGTCACGGGTTCGGTCTACACGACGCCATCCCTGAACTGCAGCAAGGACAACTATGGAGACGCGCGGCTCTGCAGCCCATGGGGCTCGAGCCCTACCACGCCCTGCACCAAAGACGGCTGCCCGCGCTCCTCTCTCGCTGGTTTTCCAACCAGGGAGAAGGAGAAGGCCGTGCCTCCGGTGCTCCCGGCAATCAACGCTCTCATCGGCCTGCGCTACGACTTCTTTCGGCACCTGTCGATGCGCTTCGACACAGGGATCTTCGTCCCAGGCTTCTTCTACGTGCAACTCGGCCTGACGGGCATGTTCTAGGAGCGAGCATTATTGGAAGGGATGGCTGTGCGGAGTATGGGGAGGGGCGCTGGCAATCAGTCTTCGTCGGATTCGGGCAACACGGCGACGAGGCCGAGGGCGCGGCGGGCCTGGAAGTAGTCCTCCGAAACAGAGTAGGCGCAGATCTCCCTGAGGGAAGGCGACTTGGCCAGCCACTCGAGGAAGTCCTCGCTGGAGAAGCGCGCAAGCGCCCCAGGCTCTGGCCGGATCTCCTCCGAGACGATGATGCGGCAAGCCGCACGAAGGTCCCCGGAGACCAGGAGGCCGGCCCGATTCCCGCTGTGCTGTACTGCCGCGCGCCAGTGTGCGCTGTTGAACTCTACATGGGACTTGGCACCGAAGAGATCCACCAGCTTGCGGCTGACCCTGTAGGGCAGGTCCTTCTTGAGCTGGGCCGCTCGCTGATTGAGGGGATCCATCTCGTCGGTCCGCCTTCGCGAGTGGCGTGGGTGGAACGCGCGGAGAACGGCGCCGAACAGGCCGCTGAACTCACCTCGATCCAGGCCGGCCACGAGGATGTACTCGGGCCTGGTGAGCTCCAGGGCTCTTCCGAGCAAGAACCTGAGCTCGCCAAGCGGGCGCTTCTCCACGTCAGGGCCGACGATGATCACGGGGGGAGCGTGGCAGGCTATGCGTACCTCGTCTCCGTTGCCTTCCCAGTTCAGGTACAGGCCCGTGTGCCTGTTGCCGAGCATCCGCGCCGCAGCGCCATACACCCGGGCGAGAACCATGTCCGCCACGGGCGAGACGCGGTCCTGCGCAGATATGCCGAGGGCCTCGAGGCCCTGCCCAAAGAGGGCCGGGGCGCCCTCCCAAAGAGTGGAGAAGACCTCGACCATGATCTTCGTGTCGGGGTGAGCCAGGGCTTCGAGGCGAGCCTCGTCGGTAAGAGACTCGACGTTCGTGATGTCCGAGGCAAGCTCGGACTGGGCGTGCTGGGCGAGGAAGCCGAGCTCGTCGAGATCGGCCTGCCCCATCACGTCGAGGAGGCGATAGACGTTCACGGCCTTGTCGATCTGATTCCTGGCGGCATAGACTTTCGCCAGGGAGCGCAGGACCGAGGGCCTACGCACATCAGCGGTGACGAGGGCGAGGTTGTTCAGGAAAGCCCGCTCCTCGTATTCTGGAGTATCGCCATATAGCTCGGAGAGGATCTCGCGACAAGACAGTCGGGTCGGGTCGAGCGAGAGGGCCCTCTCGAGGGCACCGATGGCTCCGCGCGGGTCTTCTAGCCCGTGGCGACAGGTCTCCGCCAGCCTCTCGAAGAGGGCCGCGCGTCGGGACCACTCGGCGACCTCAGAGGCTTCGGGGAGACGGTCGAGGTAGGAGGAGAGCAGCTCCGCGAGCTCTTTCCACTGGCCGGTCTGTTCGAAGAGGTCCACCAGGGCCACCGTGGCCTGCTCATTGGTGGGGTCGATGGAGAGGGCGTTCTGCAGGTGCGCCTGAGCGCGTCCAGGATCGCCGAGCGCGAGGTAGGCGTCGGCTGCTTGGATCTCTCGTGGCAGGATCTCCTCGGGCCTCTCGGTGAACGCCAGAATCAGGGTTATCACCCGGGCCGCCTCCGAGTCCTCGCCCAGGGAACGGCAGAGAGGGAAGAGCTTCTCGAGGATCGGACGGTGGCAGGACTCCACCGGCTCGGCGGTCTCCAAGGCTTCCCTGAAGCAGGCCATCGCCGCTGCGTCGTCCTCCAGGGTGTCTAGGTAGAGATCCCCGAGTGAGTCGAGGAGCCTCACCCGCGCCGCCGAGTCCGTGGTGGCGTCTGCCTGGGCGCGGAGATAGCGGGCGGCGTCCGCCGTGGCCCCCCGTTCGGTGTGGTATTCCACCAGGGCGTTTATGGCGGGCATGTGGTCGGGCTTGAACCGGAGCGCCGCCTCCCAGAGAGCGGTCGCTTTGTTTGGCCGGCGTTGCTTTATCTCGGCGTCGGCTGCGATGCAGGCAGCCTCAGCCGTCTCGACCGGGAACTGTGCGGCCTCCGGGTGCTCCTCCACGAGGGTGGTGAGGACGCGCGCCGCCTCTCTCCACCGGCGGGCCTGATACCGGTTCATGCCGATCGACCAACGGATCAGGTACTGGTTCTGGTTCTTGCGATCCAGCTCCTGGAGGAGCTTGTGCCCCTCCTCGATCTTGTCCTTGCGCAGGTGGATGCCGTGGAGCCGATGGGCCAAGCGAGCCGCCATGTCTGGGTGCCCCTCCAGGCGGGCAAGGGCGGTCTCCAGCAGCTCCTCGGCTTCATCCCACCGCTCGTGACGGTAGGAGATGTCAGCCAACGCGATCACCGCCGGTACGTGCTCCGGCTCCGTGGCGAGCGCCTCCTTGTACAGGGAGACAGCCCTTTCCTCGTCTCCCAAGCCGTCCAGCGTGATGGTTCCCATCCGGACAAGTAGAGCGGCCTTCTCGCTGGGGTCATCAAGGAGCCGCCGCTGCCGGTCGAACAGGGAGAGAGCCCTGCGCCAGTCCGACGAGGCCTCCGCGAGGGCCGTCATGCCCTGGAGCGCGGCGAGATGGTTGGGATCCCCCGACAGTACCCTCTCCAGGCAGGATCGGGCGCGGTCCCGCTCGCCGAGCTTGTCGCGGAACACCTCCGCCGCCTCCAGCAGGGCAGCGATTGAGCGCTCTGGCTCAGTCGCCGCGTCGGCCTCTCTGAGGCGCGCCTCGGCATAGCCGGCCCAGTCTTCGTCGTCCCGGTGGAGCCTGGCGAGCTCGCCGAGGGCCGAGGGGTAGTCGGGGACGGCCTCGAGCGCCCTGTGGAGGGCGTTGCGGGCGCCCTCCGGGTTCCCCAGATCCTGGGAGAGAATGACGGCCAGCTTCACGAGCAACGCCGCCACTTCTCCGGGCCTGGCGCCCGATTCTTCCGCGACGTCGATGCGCTCGCGTAGGATCTGGGCAGCCTCCTCGGCGCGGTCCGACTTGCGCAGCAGGCGAACGAGCTCACCGTTGAGAGCGTCGTCATCCGCCTGGTAGGAATAGATCTGCAGCAGGCAGTCGGCGGCAGAGGATGGAGAGCCGAGATGCGTGTCCAGCACCTCGGCCCTCTCCCGTAGGAGAGCCGTCCACTCTGCACCCGTGGCCAGCTCCGCTCGCTTGGACAGGAGCTCCTCCAGCGCCTGCCACCCCTCGTGCTCCTTGAGCAGGGAGTGGAGCGCGGCCAGGGCCTGCTCGTCCGTCGGATCTTCCGTCAGGAGCTGCTGGAAGCACTGGATGGCTCGGTCCGGAAGCTCGAGCTCGTCCCGGTAGATGGAGGCGATCCGTGCCCTGATCCGCCGGCCCTCTGCGGGGTCTTCCACGAGCTCCTCTTGCCTCGATAGAGCCTCGACCGCCTTGGCCCAGGACTCGGTGCGCTCGGCCAGGCGAGCGACTGCGGTCCAGGCCCAAAGGTCGTCGGGGAGCTCCTGCAGCAGCCTCGAGAGCACCGAGAGGGCCTCGTAGGGTTGGTCCAGCTTGTCCTCGTAGAGCTCTGCGAGCTCGCGCAGCTTGTCCTGGCGCTCTGGACCCGCCGGGAGCTGATCCAGCAGGTCCTCCATCTGCCGCTCGTCGAGCTCGGCGAGCTCGGACCAGCGCTCCTGCGCGCGGAACATCTCCTGGAGCTGCTCGAACGAGTGGTGATCGTCGGGCTTTATGGACAGGATGGCCTTGTAGCGCGCCTCCGCATCTTGGTCGCATCCCGCCCTCCTGAAGATCCGAGCCGCCTCCTTGTCCAAGGAGACGATCAACTCCACGCCGTGGGAGGCGCCGACGATTTCCAGGTAGACCCTGGCGAGCTGCTCCAAGGCGCCCGCCTCCTCGGCCACCTGCTCGATGATCTCCTGGGTGTTCTCCGAGAGAGGATCCATCTCGAGGGCCTTCTGGAGGGAGAAGAATGTTCGATCCAGATCCTTGGCCCCCTCCCGCCAGACCCTCGCGATCTCGTGGCAATGCAGGACGCGAGCCTCGAGGTCCATGGCTGGAAGCATCGCCCAGGCCCTGGCGAACTCCTCCCAGGGAGATTTCGCAGGAGGGAGATCGAAGTCGGTCGAGGGATGAGCATGGGTGGGCTTGGGTGTCGAAGCCGGGGCGCTCTTTGCGCTGAGGCGCGGGGTGTCTCCCAGGTCCATCAGCTCCACCAGCTGCAGCTCCAGGGTGGAGTCGATGCGCTCGTGGCGCCCCGTGCGCACGGATTGAATCTGGACCAGGTCCGAGAGCCGGAGCTCCATCGTGGGGTCTTGCCTCATCGCGGGGCTCGGAAGAGCTTCTTCGTCGAAGTCCAGCTCGGAGATGTCGAGCTCCTGCGTGACCTCGGGACGGTCGAGGCTTGGCAAGAGGGGCGCGGGAGTTCCGAACGAGACCTGATCCCTGCCGAGATCCGACAGGCGCATGCGGCGATGACGCGAGGTCTCGGATGGCTCGGCCGCGGCCCTCTTCAGCTGGTCACGGAGTCGAATATCCTCGGCCAGCACCTCCTCCGGGTAGGTGCCGATCTCTCGGGCCAATCGCCACACCTCTGCCACGATCTCCTCGTCCCTCGGCGCCATCAGGAAACCCTTCAGCCAGGCCCTGAAGGCCTTGATCTTGTCCCCGACCCGCTCTTCGACCACTGGCGCCGACTGACGAATGATCTCCAGCTTGTCCTCAATGGTAACCGCGCCGCTGTACTGCGCTGCGTAAACCGCGAGGGCGTCTGCCCAGCTCTGGGTCTCCTCCGCGAGCCTGAGCAGCCAAGACTGCGTGTCCTTGTCCGTCGGGTCGTCTTCGAAGGCGCGGCGGATCCTGGTGATGGCGCCACTCGGGTCGGTGAGACGATCCTCGAGAACCCTCGCGCATCTGTGCAGGATCTCTCTTCGGGTCTCGAGCTCCCGGTTGTGCTTGAGCACCCGCTCGTATACCTCCACCAGGCCGTCCCACCGCTCGATGGCCGTCCCGAGGCGCTCGAGCTCGGAGAGCACCTCCTGGCCGGTGAGATCCACGACCAGGGCCCCCCGGAGCACGTCGAAGGCCCGCCCTGGATCCTTGAGTCGGTGCTCGCAGATCTCGGCGATACGTCCAGCGGCTTCCAGGTGATCAGAGTGAGTCTGGGCACCTGCTCGCACCTCCTCGTAGACCTGGATCAACTCCTCCCATAGGCCGTGATCCGCGGCCGCTCGCGAGAGGCTGGTGAGGGTGCCCCTGTCCTGGGGATAGAGCTGATAGGCCTTGCGATACCACGTGAAGGCCTGCGCTGGGTCATCCAGGCGTTCCTCGAAGACCTCCGCGATCTGATAGAGCAGTCGGAGCCGCTCTCGATCGTTGTCGGCGAACTCGAAGAGCATCTGGTTCGTGGAGATGAGGTCCTGCCAGCGCCCCGCCCGCGTGTAGAGCACGACCAGGGCGGAGAGAGCCTCGGGGTTCGCAGGTCCATACTCGAGGGATTGCTCGTAGGCGGCGATCGACTGGCCGTCGTCTCCAACGTCGTCTCGCCAGGCCGCGGCGATGTCCAGTGATAGACGGACCCTCTCCTCTCCCTCGAGAAGGGGCAGCATGCGCTCGGCCACGCGGACGCTCTTGGCGGCCTCTCCGATCGCCGCGTAGAGCCGTCGGAGGCGCCCGAGAGCCTCGACGCTGCCAGGCTCGTACTTGTCGAGCACCCCCTCCAGCACGTCGATGGCATCTTTGGGCCGCTCGAGCCTCTCCTCCAGGATGTCAGCCAGCCGGAAGCAGAGGTTGGAGGCCTTCTGCGGATCCTGCGTGAGCGGGATCTGCTGCTCCATCACCTCTGCAAGGCCTTCCCAATCCTCTTGCTGATAATGGAGCCGGGCGAGAGCGGCGAGCGCCTCCTGGTCCGAGGGCTGCATCTCCACGACGGATCGCCAGGCTGCGAGGGCCCGCTCCGGGTCCCTCAGCCGGCCGTCTGCGACCCTGGCCAGCCGCCGCATGTGGGCCTGCAGGGTCTCCTCGTCATCGATGGAGACGTCCCTCGCCATCTGCTCGAGTAGATCCGCGAGCTCTGCCCATTGACCGAGCCGCTCGTATAGTCCAAGGAGCTGGCGTACTGCCTCGGCGCTGTCGGGCTCGATCTGTCTGATGCCCTCCCACGCCTGGGCCGCGAGGCCAGGGTCGCCTAGACGCTCCTCGGCGAGGGTCGCCATGCGGCGGTAGCTGGAGATCTGCTCCTGGGATGTCTCGGCGGTCTGAGCGTGGTACTGAAGGGTCCGGATCAGCTTCGGCCAGTCCTCCATTATCTCGAGCACGTCGGTGAGGCGTCTGAGGGCGTCGGGATCCCCGGGGATCATCTCGAGGATCTGGGTGCAGGCCCAGCCCGTCTCCCGATGCTGCTTGAGGCGGTCATGATAGAGCGCTGCCAGAGCCCGGAGGATGGCAAGGCGATCCGGCGGGCTCTGCGTGATGTCGAGCTGCCTCCGGTAGGTCGACGCGAGGCCCTCCAGGTTGCCGTCCCTGTCGTATAGATCCCTCAGGAGTGCCAGGGCAGTTGGCTCACCCGGCCTGGCCCGGAGGACCTCCTCCAGGATCTCGATTCCCCTGAGGGGGTCGATCCCCTTCTCGTGGTGGGCTGCTCCCATGCGCAGCAAGGCGTCAATCTGCGCCTCCCTGCTTGGTGACATCTGGAGGTCGCGCTCGAGCGCCGCGTGCAACGACGCCCACATCCGCTCCTTCTTGATGATGCGTCGCAGCTCGTCCTGGGCTTCCAGCTGCGTCGGGTCGATCTCCTGTATTCGGCGCCAGCAGTCCATGGACCTAGGCAGATCGCCGAGCTGGTTTTCGGCGATTTCCGCAAGCTCCTTCAGCTGAGCAACGATCGTGGTGCGCCTCGCGCGCGCTGCGATGGAGCCGTCGATGGAGAAAGCGATCACGTCCGCAAGCCCGCGGAAGTCGCCCTTGGCGCGGAAGTGATCCTGGTAGAATGCCAAGGCTTGGGGGTGGTTCGGCTCGAGCTGCAACACACCGTGAAGGAGAATGCCCGCGCGGTCCTCGTCACCGAGCTCATCCCTGTAGAGCAGGGAGAGCTCCAACATCCGCTCGATCCGGCGCGAGACGTCGTCCATGACCTCCAGCTCGGATTCCTTCAGGCGAGCGAGCTTCGCGAAGGCCTTCCCCTCCTGGTAGAGCTCGGCCAGCATGGAGGCGGCGGCGCCGCCCGGCGGTTCGTGGGGCAGGATCGACTCATAGCAGCGGATCGCCTCCTGCCGGTCGTCGAGCTGCTCGGCAAGGAGCGCGGCGCGTTTCATCTGAAGGTCGATCACCTCCGCCCCAGCGGCTCTCTGGAGGCGCTGTCGGTAGAGGGCCTCGAGCTCCTTCGGCTTGCCCATCCGGCGGTAGAGCTCCTCGAGCAGCCGGAAGGCCTCGGCGTTCTCCGGGTCGGCGGCGGTGGCGCGCTGGAGGCTGGAGAGCATCTTCTCCGCGTCTTTGGCGCCGCGGTAGATGTGGGCGATCTGAACGAAGGTCCTGGCCGCGAGCTCCCGGCCCCCTTCTTCCTGCCAGTCGGAGCTGGCGTAGAGGTCTGCGAGGGCCTCCAGGGCCTTCAGGTCGCCAGGACGAGCGGCGAGGGCCTCTTGCAGCGCGCGAGCTGCGCCCGGCAGGTCGTGGATCCGGCTGCTCAGTATCTGAGCCATTCCAGTGAGCAGCTCGAACCTGGACTGAGCGCCCGAGGTGGCCTTGAGCTCGGCCTCCATGAGCCTGAGCACCATGGGCCAGTCGCCGCTTTGGCGGTAGATCCGCCTGGCTGCTTGCAGGGCTGGGACGAGGGACGCGTCCAACCTGCAGGCGGCCTGGTAGTGGTACATCGCCTTGTCGGTGCGGTTGAAATGCTCCTCGAAAAGGGTGCCCATCTCCAGGTGCAGCTTGGCAACCGCCCGGGCCTGCGCGGGGTCGTTTGCGCGGCTCTCGGTCAGGATGCCGAGGAGCTCCAGATACTCGGTCCAGCGGCTCTGCTCCTTCAGGAGGGCCCTAAGGCGCTCCACTGGGCGGCGCTGACTCGAGTCGGCCCGCACGGCCAGCATGAGGGATCGCGCTCCCCCCTCCTCGTCGCCGAGCTTCTCGAGGCGTAGATCTGCGGCGCGGGCGAACATCTCCGCCGCCTTCGAGGGCTCGGGAATAGCCGCCCCCCGGACCTCGTAGAGGTCGGCGAGGGCGTCGAACCGCTTCTCCTCCTGATAGAGCCTTCGTAGGGAGATGAAGGCGTCCACGTGGGTGGGGTCGGATTCGAGGATCTGTTTGAGTTCCGCTTCGCTCCTGGCCACGGCTCGTCTCCCTGACACACCTGTTTGGGGCTCGGGGGACCATCCCCTAAGCGCCCGACAGGTTCAGATCCGCTTAGGCGCAGACCCATGTGTTCTCGGCAAAAACTTGCGCGGACGATAGCATGGGGTGTCGCTCACATCAATGGACAGGCTCAGGCCAAGAAAAGCCAGAGACAGTGCTCTGTCCATCGGCTATACCCCTGGCGCGGATGAGAGCATCGATGCCACCGCTCCTACCGCCATTGACCCTGCCGAGGTGACTGTGGCATCGTTGGCGCGCCCGTGAGGTCCAAAGGTGGCTGATCATGGGCATAGGCACCAAGTTGGTGAGGCGGTCCTTCCGTGGGGGCGCCAGGGATCTTCACAGCCTCCTTGAGAGAGGTCTCTTGCTCAACATTCAGCTCAAAAACGGGCTCAGGGTCCTCGTGCTGCCGACCAGCGCCGCTCCCGTGGTGGCCCTTCAGGCGTGGGTCGGGGTGGGCAGCGCCCACGAGGCCCTCTCCGAGGCAGGCGCCGCCCACTTCCTCGAACACATGCTCTTCAAGGGGACCCATCGGCGGGGAGTTGGTGAGCTGGCCAAGGAAGTAGAGGCAGCCGGAGGAGACATCAACGCCTGGACCGAGTTCAACAACACGGTCTATCACCTCGTGCTGGGGAGCCGCTTCTTGGACCTGGGCCTGGACATCCTGGCCGACGCAGTGCAGAACCCGACCCTGGATCCCGAGGAGGTGGAGAGGGAGCGACAGGTCATCCTAGAGGAGATCCAGCAGGGGGAGGACGATCCCCACCGGGTGAATTTCCAGCAGCTCTTCTCGCTGGTTTTTGGCCGCCATCCATACGGTCGTCCCGTGATCGGCCTCAGGGAGACGGTGGCGGCCATGGGGGCGAGCGATCTACGGCGCTTCCATCGGGCCTGGTACGCGCCAGGGAACATCACCTTCGTCGTGGCGGGCGATGTGGACCAGTCATACGTGGTTGGCCGGGTCAAGGCCGCTTTCAGGAGCCGAGGCAGGGAGACGCCCGGCTCCGAGCCCAGGTCCGCCTTGCCAAAGCGTGGCCCCCGGGTCGCCATCCGCTACGCCCCTGTTCGGGAGGCCTATCTCCTCCTCGGCTTGCCCGTGCCCGGGCTTCTGCACGAGGACGTGCCGGCCATCGACCTCGCGGCCACGCTCCTTGGCCAGGGGGACAGCTCCAGGCTCTCGAGGAGGCTGCTTCGTGAACGGAGGCTGGTCACGGACGTCTCTTCCTATGCCTTCACTCCTCACGACGTGGGGCTCTTCACCCTGGGAGCCACCCTCGAGCCGGACAAGCTGGAGGAGGCCGTGGGCTCCCTCGTCAGTGAGGCCTTCTCCCTGGGGTCGAAGCCCGCGGGGCGCGACGAGGTCGACAAGGCTCGTGTCCTCACGGAGAGTAGTGCGATCTTCCAGGCCGAGACCGCCCCAGGGATCGCCCGCAGGGCAGGCTTCTACCAGTACACCGCCAATGATCCCGACTACGAGGCCACCTATCTGGCCAAGGTCCGGGAGGTGACCCCCGAGTCCCTTAGGCGGGCACTCGGGCGACAATTGGCTCCTTCCAGGCTCTCCTTGGCGCTGGTGCTTCCCGAGGCAGCGGTGCCACGTCGGGCGCGCGAGGGTCTCCCTGCACGGCTGCGCGTCCTCTGTGAGGAAAGCGGCCGAGGAGCGCTGGAGGGCAGGGCCAGCGTCCTGCCTCCCCCTGGAAGGGGAGGAACGATACGGACCGTCCTGCCAAACGGGCTTCGCCTTCTGGTGAAGCCAGATCCCACGATTCCCCTCGTGGCCTTCAGGGCCGCCTGGATGGGGGGCCTTCGCAACGAGAGTTCTCGTTCGAACGGCATCAACAACTTGATTTCGAATCTTCTCACCCGCGGAACCGCCTCGCGGAGCGGGGATGAGATAGTCGAGCAGGTGGAGCGGATGGCGGGCAGCATCGGCGGATTCACCGGGCGCAACAGCCTCGGGATCCGGTTGGAGACCCTGTCCCACTTCTGGAGGGAGAGTCTGGATATCTTTGCGGATTGCTTGTTGAATCCGTTGTTTCCAGAGGAAGAGGTGGCCAGGGAGAGGGATCTGGCTCTGCAGGAGATTGCCACCAGGGACGACAGCCTCACTGGCGTCGCCTTCCGACTGTTCCAGAAGGCCTTGTATCGCGATCACCCTTACCGGCTCAACCTGGGAGGAGAGACCGCCTCGGTCTCGAGGCTCGACGTCGGCGCGCTCCGCCGCTACTTTGGCAGGCACTGTCAGGTGGGAGACCTCGTGTTGACCGTGGTGGGGGACGTGGATCCAGAGTCGGTGGCCGGCGAGGTCGCTCGCCTGCTCGGACGGCCCAGGCGCAGGCCGTCTCCTGAGATCGCTCCCCCACAGGAGCCCAATCCACGGAGTCCAAAGGCCGTGAGCAGGAGCATGGAGCGACAGCAGGCCCACCTCGTGCTCGGTTTCCTCGGAACCAGCATCCTGAGAAAGGATCGGTTCGCCCTCGAGGTCCTGGCCACCGTCCTGAGCGGCCAGGGAGGGAGGCTGTTCTTGCACATTCGGGATCGGCTCGGGCTCGTGTACCGCATCAGCGCCTTCACCATGGAAGGCATCGATCCAGGCTACTTCGCCGTGTACGCCGCCACCTCCCCCGAGCAGGTGGGGACCCTCGTGAGCGAGATCCGCGCCGCCCTCGGTCGGCTCCGGAATGAGAGGGTCCCGAAGAGTGAGCTCAAGCGCGCCAAGCGCTTCCTCCTGGGCCATCACGACCTGACGCTTCAGCAGCGGACCCACCTGGCCTCGACCCTCACCTTCAATGAACTCTATGGGCTAGGCTACGAAGCGCATTTGAAGTATTCTCAGTCGATCCTGGCTGTGACCGCCGAGGATTTAGTGGCAGTGGCACGGCGCTACCTGGCTCCCCGCCGGGAGGTTCTGGCCACTGTGCTGCCGGAGACCAGCGGCAGGAAAGAGGGCGGCTAGGTCCGAGCCGGGGCCGAGGTTGGCTGCGCGATGACCGCGGAGCAGAGACCCAACAATCACGACGCGGCCCAATCGGGCGAGCTTCCGGTCAATCTGCCGGAGCAGCCTAATGGGGAGCCGGCGGCCACGGAGCTCGCGGACAAGCCTCTCGCAGACGCGTCAACGGTTGACAAGCGCGCCGCAACGCTCCCGGCCGACGCTCCCATGGGCAAGGAGCCCGATGCTGCCCCTTCGCCTGCCGTCCCATGGCTGGCCGAGGCCTCCAAGGGGAAGGGTGTGCCCACGGTCGAGTTCTCCAAGGACAAGGGCAGCGATCGCCAGAGGCAGGCAGGCTCGGGGAGCGGTGAGCAGGAGGTCGTGCCCTTCGACCCGTCTAGCGTTCCGCCCGAGCAGATGGGTCCGCTGACCGGGAAGCTCCTCGAGCAGAGATATCTCATCAAGGAGAAGCTGGGAGAGGGCGGCATGGGGGTAGTGTATCGAGCGGAGCACACCCTCATGCGCAAGGAGATGGCAGTTAAGGTCCTCCTGCCACAGTTTGGCTCCTACGAGGGGATCACCAAGCGCTTCCACCGCGAGGCGCAGTCCGCCAGCCGGCTCGATCACCCCGGGATCATCCACATCAACGACTTCGGGGAGACCGCGGACGGGATGCTCTTCATCGCCATGGAGCTCCTGTCCGGGCGGTCCCTCACGGAGATCATCAAGAAGGAGGCTCCTCTCGCGGTAGACCGGGCGGTGCGCATCGCTTTGCAGCTCTGTCTCGCCCTTGATCATGCCCATGCGCAGGGGATCGTGCACAGGGACCTGAAGCCCGACAACGTGATGTTGGCGGCAAAGGGGGAGGCCGAGGACATCGTCAAGGTGCTCGACTTCGGCATCGCCAAGATAACCGAGGGAGAGGGCTCCGCTGAGGCGCTCACCGAAGCGGGGCTGGTCTTCGGCACACCCGAATACCTCGCTCCCGAGCAAGCTGCTGGGCAGGCCGCCGATCCGAGGGCCGATCTCTACGCTCTCGGGATCATCCTGTACGAGATGCTGGCCGGAGAACGCCCCTTCACCGCGCCGACCAAGCTCGAGCTGCTCGGCAAGCACATCCACGAGAAGCCCACGCCCCTCCGAAAGGCCAAGCCGGATCTCGGCATCCCCGCCGAGCTGGATCGAGTCGTCTTGAGGATCCTCGAGAAGAGGCCCGAGGATCGCTTCCAGAGCGCGGCCGAAATATTCGAAGCCATCTCGGGAATAGAGAGCATCACCACGGGCTCCTTGCCCCTCTGGCCGTCGAACACCCTCAACTTCACGGCGCACACCGCGGTGCGCAAGCTCCCGAGGCCCAGGGCAAAGCGCAAGCTGCTCCTGCTCGGGGCCCTGGGCGGCGGTATCTTGGCTGCGGTGGCGGCGATCTCGATCATAGCCCTCTCGGGAGACGGGCGGAAGCCCGCCGGGACCAAGCGGAGCGGCGCGGCCCGCCAAATGGTGAAGCCGCGGCCTGGCGCCGAGAGAGCGCCCGATGCCCTGATCCAAACGGTGCAGACGCTCCTCACAAGCGCAAACCTGTCCGCGGCCCAGACCGAGCTGGAACGCTTGGCCGATCGGCATCCGACGGATGCGAGGGTGCACCTGCTCAGCGGACAGCTGTTCTTCTTGAAGAACGAGCCCGGGGACAGCCTTCGCGCCTTCAGGGAGGCGGTCCGGCTGGACCCCTCCATGAAGTCGAACGAGCTCCTCCTGGGGCGGATAAGCGACTACCTGACCTGGATCAAGGGCAGAGGCTACGGCTGGGAGCTCAGGAGGGAGGCCATGGAGTTCGTGGAGCGCTACCTGGACGCGGGCGCGGCCGGGATGCTCACTGGCTACGTCAACTCCTGGTGGGAGAGGGACCTCGTCTGGCGGGTCATCGAGTTCCTAATGCGGCACAACGCCTCGGACAAGGTGGACTTCGTTCACGCCTACGAGCTGGTCTTTCGCAACGAGAAGAGCTGCGACAAGCGCAGGGAGTACGTCCAGGACATAATCAAGCGGAAGGACCCCAAGTTCCTGCCTCTCCTCGGGCAGATCATGACCACCAACGCCTGGAAGGGGAAATACTCCCGCTACATGGTGGACAACAAGTGCATCCGCCAGGAGGTCCAGGCCGCCATCACCCTGCTCGAGGCCCTGCAAGGAGAGGACATGGCGCCGCGGCCATCAGAGGGAGTCGAGGAGATGGGTCCGGCGCCCAGGGAGGACCCGCGGAGAAACGGCGCCAGGGTAGCGCCGCGCCGCACAAGGCGGGGACGGTAGCTTTCGCTCCCATCGGCGTGGGGCAGGCATCAGGGAGCATCCAGGATCCGTTTCACGATGGGGGCAGGGTCTAGGAAGACTGGCGCCAGCTCCGCTGACGAGTAGTGCCGATCCATGCTGTCCAGGCCGGCGCAGATGGGGTCCAGCCGGCAGCTCGCGCAGGCCTCGGCCTTGCCGCGCTCCCAGCTCGCCCTGCCCTGCTGGCACACGAGGCGCTTGTCGTCCAGGAAGTGGATGAGCCGGTGCTCCTCCTTCACGATCTTGCGGGTCTCGGTGGAGACGTGCTCGTAGTCGGGGAGGTAGCAGAGGGGCACCCGCTCCACCCTGAAGCTGCGGCCCTTGGCCTCGAGGAGCCCGAGGGCGCGGTGCAGGCCGAGCTCCAGCTCGAAGAGCCTTGGCACCAGGTCGGGGTTTGCCGCCACCCGGTCGGTGGAGGGATCGAGGTTGTTGAACACGACGTGGCGCACGAAGGGGAGGCGCTCCGTCACGAAGGCGGCCACCTCGTGCACCAGGCCCGCCGTGGGGCGGCTGATGACCACGTTGAGGTCAACCACGAGTGGTCCTACACTTCGCGTCCGGGTCACCCGTTCTCCTAGCCGCTCGAGCGTCTTTTGGGCGCGATCGAAGCCCCCGGGGTTGCCAGAGAGGCGGTCCTGGAGCTCAGGGCGCACCGAGTAGAGGGAGAGGTGGACATAGGCGAGCCCGGCCTCGAGGAGCTCGTCGAGGAGCTGGCCATCGGAGAGGCGCTGGCCGTTTGTGATGATCCTCGGCGGCAGCCCAAGGGAGGCCACATGGGACACCAGGGCCGGGAGCTCCGGGAAGAGGGTGGGCTCGCCGCCGGTCAGGATGATCCCGTCGCAGCCCCTCGTCGCCAGGTCCTCTGCCTGGGTCTTTAGCTGGGCGAGGGAGGCAAGGCGCCCGCTCGGGGGGTTCGAGCAGAAGAGGCAGCGCTGATTGCACTCCCTCGTCACCTGGATGTAGCCGAGGTTGGCCATCTGATGGGTCCATTCCTCCACCAAGGGATCCGGTCAAGCCCGAAGAGGCGCTCCCCCAGGTGGGGGAGGGACATACTTGGCGCAAGCAGCGCCTGCCCGGGAACCATGAGGGATCGCCAAGGGTTGTCCATGGATCTTGACACTCTGCCCGCCTTCGCGATATGGCAGATTCCAGTGTGAGACCATAGCACGGTTCAGTTCCTAACAAGCGAGGGACCAGGCTGCTGGCCCCAATAACGGCCTCGGGCGTGCAGCCTCGGCCCAAGGAGAAGAATTGATGAGAACCCTTCGTATCCTGGTAGCCATCACAGCGGTTTGCGGCTTGACCTTTGCCCTGTCCTGCGGCCCTGGCGGCGGCGGCAGTGACCCAGAGATCTGCACCGACGGAGTGGACAACGACGGTGACGGCCTGACCGACTGCGCCGATCCCGATTGCGCCTCCCACTCCTACTGCACCGCCAACCCCTGCGACAACGATGGGGTCTGCGAGGCGGGCGAGACCACCACGAACTGCCCGAACGACTGCCCGGCGGTGGTCTGCGACAACGACGGGGTCTGCGACGCGGGCGAGACCACGGCGAACTGCCCGAACGACTGCCCGGCGCCGGTCTGCGACAACGACGGCACCTGCGAGGCGGGCGAGACCACGGCGAACTGCCCGAACGACTGCCCGGCCGCCAACGCCTCCCTGTCCTGCATGGGGCTGAACTTCTGCTATCAGTGCTGCGGATCCGACCAGACCTGCTACGCGGCCTGCGATGACGCGGGGACCACCGCGGCCAACAGCGAGATGGACGCCCTGATGAGCTGCGTATCGGCGAGCTGCTCGACCGAGTGCGGCTCAGGCGGCACCACCGAGGGCTGCAACACATGTGTAGATACGAACTGCCCGACCCAGCTCGACGCCTGCGACTGGGGCCTCGGCGGCGCTGGCGGCTGCATCTCCCTGAACAACTGCCTCGTGGCCTGCACCACGGATCCGCTCGCTACCGGGACCGCCACCACCTGCCCCTCCGAGACGGGCAACGTCGGGCTCTACTGCCTCCAGGACTGCTTCGACGCCGCCGATCAGAACGCCTATGATCTGCTCATGGCCGCCATCGACTGCATCAACGAGAACTGCGAGACCGAGTGCGGCGCCGGCGGAAACCAGACCGACTGCACGAACTGCCAGCAGACCAACTGCTCCGGCCCCGTCGGCTCCTGTCAGAGTGACGGCTAGCAGCTTCTGATCCGCATTCACCGAGCCCCCGGTGACCGGGGGCGATCCCTTCCCCAAGACAGGTCGTCCGTCCAAGGCTGAGTGAGCCTCGTCTAGGTCTCCTGGACCGAGGGGCGCAACCTATTGGACTCGTAGGCTGGAGAAAGAAAAGGGCGCCCGATGGAGATCGGACGCCCTGAGTGGAGGGTGGGTGAGCGATGGGGTTCGAACCCACGACAACCGGGGCCACAACCCGGTGCTCTGCCAGCTGAGCTACGCCCACCACATGGGGCCGTGGGGCCCTTGAGGATCCGGAAGCTGCGCGGCCAGGCTCGCCTGGCACCATCGCCGCCTAGCCCAGTTCCCAGGGCGGATCGGGCAGACCCGAACCGCCCAGAGCACGCCCGGCAGGACTCGAACCTGCGACCCACGGCTTAGAAGGCCGTTGCTCTATCCAACTGAGCTACGGGCGCTCGCGGTGCCGGTCGCGCCACCGGAGCACCAGTCGGGGCGAGAGGATTTGAACCTCCGACATCCTGCTCCCAAAGCAGGCGCGCTAACCAGACTGCGCTACGCCCCGCTCGAGACGGAGTGAACCTATATGACAGGGAGGGGGGCCAGATCAAGGAAAAAACCCCTGAAAAGAACGCCTCCAGGATCACGTTTCGGCGCCGAGGGACGCCTCTAGCAGCTCCCTCATCGCGAGGAGGGCCTTTGCCCGGTGGCTTATCCGGTTCTTCACTTCCCGCGGCAGCTCGGCAAAGGTCTGTCCAAGCTCTGGCACCAGGAACAGGGGATCGTAGCCGAAGCCGCCCTCGCCTCTCGGCGCGCAGAGGATCTGCCCGTCGCAGCGCCCGCTCGTGGTGTGCACGAGCTCCCCACCGGGGCTCGCCGGATCCGCGAGGGCCATGTGGCAACAGAAGTGAGCCCCGCGCTCCTCGGAGGGCAGGTTCCCGAGGAGCTCGAGGAGCTTTTCGTTGTTGGCCCGGTCGTCGGCGCTCGGGCCAGCGAAGCGGGCCGAGCGCACCCCTGGAGCGCCTCCCAGGGCGTCCACCACCAGGCCGCTGTCGTCCGCCAGGGAGGGGAGGCCCGAAGCCCTCGCGACGGCCAGCGCCTTCTTCACGGCGTTCTCCTCGAAGGTGGCGCCGTCCTCCTCCACCTCGGGCAGACTAGGGAGATCGGCGGCGCTCAACACCTGGATGCCCAGGGGCTCCACCAGGGCCTCCAGCTCCACGAGCTTGCCGCGGTTGCGAGTGGCGAAGACCAGTTTCCGGGTCATTGGGGCTCCTCGAGCATGGCCTGGCCGGCTTGGCCTTGTTTCGATGGATCTAGGCAGGGGTGCCGAGCGCGGACCTCTCGCCTGTCATTGGTGATCGCTTTCCAAGCCGAGGGCTGGCTGCATGATGCCCTCTCGCCGGGGCTGGTTCAAGGGGCCCTGGTCTGTGATCTTGCCCCGAGAAAAGAGCCCCTCTCTGACTGGTTGACAGGGCGCGCCGTCAGCGGTAAGAGAACGGCTCCCGGGCTCCAGGCCAAGAAAGGCCTCGCCCGGCGGAATTGCCCAGGGAAAGGACGTCCATGTCGCAGCAGCAGCAGCAGCAGTACAATCCCGAGCCGGTGCTCGGCAAGCCCCTCGAGGTCAAGGTGGATGATCGCGGGGTGGAGCGCGCCATCCGCAAGCTCCGGCGCCTCACAGCTGGCGAGGGAGTCCTTCGGGAGATGAAGCGTCGTCGTCACTACGAGAAGCCCAGCCAGCAGCGCAAGCGCAAGAGCCGAGAGGCCGCCCGGCGGCGCAAGCGTCGCATGCGGCGCCAGGAAACGACCTAGACATCGGCGCGCCTCCCTGTCCCCGGGGCCCAGCGCCCCGGTTTCCTCCCATTGCCCTAGCTGTCGGTCATCTCCTCACGCCCAAGCGCCGGGTCGCCCATCGGTCTGCCCTCCGGGGTCGTTCGTGGCCGTTCATAGTCGTTGCCAGGACTCGAGTCAGGTGGGATCCTTGGCCCGGTGGATACGCCGATGAGACAGGAAATCGAGCCCTTCCGACTGCACATCACCCTTGGAGATCCCACGGGCATAGGTCCAGAGGTGATCGCCCGGGCCCTCTCCCACTGGGAAGGCCCGCCGCCAGTGATCCATGGGCACCTCTGCGTGCTGGAGCGGCTCGGAAGGGAGCTCGGGCTGCCAGTGCCAGGGAGGGATCTTCCCGCGGAGCTGCGTCAGCCCGAGCTGCCCCGAGATCCCTTTGCCGAGCCAGGGATCGCCCAACGCGAGGCCCTCGTGCAGGCGGTGGAGGCTGCTGGCAGGGGAGAGGTGGATGCCCTCTGCACGGCCCCGGTGGACAAGGCCTCCCTTTCCAGGGCGGGCTTCGCCTTCCCCGGTCACACGGACTTCCTGGCGGCGGCCGCTGGGGCACGAGTGGCAATGCTCTTCGTGGCGCCCACCCTCAGGGTCGCGCTCTCGACGGTGCATCTCCCACTATCCGAGGTGCCCCAGGCCCTCACGCGGGAGAGGATCGTGGAGACGATCCTGCTCGGCGTGCGCGCTCTCGAGGAGGACTTCGGCCTTGCCCGTCCCCGGGTGGCCGTGGCCGGGCTGAACCCCCACGCGGGCGAGGGTGGGCTGCTCGGCCACGAGGAGGGCGAGCTCTTCGAGCCCGCCCTCGCCGAGGCCAGGGAGAGCCTGGCAGGGACAGGGCTCGAGGCGGAGCTCTCGGGCCCTTGGCCAGCCGATACGGTGTTCCTCAAGGCCCATCGGGGCCGCTTCGACCTCGTCGTGGCGAGCTACCACGATCAGGGGCTCATACCGGTGAAGCTGCTGGCCCCTTCCGAGGCGGTGAATGTGACCATCGGCCTCCCCTACGTGCGCACCTCTCCCGCGCATGGCACGGCCCCAGACATCGCCTGGACCGGAAAGGCAGATCCGAGGAGCACTATCGAGGCGCTCCGGCTGGCTCTAGAGCTCGGCCGGAGGCGTAGAGCCAGGCGTCACGGGTAGGGCATGAGGGCCAGGGTCCGGTCGAAGCGGGATCAGCGGTCCGAGAAGATGCACCCGAGGAGGCGAGACCCCGGAGCCAGGGCGGTTGACAAGCCCATCGGGGCTGATATCGTGCGAGGCTTCGACTTGGGGAAGCGCCTACAAGACGCAAGCGGTGGATAGCGGTGTCGCAGGCAAAGAGCATAGTCGTCAAGGGAGCCAGGACCCACAACCTGAAGAACGTGGACGTGGTCCTGCCAAGAGACCAATTCGTCGTGATTACGGGGATATCGGGGTCCGGGAAGTCATCCCTGGCCTTTGACACGATCTACGCCGAGGGTCAGCGGCGTTACGTGGAGAGCCTGTCCACCTACGCCCGCCAGTTCATGCCCCAGATGGCCAAGCCAGACGTGGACTCCATAGACGGCCTGAGCCCGGCGGTGTCCATAGAGCAGCGCAACGCTTCGAAGAACCCGCGGTCCACGGTGGGGACCGCTACCGAGATCTACGACTACGTAAGGTTGCTCTATGCCCGCCTTGGCCGTCCCCACTGCCCCGACTGCAAGCTACCCATCCGCTCCATGTCCGTGCAGCAGATGGTGGACGAGGTGCTCCGCTTCCCAGAGGGTGCGCGCTTTTCGGTGGTCGCGCCGGTCATCCGCCGCCAGCGGGGAGACTTCGAGATCGAGCTCCGTTCCCTGAAGAGGGAGGGCTTCACGCGCGTCGCGGTGGACGGTGAGCTTCGGGATCTGAGCGAGGATCTCAAGCTGGACAAGCGGGCGCTCCACGACGTGGACGTGTTCGTGGACAGGCTGGTGATGAAGGATGACCTTCGGCGGCGCTTGACCGACTCGGTGGAGGTGGCGCTGCGCCTCGCGGAGGGGATAGTCAAGATCCAGCCCCTCGAAGGAGAGGACCGCGTCTTTTCTCAGCGCAACGCCTGCGTTCAGTGCGGCCAGATCGTGCCGGACCTCTCTCCGCGCATGTTCTCCTTCAACAGCCCCCATGGTGCCTGCCCGAAGTGCGACGGGTTGGGGAGGCTCTTTCAGTTCGATCCCGACAGGATCGTACCCAACCAGGAGCTGAGCCTGCGCGAGGGAGCCATCGAGCCCTGGGCCAGGCGGTCGGCGGCCTACTTCCAGCAGATCCTGGAAACCGTGGCCGAGGCCGGCGGGTTCGATCTCTACACTCCTTGGCGGCTGTTGAAGCCGGACCACCGGGAGCTCCTGCTGAGAGGTTCCGGCGACAAGGCGATGAAGTTCCCAACGGGCCGCGGGAAGGGCAAGGTAACGAGGCCCTTCGAGGGAGTCATACCCAACCTCGAGCGGCGGCTCCACGAGATGGAGCGCCGCGGCCGTGAGACCGGTCGGGGTGAGGACGGAGTGGACGAGGCCTTCGAGGAGTTCCACCGCTACCTGCGCGAGGTGATCTGCAGTGACTGCGGCGGCACCAGACTCCGCAGGGAGTCCAGGCACGTGTTCCTCGGGAAGACCCCAATCCATCATGTCACCCAGATGTCCGTGACCGACAGCTTGGCCTTCTTCGCTGCCCTGGAGCTGGAGCCCCTGGAGCGGGAGATCGCGGATCGGGTGCTTCAGGAGATAGTGAACCGCCTCCAGTTTCTCGTGGACGTCGGGGTGGGCTACCTGGCCCTGGATCGCTCTCTGGCCACCCTCTCGGGGGGAGAATCGCAGCGCATCCGGCTCGCCACCCAGATCGGCTCGGCCCTCACGGGAGTGCTCTACGTGCTCGACGAGCCGTCCATCGGGCTCCATCAGCGCGACAACGCCCGCCTCCTCGAGTCACTCTTGAGGCTCAGGGACCAGGGGAACACGGTGCTGGTGGTCGAGCACGACGAGGACACGATCCGGGCGGCTGACTATGTGGTGGACATGGGGCCTGGCGCAGGGTTGCAGGGCGGGCGAGTCGTCGGGGCCGGACCGCCCGAGGAGCTCGAGCGGCACCGCACGTCTCTCACCGGGGCGTACCTCTCCGGCCGCCGCAGCATCCAGATGCCCTCCCGCAGGCGAATGGCGAGCAAGGGTTTCATTGTGCTGGAGGGAGTCACTACGAACAACCTCAAGCATGTCACGGCCCGCTTCCCTATCGGGCTGTTCACCTGCGTCACCGGCGTCTCGGGCAGCGGCAAGAGCTCCCTGGTGATAGATACCCTGCTGAGGGCCCTCGAAGACCGCTTCTACCGCTCCAGCAAGCTGGTGGGGCCCTTCGAGGAGCTGACCGGGCTGCACAACATTGACCGCGTGATCTCCATCGATCAGAGCCCAATAGGCAGGACGCCCCGCTCCAATCCAGCTACCTACACCGGCGTGTTCACCCTCATCCGCGATCTCTTCGCCCAGCTTCCGGACGCGAAGGTGCGAGGCTACAAGGCGGGGCGGTTCTCCTTCAACGTCAAGGGAGGCCGCTGTGAGGCCTGCGAGGGAGATGGCCAGCTCTGCATCGAGATGAACTTCCTGCCTGACGTGTTCATCACCTGCGAGGAGTGCGATGGGAAGCGTTTCAACAGGGAGACCCTGGAGGTGGCCTACAAGGGAAAGAACATCGCCGACGTTCTGAACATGACCATCAGGCAGGCGGCGGAGTTCCTGGGCCATGTGCCAAAGATCAGGCAGAAGCTGGAGATCCTGATGGAGGTGGGGCTAGGGTACCTGCGGCTCGGCCAGGCGGCCAACACCCTCTCGGGAGGCGAGGCACAGCGAATCAAACTCTCGAGGGAGCTCGGCAAGAAGTCCAGCGGCAAGGCCCTCTACATCCTGGACGAGCCCACCACCGGCCTCCACTTCGAGGACATCAACAGGCTCCTCGAGGTGCTGGGCAGGCTCACGGACGCGGGAAACACCGTCGTCGTGATCGAGCACAACCTCGAGGTCATAAAGTGCGCCGACTACATCATCGACCTCGGTCCTGAGGGAGGCGTCGGAGGCGGCGAGGTCATGGCGGCGGGTAGCCCCGAGGACGTGGCCAAGGTGGCGCGCTCCCACACTGGGCGGTACCTCAAGGATCGCCTCTCCCCTTCCTGATTAGCTCTCATGGTAGAGTTCAGGTGGGCCCTCTCTCACTCATCCCGGGGTGAGCTGCGCCACAGGCCTCCTCAGGGCAATAGCCTCGAGAGCGATCAGACGATTAATCCAGGGGAATCGCACAGGCTCGTTTTTACGTTATACAAATTACTTTACAAGGGCATAGCATGGGATATATTACTCAAACCCTCTTGGGTTATCAGCGGTAAACAGCAATCGCGTGAGGAAGCCGTGCAAGAAGAGAGACGTCTCCTCTGGTATCTGAAGAAGATACCCCTCT
>JAVEWA010000417.1:0-6190 GCA_034004785.1 Polyangia bacterium
GTCACCGGCAAATGCTGTACTCCATGCAGTGGAGCGCGGAGTATCTGTCATTTCCAGCCGTTAGACCCTCTCGTCGTGGGGAATTCTAATTGTCGCTGATGGTGAGAAGTAATTGTCGCTGACCAGAGAATAGCAGGCGCAGGGCGTTGAGACTCCGGACATCACGAACCTTCTTCTCACGAGCCCACTCTAGCAGAGCCTGGTTGAAGAGGGAGGAATCGTTGTGCATCTTCGTGAGCAGATCCAGCGCCTGGCGCTGTCTTGTCTGCATCATCAGACGACGAAAGATGAGCGAAAAGGCATCGACCTCTGGGTGTATCCGGGTGAGTAGCATTCCCCCACGCTCCAATTGCCGCTTGAATCCGTAGGGCGTGAAGTTGAAGGTGCTGTTGCTGTGATATCCCTCGAGGTACGACACCGAACCAATGAATCGCCCACCTGGTTTGAGGATGCGGCCTATCTCCCGAAACGTGAGGTTCGGGTCCTGGATGTGCTCGAGTGACTGGATTGCCAACACGACGTCGAATGAGCTGTCTCCGAATGGGACATCGAGACCGGCGTAGTTGAATACACGGTCATCAGAGCGCCGCGCCTTGGACTCCGTTGAGTCGGGGATGTCGAGACCTTCCCAGGTAAAACCGAGCTGCTCACATCTCGCCCTTTGCGCCCCGGTCCCGCATCCGAAGTCGAGCAGGCGTCTTCCCGGGAGTGAGGGAGCACATTCCTTGAGGAAAACAAAGTGGTCAACACCGGTTAGACGCTCCGATTCGAGAGCGTGGCCCACATGGTTCATTAGCTCCAGATCGACGTCCATGGTAGGTCCAGCGGTGACCATGTGGTGGAGTACATGGTCGAAGGTGGAGACCTGGGTTTCATCGAAGCCCCAGAGAGAGAGGAGCGACAAAAGAGGTCGGTTGGCAGGGGCTGCATTGCGTGGAGCTGGCCGTAGTTCCCTGACCTCGAGCAGGCGCTCGATCCGCTCGAGTTTGCGGAATGTAGGGCTGATCAGCAGCAGACCGCTGCGCATCAAGGACCTGATGCGTTGCACGTTGGCTCCGATGCGCTCCGAGGCGTCTTGAGAGAGAAGATGATCGGCCATTCCTAGTTAGCGGTCAAGATGCCCTGCGAGAGAGGGTTTGGATCATTACCTCGAGCCGGAGCAGGGGGGCGATGCCAGAGGGACCTTGGCTCAGCGTTGGTCCGGCGTGGGATGGCTGGTCGTCCTTCCGTCCTCGTCACGGAACTTCGGGTGCAGGAGCTCGATCCTCCGATTGCACAGGTTGTCGAGAATCGCGGGCTCGTGGCTGACGATGACCACGATGCGGTCCTTTCGGCTCAAGAGCTCACCGATTGCATCCTTGCACTTCTGCTTGAAGGCAGCGTCGCCCACCGCCAGCACCTCGTCGATCAGCAGGATGTCCGGATCCAGGTTGATGGCAACGGCGAAGCCCAGGCGCGACAGCATGCCAGAGGAGTACATCCTGATGGGCTGTCGCATGAAGTCGCCGATGTCGGCGAACTCCGCGATCTTGGGCACTAGCGCGGCGATCTGGGCCTCGGAGAAGCCGAAGATCGCGCCGTTCAGGTAGATGTTCTCGATCCCGTTCAGGTCCTTGATGAAGCCGGCGCCGATGGAGAGCAGGGAGACCCGCCCCTCGATCAGGAGCTCTCCCTCGTCGGCCCGGTAGATGCCAGTGATGGCGCGAAGGAGGGTGCTCTTTCCCGAGCCGTTCGGGCCCGTAATACCGAGGATGTCCCCGGGGGACAGCTCCAGATCGACGTGACGGATCGCCCAGAACTCGGCCTGTGGATCCGGGCGGATGATGTTGAGGATGCGATTCCTTATGCTCAGATCCCGCTGGGCGTCCAGGTTGAAGCGGATTCCAAGGTTGCGAATCACGACGCGAGCCATTCAGATCACCTTCGCGTAGTCGCCCTGGTGCCTCGCCATGCGCATCGCTCCGAAGAACATCAGGCCGAGCGAGAGGAGCAGCCAGAGCCCGAGGTGAGCGAAGTTCGGCCATCTTCCGTACATGCAGATGTCGCGATAGGCCTCGAAGAACGTGGTGAAGGGGTTCATGGCGAAGATCAGTCGGAGACGCTCGGGGACCATGTCGATGGAGTAGAGCCCAGGTGAGAGGTAGAACCAAAAGTTCAGGACATGTCGCATGAGGGACTCGGTGTCCCGGGCGTAGACATCGATGTCGGCGAGGATCAAACCGACCCCAACCGTGAAGATCAGCTGTATCAAAGCGATGAGGGGGAAACAGACCAGGCTCCAGTGAAGAGGGACCTTGTGCAGCGCCATGAGGAGCGCGAGGATTAGGAGGCCTGCGGCGAAGTTGACGGTGTTCGTGAAGATCGTCGCAAGGGGAGCGATTATCTTGGGGAAGTAGACCTGCTTTATGAGACCCGCTGAGGAACGGATGGCCAAGGTGGCCTCGCTCGCCGAGGTAGAGAACCAGCGCCATGGAAGGAGCGCGCAGAAGAGGAAGAGCACGTAGTTGGGCCGACCGTGCCGGAGAACGATCTTGAACATGAAGTAGTAGATCGCCAGGAGGAAGAGCGGGTCCAGCACCCACCAGAGGTATCCGAGGTAGGTGCCCTTGTGGCGAAGCTTGATCTTCCCCAGGGTCTCGTATTTCAGGTAGACCCGGAAGGTCCAGAGCTCCTTCAAGATGCCGCCTAGAGTCTGCCTTTCCATTTGGCTCGAGCTCCAACGAGCGCACACCTTGAGATCACTGGCGTGCGCCGATCGCGATCATTGCTTGCGGAGAAGCTCCTCGTACAACGTCTTGTACTCCCTGGCCGCGGCTTCGAGGCCGAAGTACGTGATCGCCCTTCTGCGCGCTCGTGCACGCAGGTTTCGCAGCTCGCCAGGAGTCATATCCAGTAGCCACTCGATGCCTTCTGCGAGGCGAACGGAATCACCCGGTTCGGCCAGGAAGCCTGTCTCCAGGTGAGCGACGATCTCGGCTGGCCCTGTTCCCTGGAAAGCGACCACGGGAGTAGCACAGGACATGGCCTCTGCGATAGTCTTTCCAAAGGCCTCCTGGAGGCTCGGCCCGACGAACAGATCCGCTGCGGAGTAGGTCTGAGCCAGGCTCTCCTCGTCCTCTATCCTTCCTAGGGACCTGAAGGGAATGGAGAGGGAACCCAGACTTGTGGAGGCAGGGTCGCCGAAGGTGACGAGGAACAGGTTTTCGGTCTGCCTGAGCGAGGCAAGCGCTTGGAGCAGCTCCTGGAACCCCTTGCGCCTGTCCATGCTCGGGGAGTTGGCGCCGAAGAGTATGACCCTGGCATCGGGGGGGAGGCCGAGCCGTGCTCGGGCCTCGTGCGGTGGGGTGGGGTGGAAGACTTCGGTGTCAATGCAGTTGTGAATCACACGGACTGGCCGCTCGCCAAGAAGAGAGCTCTCCTTCGCTTGATTCTGCAGCCAGCGGCTGATGGCAACGGGATGGATTCTGGCTGTATAGGATAGGCGCTTGTTCTGCCACCCGATCGAGGAGAGATCCACAGGGACGTTGCCGCCGAGATGCGGGCAACTGCCGCAGCGCTCTCGGAAACGCTGGCAGGCAGAACCATGGGTGTAGTGGCACCCGCCCGTGAAGGGCCACATGTCGCGCATGGTCCAGACCACTGGTACATCGAGCCGGCGCAGCGCCCTGAGGTTGAGGAACCCATTGGCCACCCAGTGGAGGTGAACGATGTCCACTGAGCGAAAGATGGAGTAGCGGCTCGGATCGAAGCCGAAGAGGCCCGGACTGAAGAGGTCTCCGTGTCTTCTGGGGTAGGCCTTGAGGAGCGCCGAGTCCATGGCCTCGTACAGTCTCCTCCTACGGGAGTGCCAGATGCCCGCCCCGAGGACCTCCTCCCTGCCGGGGCGTCCGAACTGCATGACGATCCTGGATTGCAGCCCGGCACGAGTGAGAGCCCGGTGGAGATTGATGGCTCCCTTGGAGGCGCCGCCATGGGGATAGCCCCCTACAACGTGCAGGATACGAGGGGCTTTAGTCGAAGGACGCTCGTTAATCATGGGCGGTGAAATCGCGTTGGTTTGGGCTCAACGAGGCCCAGGATAGACAAGTCCTCGCGGGAACACAATGCACTGGACGCTGGCCTCGTCCCGCCGCTATTCTGCCGAGGGTCCGGCACACCACGCCTCTGTGGACCGAGTGCGATGGGCGACCCCTCCGAGGCTTTTCATGATCCCGGGAAAGGCAGCGCCTCCCACCCTCCCCGACGGCTCACCCTGGCCGCGGATCTCCATTGTCACCCCCAGCTTTCAGCAGGGAGAGTACCTCGAGGAGACTATCCTGTCGGTGCTCTCCCAGGGTTACCCCGACGTGGAGCATCTGGTGGTGGACGGCGGCTCCACGGACGGGACGGCCGAGGTGTTGGAGAGGTACGGCTCCAGGCTCGCCTTTGCAGTGTCCGAGAAGGACAGGGGCCAGTCCCACGCCATCAACAAGGGCATGGAGAGGGCCACTGGGCAGATCCTCACCTGGCTGAACAGCGACGACCAGCTTGCACCCGGGGCCCTCTTTGCGGTGGCGCTGGCCTTTCACATGTCAAAGGCCGACATGGTGGCTGGGGTGGTGGAGCTTCGGCGAGGGGGACTGCCAGCCGGGAGGCACCTGACCTCCTGCGGCGACGGAGTCTTGCCCCTCGAAGATCTGCTGGACCTGGATGGCTGCTGGATGGCGGGGCAGTTCTTCTATCAGCCCGAGGTCATGTTCACCCGCGCGATCTGGGAGCGCGCAGGGGGACGAGTCTCCGAGGACTGGCACTACAGCATGGACTACGAGCTCTGGCTGCGGTTCGCCGCCGCCGGGGCTCGCTTGCACGTCATCGGTGCGCCGGTGGCCGTCTTCCGGATCCACGAGGAGCAGAAGACAGCGGGTCGCGCCTTCATGAGCGAGCTCCCGCGGGTGCGGGACGCGTTCTTGCAAGGGCGATTGGTGGCCAGTCGAGCGCTTCGGGAGACCAAACCAGCTTTCCGTGAGCCCGCGCCAGCGCACAGGGAGACAGCGTCAGCGCACAGGGAGACAGCTTCAGCGCACAGGGAGACAGCGTCAGAGGCCATGGGGCGGCAGAGGCGGTCATCTCTCCGCGTTGCCTTGGTCAACGACATGGGCTTCAGCTTCGGGGCGGGAATCGGGCACAGGCGGCTCGGCAGGGCTCTTCACACGGCGGGGCACGACGTCTTCGCCTACGCCCTCTGCGAGGTGGGGCAGCCACGATTGCAGCCTTCAGAGCTGCTCGAGCGGCTCCTCGAGAGGCTGCGCCGGGTGCGACCGGACCTGGTGATCTTCGGCAACCTTCATGGGGCTCACGTGGACGCGGATCTGTTGGAGGCGGTGGGCCGGGAGCTTCCCGTGGCCTGTGTGATGCACGATCTCTGGATCATCACGGGCTGGTGCGCCTATCCAGGCAACTGTCTGGGGTTCATGCGAGGATGCGACCAACCCTGCCTGAGCCCATACGGCTACCCGGCCTACGTGCCTTCGAGCATCCCCACGGCGGCGAAGGCGCGGAGAGCATGCTTGAGCCGCCGGCCACCGCCGGTGCTGCTGGCAAACAGCGAGTGGACCTCGAGACAGGCCCGGGAAGCCCTGGGCGCCCAAGAGCCCCACGGCTCTGGCTCGAGAGGCGAGAGGGCCTCGCGAGAGCCCCCCATGGCCACGATCCGCTTCGGGGTCGAGCTGGAGGTGTTCCGGCCGCAGGACAGGCGCGCCTGCCGGCGTGAGCTCGGGCTGCCCGAGGAGGCCTTCGTGTTGATGACCTCGGCCTCGGATCTGTCCGATTCTCGGAAGGGGCTTTCCACGCTGAGAGACGCGCTGGCGCTCCTCGATGCGCCAGAGCTGCTGGTGATCGCACCGGGGATGACGGCGAGAGGCGAGGAGCCGCCAATTCCGGGGATGCGGATCTTCGGTTACGTCGAGGAGCCTGCTCGCATGGCGACCCTGTACGGAGCGGCGGACCTCTTCGTGGGACCGTCCGAGCAGGAGGCCTTCGGCATGGTGTTCGTGGAGGCGGCGGCCTGCGGCACGCCTTCCCTGGGCTTCGCGGTCGGGGGGGTGCCCGAAGCCATTGCCCATGGGGTGAGCGGGTGGGTGCTTCCGGAGGTGGGGGCGAGGCCATTGGCCGAGGCAATCGAGCGCCTGCGCCAAGACCCCGAGCTGATCAG
>JAVEWA010000418.1:0-6154 GCA_034004785.1 Polyangia bacterium
GTGCGGTAGATCTCGTCGTTGCACTCCCCGTAGAAGTAGTCCCTGGGGATGTTGAGCTGGGTGGGGCCGCTCTCCAGCTTGGCCATGTAGAAGGCGCGGCGGGTGAGCTCGGCCATGCGCTCGGGCCGGTTTACCCGCACCTGATAGACGGTCTGCTTCTCGAACATGGCCATCTGGTCGAGCTCCTGGAAGCCGCCCGTGCCGATGCCCATGGAGCCCGTCTCGGGGGTGATGGCCACCACCGGGGAGTGGGCCCAGTAGGCCGCGGTCATGGCGGACACGAAGTTCGCGGCGCCCGGGCCGTTCTGCGCGATGCAGACCTGGGGCGAGCCCGTCACCCGCGCCAGGCCGTCGGCGGCGTGGCAGGCGGCCTGCTCGTGGGCCACGGAGATGAACCGGATGCCTGCGTCCGGGAACAGATCCAGGGCGTCCATGTAGGCAGAGCCGACTATGCCGAAGGCGTGCTTCACGCCTTCGGCGGCCAGGGTTTCGACCAGCGCTTCGCTCGGGACCATCTTGGGCATGACAATCCTCTCCTTTAATTGGAAGCCCGGGCGCGCGGCCAGCATGGGCGGCGTCCGGGATCAGTCTCTGCTTTTTTCCTGCTTTTCGCTCTCGGCGTCCAGGGCCGAGAGCAGGGTGTCCACCATCCAGTGCACGTGCGCCCGCCGCTCATCGAGGGCCTCGGCGCTCATCGGGTCGCCGTCCCAGCGGCTGTCCAGGGCTGGGGCGTAGGTGAAGTAGCCCGTGACTATTCCGGATATCGTCAAGTAGAACTGCCGCGCGGCCAGGGGGCCCGTCCTCGGCGTGACCTCGGCGAGCTGCAACAGGGTCCAGTCGAAAAAGGGGGCCAGGTGCCTCAGCACTGCCTCGCGGTGGGTGCCGCCGCCCGTGAGCTGCTGCTGGATGAGGCGCGGATAGACGCGGTGCTGCTCCATGAAGTCGAGGTAGGCGTCCACCACGCGGTGGATGCGCTCCCTGGTGGAGCCTTCCGCCTCGAACGCGCCCGCGAGGGCCTGCCGGTGGGCCTGGTAGTAGCGCTCGAGGATCTTGTCGAAGAGCTCTGCCTTGCTGCCCCAGTAGTAGAAGACCAGGGCCTTGTTCACCCCGGCCCGGGCGGCGATGTCCCTGGCGCTGACCGCATCGTAGCCCACCTCGCCGATGAGAGCGTCGGCGGCATCGAGGATCTCGATGGCTCTTTCGGTCTTTGATTCTAGGCCGTTAGGCATCTCGCAACCCGGAGTCATCAAAAAAGCGCCGCCGATTAACCGAAAGGTTTGACCGAGCGGTCAAAGTCTGATAGAGGCTCATATCACGGCTTCGGGCCGGCTCCAAGAAAAATCGCCAGCGCCGCCTCGTGAGAGGGGGAGGGCGATAGGGCCGGCGGCGATGGCGAGCGCCCTTCCTCTTCGTGGCGGGCGCGGGCAATCGGCCGGACCAGGACGCACCAACCAGGAAATCGGAGAGACCCACATGGCATCCATGGCGAGCAAGTCGGGCAAGGCAGGCAAGACTGCCAAGAAGGATCAGAAAGAGAAAAAGCGCATCCGCGGGGGCGAGATCCTGAGCAGGATGCTGATGGCCGAGGGGGTGGAGAAGGTGTTCGGCATCATCGACGGCACCTACTTCGGACTCTACAGCACCCTAGGGGAGAACGGGATCCAGCTCATCACTCCGAGGCACGAGAGCTGCGTGGTGCACATGGCCGGGTCCTACTCCCGCCTGACCGGCAGGCTTGGGGTCTGCCTGGCCTCCAACGGCCCTGGGGTGGCCAACGTGCTCCCGGGCGTGGCAGTCGAGAACGCCGAGGGGAACAGGGTGCTGCTCATAACCAGCTCCCGCCGGGTGCCCATCATCTACCCGGATCGAGGCGGCACCTTCCAGTACTTCCCCCAGGTGGAGGTGATTGGGCCAATGGCCAAGTGGTCCGTGGCGGTGCCCTCCCTCGATCGCCTGGCCGAGATCATGCGGATGGCCCTGCGAAGGTCCTTCACCGGCAGGCCCGGGGTGGTGCACATCGACGTCCCCGAGGACGTCATGAACGCCACGGTGGAGCCCAAGGCCGCCTGGTTCCGGGATCCGAGCGGCTACCGGCCCCTCGAGCCAGTGGCGCCCTCTCCTGGCCAGGTGACCCGGGCGGCGCGGATGCTGGCCGAGGCCCGCTTTCCCCTGATCCACTCGGGCTCGGGCGTGCTGTGGGCCCACGCCGAGGCCGAGGTGCGGGCCCTGGCGGAGCGAGTGTGCGCGGTTCTGACGACGAGCTGGGGCGGCAGACCGGTGGTGGACGAGCGCTCAGCCCAGGCCCTGCCCATGCTGTACCTCGACACCATCAAGCGGGCCAGGAACGAGGCGGATCTGGTGCTCGTCCTCGGCTCCCGCCTGGGAGAGACGGACTGGTGGGGCAAGCCCCCCTACTGGGCCCCCGCCGAGAAGCAGCGCCTCATCCAGGTGGATCAGGACCCCGAGGTGATCGGCAACATCAGGCCGGCGGATCTGCCCGTGCAGGCCGACGTGAAGCTGTTCCTGAGGGCCCTCCTCGCCGAGCTCGAGCGGGGTCAGCCCCAGATGAACCTGCCGGAGCGGCGGGCCCAGGTGGGCGCCCTCAAGGACGCTGCGCGGCTCCGACGGGCAGAGCTCGACGAGAGGCTCGACGAGCCCTGCAAGGGCGTGCACACCGCAAGGGTGGTCACCGCCTGCCAGCAGGTGTTCGACGACGAGGCCATCTTCGTGGTGGACGGAGGGAACACCTCGGTGTGGGGCAACTTCTACCTGGAGCTGAAGAGGCCCCGCACCCTGATCACCACCCCGAAGATGGGCATGCTGGGCGCGGGCGTGTCCCAGGCCCTTGGGGCCCAGGTGGCCGAGCCGGACAAGCGGGTCTGCTGCCTCATCGGGGACGGGGCCATGGGCTTCCACCCGCAGGAGATCGAGACCGCCGTCCGGAACGCCCTGCCCGTGGTGTACGTGGTGTTCTGCGATCGGCAGTGGGGCATGGTGAAGATGAACCAGCAGTTCGCCCTGCGGCCCCTCAAGACCTTCCTGCTCAAGTCCCTGCCGCCCGAGGAGACCATCAACGCCGACCTCGGCGAGATAGAGTGGGACGGCGTGGCCAGGGCCATGGGCGCCCACGGAGAGCGGGTGTCGCGTCCCGAGGACCTGAAGCCAGCCCTCGAGCGGGCCAGGGACGCCGGGCGCTGCGCGGTGGTCCACGTGGACGTGGATCCAGTGAAGCACATGTGGGCGCCCGACCTGAAGGCCTTCAAGGAGCTCCACGAGGAGCCCCAGGGATGAGCCGGGCCCGGGAGGGAGCCGGAGTGGGCGCAGGGCAGGGCGCAGGGCAGGGCGCAGGGCGCGAAGATGGCCGAGGCGCCGGCCACGAAAAGAGGCAGGGCGCCAGGTCGCTGCTCATCACCGGCGCATGTGGCTACGTTGGGAGCCTCTTGACCCGGTTCCTGGCGAGAGACCGCCAGGGCATCGAGAGCATCCTTGCGGCGGATCTGCGGGTGCCAGGGCCCGAGGCGAGGGAGGAGGGGGTCACCTACGAGGTGCTGGACGTGAGGTCCTCAGGGCTCGCCGGGGCGCTGCGTGAGCACCGGATCGACACGGTGGTGCACCTGGCTGCGATAGTCTCCCCCAGGCCGGAGATGACCAGGGAGTTCCTGCGGGAGGTGGAGGTGGAGGGCACGCGCAACCTGCTCGAGGCCTGCGTGGCCGCCGGGGTGGAGAAGGTCGTGGTCACCTCCAGCGGGGCTGCCTACGGCTACCACGCCGACGGCGAGCGCTGGCTGACCGAGGAGAGCCCTCTCAGGGGCAACCCAGAGTTCGCCTACAGCGATCACAAGCGGCTCGTGGAGGAGATGCTCGCCGACTACAGGGAGCGGCACCCGGCCCTCGGCCAGCTCATCTTCCGGGTGGGCACGGTGCTCGGCGAGACGGTCTCGAACCAGATCACCGCGCTCTTCGAGAAGCCGGTGGTGCTGGGGCTCGCGGGCGCGCCCACGCCCTTCGTGTTCATCTGGGACGAGGACATGGTGCGGATCCTCGCGCGGGGCGTGCACACCGGCATCTGCGGGATCTTCAACGTGGCCGGGGACGGGACCCTCACCTTGAGGGAGATCGCCCGTCGCCTGGGCAAGCCCTACCTGGAGCTGGAGCCCTCCCATGTGGAGAGGGGCCTCGGGGTGCTGCAGCGGCTGGGCCTCTCCCGCTACGGCCCGGAGCAGGTGGGCTTTTTGCGTTACCGGCCGGTGCTCGCCAACGATCGGCTGAAGGAAGTGTTCGGCTACCGGCCCGCCCTTACCAGCCGGGAGGTCTTCGAGCTCTACGCCCGGGCCCGCGTCCGGAGCAGTGCCCGGGCCAGCGCCCGGAGCAGTGCCCGGGCCAGCGCCCGGAACAGGGCCCGGACCAGCGCCCGGAGCAGTGCCCGGGACCGCGGGTAGGGACTGGACGATGGAGGCCAGCTCCGCCGCGATGCTCCCGCCCATGGACACCGACCGGTTCATGCCCATCGAGCCCCCCGGGGCCCGCCTGGCCTATGGCGCGGCAGGAGACTCAGGGAGCCCGGTCCTCCTGCTCATGGGCTTCGCGATGCCAGGCCGGGCCTGGAGGCACCAGGCGCCCGTCTTGGCTCGGCACCACCGGGTGGCCTTCCTGGACAACAGGGGCTCGGGGAACACCGAGGCGCCCCCCGGGGCCTACTCCATGGGGCTGCTGGCCGCTGACGCCATCGCCCTGATGGACCACCTCGGCTGGGAGGACGCCCACGTCGTGGGGGTCTCCATGGGGGGAATGGTGGCCCAGCACCTGGCCCTCGGACACCGCCGGCGGCTCCGGAGCCTGACCCTGATCGTCACCCACCCAGGGGGCCCGAGGCACCTGGCGGCCTCCATGTGGGGGCTCTCGGGTTTTCTGCGGGTCAACCTGGCGAGGACCGAGGAGGCGCGCCTCGAGGCCCTCGAGCGGCTGCTCTTCCCCGCGTCCTTTCTGGCGTCCTGCGACCGGGCCCTGGTGAGGGAGAACCTCCGCCGGGACCTGGACGTGATGAGCACCTCGCGGAAGCGCCTGTCCCAGCTCGCCGCGGTGCTCCGCCACGACGTCCGAGCCCGCCTCGGGGAGCTCGCGGGGCTGCCTACCCTGGTGGTGAAGGCCGAGAAGGACATCCTCGTCCATCCCTCCTCCAGCGACTACCTGCACGGGGCGATCCCCGGCTCCCGGCTCCTTCCCATCCCCGGGGCCGGCCACGGCGTCATCAGGCAGTGCCACGCCGAGCTGAACCAGGCGCTCCTCGCGCACTTCTCCGAGGTGGGTTGAGGGCGCTCGCAGGCCAGGAGCTAGGGCGCAGCGCCTGCGAGCCGCTGGAAGCGGGGGAATCAACCGGGCCGGGGGAACCCGGCGAGGAAGAGGCAGAGATCCAGCAGGCGGTTGGCGTAGCCCCACTCGTTGTCGTACCAGACCAGGACCTTGGCGAGGCGCCCGGTCACCGAGGTCCAGGACGCGTCGAAGACCAGGGAGCAGGGCGAGTGGACGAAGTCCCTGGAGACGAGCGGCTCCTCGGTGTAGCCGATGATGCGCCCCCCGAGGGTCTTCGCCCTCTGGGCGAAGAGCGAGTTCATCTCCCGGACGCCTGGGGCGCGGCGGGCCAGGAAGGCGAAGTCCAGGGCCGCCACGTCGTGGGTGGGGACCCGCAGGGAGAGCCCCTGGACGAGGGGACCGATGCCCGGGAGCACCCTGCGGAGCGCGCCGATGCTGCTGGAGGTGGTGGGGATGATGCTCATCCCGCCCGCACGGCCGCGCCTGAGATCCCGGTGAGCCGAGTCCCCCAGGACCTGATCAGAGGTCACGGCGTGGATCTCGGTCATCATGCCGGCCTCCACGCCGAAGGCGTCGTCAAGGATCTTCACGAGGGGCACGAGCGCGTTCGTCGTACAGGAGACGCTCGAGAGGATCCGGTGCCCGGGCCTGAAGTCCCCGTGGTTCACTCCATAGACCAGGGTGGCGTCGACGTCGTCGAAGGGGGCGGCGCCGATGAGCACTCTCCGTGCGCCTGCCGCGAGGTGCCTGCCAGCCTGCGCTCTCGCCCGGAACCTCCCGGTGCACTCGAGCACGAGGTCCACCGCCAGGTCCTTCCAGGGGAGCAGCTCGGGCTCTGGCTCCC
>JAVEWA010000419.1:0-6144 GCA_034004785.1 Polyangia bacterium
TCGGTCTCGAGGTTGTGGACCATGAGGTGGTAGGGCGCTGAGGTGCATCCCGTGGAGCCCGACCAGGCCAGGTAGTCCTCCCACACGAAGACCCAGTCCTGGCAGAGCTCGTGGCTCGCCTCGATGGAGGTCGTGTCGCCGGTGCGCAGATCGTGCACGAAGACGTCCGTTCCCTCGGTTCCTGGCAGGAGGGGGTAGGCCGAGAACACCAGGTAGCGATCGCTCAGGTTGGTCGGAGTCCTGATTCCGCGGTAGGGCAGCAGGATGTCGGTACCAAGGGACAGGTCGAGGAGCCGGAATTCGCCTTGGCTCTGATTGTCCGGCTGGGAGAAGTAGGCGACGTGGCGGCCGTTGGTGCGGGGCTTCCACTCGCAGGCGGGCCCGTGTTTCAAGGGCTCGATGGAGAGATCGCTGGTGTGAAGGACATCCAGATCGCAGCACAGTGGCACCTCTCCAAGCCTCTGATACACGATTATTCCGTTCCCGACGCCGAAGGCCCCTGCGCTGCCGTCCAGCGTGAGCTGGAGCTCCTCGCAGCGCTCCAGATCGAACCGGTAGATGAACCCCGGACTCCCAAATGCTCTGTACGCGTAATAGATGGAAGTACCCTCGATCTCCTGCTCCACAAGGTAGCCCTCGGTCCCGTCGAAGGGCATCTTGAAGATGGGCTGGTCGCAGAAGTCGAAGGCCCTGGCATCAGGGCGCACCCAGGCATCTGGCGCCGAGGCATCGGGGGCCGCGTCCCGAGGCGCGCTGTCCGGGGCGGAAGCGTCCACGCCCGCCTCTGTGCCCGGACCGCTCGGGTGCTCCTTGCAGGCGTGTGAGAAGAGGACAGCCGCTGCCAAGATCAGTGATGAGAAGGCCCGGAGGACCAGCGGTGCAGTGCCTGCTCGGGCGAAGGCGCGAGGAGACCGATCGAGAAACCTCGTCGCGAGGATATTTTGAGTAGGTCTCATGGCCGGGCTACTCCTGCCCCTCGGCCCTGAGCACCTTGAGCTGCTGTCCCCCAAGTGAGTAAAGACGCGTGCCGCGCCAGAGCCCAGTGGTGAGGGCCAGGGCGTGCGCTGTGAACGAGCCCAGGCGCTCGGGCGCCTCGGGATCCGTCACGCGGAACACCTCTGCTCTGCTCTCCTCGCTGTCGAGCAAGAAGAGCAGACCGGCTACGAAACGTGCCCTGGAGATCCGGAAGGATGCCTGAATGAGTCCCTTTCGAATACTGGGACCCCGAACGTCCCAGAGCCTCACGGTGCCGTCTCTCTCTGCTGCGGCGAGCAGCCCATCTCTGACGGCCACCGATATCACCTGGCCATCCGAGCCGAGGCTCCCAGCGTCGCGGGGAAGGGTGGGTTGCCGAAGGTCCAGGATGCGAACGCCGAACCGACCTTGAGCCAGGAAGGCCAGGTGTCCCCAGACGGCCAGGTCATTCACCGGGTGGTCGATTCGTGTGCTGCCCAGGATCGCTGCCTCGGTGGGTCTAGAGACGTCCACCACCATGAATCCATTGGGCCCGGGCCGGACCACGCAGAGGTGGGAGCCGCAGGGCTCTCCGGCCTGAGCGCCGAAGAGCCCGGGCAGTGAGGGCCAGCCGAGTTCCTCAAGCGTGGAGGCCCGCAGGATCCTGACTCCCGCCGGGCCCACGAGGTACAGGCGATCTCCGCGCAGCCCGAGGCTCTTCGCGACCGCGGGGCAGGGCACGGTCGTATCCGGGGCGATGGTCGCCTCACGCGCATCCAGCGCGAAGGGCACGAAGGGCTCCGTACCGCCGCCGATGGCCTTGACGTCGAGGCTGCACAGAGCTCCAGGTGGGCACAGCGCCGCTGTCAGGATATCACCTGAGGACACCTGGGGCTCCCCTCGCGACAGGACTTCTCGGGCTCCGCTCGCGAGCTCCAGGCTCAAGTAGGGAGCCTCCGAGGTGAGCTGGCCGAGGACGATAACGCCGGGCAGAGGCGCGTCGGAGGCCACTTGGTACGGATAGGAGTACGCTCGCCCCCGGACAAAGGTGCCATCCACGGGCCACTCAGGCGCGGTTGGCACGAGAGGCGCAGGGGTTTCGGCCCATTCGCCCGTTGCCGGGCTGTAGGAGTAGAGATCCAGGCCTGCCACGTCCGTCCGAGGCGCAGCCAGCCAGAGCATCTGGCCCGCAGAGTCCCAGCGGACCATTGGATCGGAAAGGGACACGGGCATGGAGGAGACCTGCGTCCAGGTCTCACGCACGAGGTCGAGCAGCCAGATGTCTGCCAGCGGTGCCCCGGCGCTCTCTCCGCCAGCGAGGATGACACGGCCGAGGATGGGATCGTGCCAGGCGGTCACGCGGTCACGCAATGCAGCTTGCGGCGCCGGGGGCGCGGCGCTCGTTATCGCCAGGGTGGTCGGATCGAGCCAGAGGGCCTTCATCACCGGCTCTGGCGCCGCGACCGCGCCCTCACCCGTCACCTTGGCGAGCAGGAGCAGTCGCCGAGTGACCGGATCAAGGGCGACCGAGAGCACCTCGTCGCCGGGCTCGAGGGGCAGGCCGCGGGGCGCCGACCACAGCCGAGTCTCGAGCGAGAAACGGGCCAAGCTCCAGCGGCCCGAGGAGCCTTCGCGGCCGAGCACGAACACCGCGCCTGCCTGCGGATCGAGCGCCACAAGCCCGTCTCGAAGGGCCGGAGCCGGTTGACCAGAGACCAGCTCCATGTCCTCCAGGGTCACCTGCTCTCCCTCCGAGAGCCGGCCGAGCAGCAGGCGGGCAGGCAGCGCGGTGCCCCCGTGGGTCGGGTCCTCGGACGGGACCACCATGGGTTTCTGGAAGAGGAGCAGCGCCTCGTGGCGGCCGGAGCTCACGCCTGGCAGGCTGCCCGGCAGGGCGGCCACGGTTGCCGATACCTGGGCAAGAGGGTGAAGCTCGGCGCCGAGGAACCGCTGCGCAGCCTCCAGCTCCATTCCGGCTCCCCCGTACCGATGCAGGAGCAGCTCTTCGGTCGCAGGGCTCCGGCCGAGCAGGAAGATCGATGGGGCGGGGTCCAGGAGCCCTCCACCCGGGATCCAGGCCTCGACTCCTCCCCAGAGGTCCACGACCCCAGGGATGATCTTCAAGACGAAGGGCGGGCCGAGGTACACCTCCCCAAAGCACTGGCCTTGTTGATGCTCGACGAGGGTCGCCTGACTGTAGCTGACCTGGGCCTCGTAGTCATAGCTGATCGGAGGGGACCCTTGAGGCCGGTAGCTCGGCCAGGTAGCCCTGGCCCTGGAGACCAGGAGGGGGCTCTTCTGCGGCGCTCCGAGTCCGGCACGGTAGTCGAGGTCTTGAGAGTCTGCCCAGGCAGTGCCCTCTGGCCACCAGACCTCGCGGGCCTGTCTCCAGTCCCACCTAAGGTTGAGCAGATTGGCATCGTCGTCGCGCGTGAAGGCGTGGACCCTGCCATAGACCAGCGCGCCCTCGGCGGATTGAGCTATGTTGAGGGCGTCCTCATCGCAATCCAGATCGGAGCAGCCGTTCGGGTGGGAGGCCACGTAGGCAGGCTCGGAGATGGGGCTCCAGTACTTGCGACGTTTCTGGTCCTCTTCCCCAATACTCGTGTTGTTGGTGTTGCTCGGACAGGTGTGGTGCCAGCACTCCTCCAGCCAATCCAGGTTTCCCTGCTGGAGCGACGTGTACGGGTCCTGGACGCAGGCGCAGGTCCCAACCTCGAAGGCAGTCCTCGTATTAGCCTGGTACGCTGGGGCGCCCTCGTTCCACGAGGCGCGTCCACCATAGGTCCGCATCCTGACGCCATAGGTCTCACCGTGCTGGAGACAGCCGAAGCTCGCGCCAGGGCCGAAGGCCAGGGTTGGGCTGACCCTGCGGCTCGGCACGAGCGTCAGCCCGCTCGCGATGAGCTCGCACCGATCGCCCAGGCCGTTCTGGTTGGTGTCTTCCTGAAGCGGGTTGGAGTACTGCATCGAGCAGTACGCCAGCTCCTCGGGGGTGCACAGGGATGGTCTTGCGTCACCGCCGATGCAATGGCCGTGGACGTTGACGCACCAAGAGTCCGATCCCGCTGCAGCCGGGGCGCAGTTGTCTGGCCTCACGAGCTTGAAGCAGCCGGCACGGCACGAGGAGAGCGCTATGTAGGGGACGTCGAGAGGCCCCTGTCCTGCCAGCCGGTAGGTCTGGGAGGCCAGGTCGCACCATGAAAGACAGTCGCTCGGATCCTCTGTGGGACCCACGGCGACGTAGCCTGCGCGCGCCTCGCAAACGCCGTCGCGATCGGCGTCCAGGGCAAGATGGGGGTTCAATGGCTCGCAGTCCACGATGTCCCGGATCCCGTCGCCGTCGGTGTCTGGGTCGCAGGCATCGCCCACCCAGTCGTTGTCGAGATCCGGCTGCCAGGAGTGGACCGAGACCGGCAACGCGCCAGGGATCTGCTCGGCGATCTGGATCGGGAGAGCGGTGGAACGCTCGATCCCATCGTTTTGGAGCCAGACCGATGGGTTCCACAGGCTGGGGCAATTGTCGCACCCGCCGCAGGCAAAGTTGACGAGGCGCTGGCGGGTCTCTGGACCTGCTTGCGTGAACGCAGGGTAGTAGGTCGAGAAGCAGCCTGGTTCCAGGCCTGGAGCGCCGGTGAGCACCCTCAGCCCGTCGCCGTGCCCATCTCCGTCGAAGTCGCAATTGACGCTCGTCGGGAGAGTCGGGCACAGGTCCTCGTCGTCGCAGAAGCCATCCAGGTCCGAGTCGCCTCCCCGCTGGCTGCAGTCGCGACCGTGGTCGCAGTACACGGAAAGACCCAGCCCGCTTATCAAGGGGATGGCCTCGACGATATGGCTGGCGACCTTGGGGAAATCGAGAAAGTCGGACAGAATCTCCCGTTGGAAAGTCACCAGAGTCATCCTCGCAGAATCCGAGTATGCCTCTATGAGCTCATTAGACAGCTCCAGGAGACGACCTGGAGGCCTGGGTGAGCAGGCTGGCGCGCTCTCGTGCTGCAGATTGAGGCGCAGGTTCGGGATTAGCAGAAACAGGGACTGCTTGGGCTGGGACACTCGTATGCCACCCCCAGCGAGGATTAGGTCGGCGAAGGTGGTGCGTGCACCGCCGACGTCCACTCCCGAGCGAAGGATGCTGCCGAGGCCGTCCCGAAGGAGCATCTGTAGGTAGCACCTGCTCGAATAGAAAGTGCCGTCCAGGTCCACCTGGTCGAGGATGCCCAAGGACTCGAGCCTGCTCTTGACCCTTGGAATGTCGAGCAAGAATGGGCTGACGTCGTTCGACAGCGCCTCGGCCTTGGGCCCGGGAAAGTCCGCCTCCGTGAGGGTCACCTCCTCGGGCACGATCGTCTTGCGCTCGCATAGAATAGCGAGCTTCTCGCCCTGCTGAGTGGCGCAGCTCGCTCCCGTGTACTGAGAAGTGAGAAAGCAGTCCACGAAGAACACAGTGTGGCAGCCATTCCAGGCATGGCCGACGTCCACCACGCCGGGCGCCAGAAGCTCTCGGTTGCGGGCCTTGTTGATCAGGATCGAGTTCGTCACCCCTCGGTACCAGGTCTGGCCACCCCAGGGCACACAGGATTCAGGCGGATCCATCACAGTGCAAAGGCGTAGCTCGGCTACGTCGTAGTACTGCGTGTCTAAGACCCTTCCATATCGACAGGACATCTCCGAGACTGGGATTGGCGTTTGACGCAATGTGAAATCAGCGTGGAAGCTGTACGACGCGATCTCAGCACCCAAGACCTTGACCGTGATGCCGATGCTCAATCTCAGGCTGTCTCCATCGGACGAGTCCGGATCCCCATCATCCAGCCTGAGGGCAAGATGAGAGCCAGCGTACTTTATCTCCCAGCCAGCGCCCTGATCGGTAACCAGTGGCGCCGCCAGGTCATCGATCAGCCCTTCGATGGCGCCGAAAGGTAATCGTAACGAGCACTGGCCTTCCGGGGTCTCATCTGCCTTCGCAGGGGAAGCAGGCATGGCGAAGCATGCCATCAAGACAAGTGAGAGATAGGCAAATCCCGTGTGTGTGTGTGTGTTAGCGTAGGGGAGCGATGGTCGCGAAGATCCAAGAAGACGATTCCCTATCATGGCACTACCTCCTCTTCCGTTGATGTCTTCAAGGCCCAAGTGATGATATCAGGTGCCAAATACTTACTCAAGCGAGCGGCAGGATCCTCGCAGGGCGAT
>JAVEWA010000420.1:0-6128 GCA_034004785.1 Polyangia bacterium
CGTCGACCCAGCTAGTGAAGCGTCCGGTAGCCTGAACCACTGCCCCGACTTCACCCTGCTCGAGCCCGCTCGGAAAGAGCGTAACCTCCGGGATCCCTGCCAGCACTGTGAAGCCAGCTTCCGGCACCTCGTTCCAGGAGGGAGTCTTCATTCGAAGCGTCAGCGCATCCAGACCCAGCACGGCATCATCAGCGATTGCCAGTATGACGGTTGCATGGCCAGCGTCTGCCACCACGAAATCCGTCACCGTGACGCCCACCGTCGCCGGGCCGTCGAGCACAGGCGTCGTCTCTTCACCTGGCACCAACGAGAAGTGCGTGTTCGTGCCGGTGACCTCGACGACTACCGATTCGCCCTGGTGCCCCTCCGTGGGCGAGATGGTGATCGAGGGTTCGGGCAGGGCCTGCACCGAGAAATACGCCATCGCCAGCTCAGGGCCCGTGATGAGCCACACCTCGCAGGCCTCGATGGGTGCGTCTATGGGGATGCTTGGCTGGAGGATCACCTCCGTCTGGTCTATCACGTAGTCGACGACAAATCCGAGCGGCGAACCAGGTGTCGGGCATCGCACCTCGACCTGGGTCACCCCTGCGGCGAAGCTCGTGTTCGTTCCGATGGCGCTCACCGTGCCATCCCACCGGAGCGGCGCCCCGGCCGGGTCGAGCATCAGCGAAGGCGGGGTCTGGTCCAGGAGCACCCTGAGTTTCGCAGAGAGCGGGCCCCACTGGTCGGTGACCGTCACGAACCGCTGCCCTGGCGCGGCGCCCGCGCTCACCCAGACGACCACCTCCGCAACCGTGGCGGATACGACGACGGGGGTCCCCTGCACCAGGATGTCATCAGCAGGATCGAAAGTGATGCTGAAGGTCGCGGTGTCGAAGTCGGTCTTGGACCCCGCCACGCGGAGGACAACGGCCTCGCCTGCGGTCACTTCTGAAGGCAAGACCTCGACGTAGCGCCCCTGCACCGCCATTACGGTCAGATCCGCGAAGAAGTCCTTCGAGTCAGTGTGCACGACGACGGCGTCGGCGTACGTCCCCTCGAGCGCGGCCATGCCCACGTCGAGGGTCAGGTCGGCCGTACGGTCGCCGACAACGACCCAGCTCACCGACACGCCCGACAGGCCCGAGGCCGGGTTGATCGACACGGAGAAACCGGGCTGAGTGAAGTGTGTCTGGACACCTTGGAGCCTTACCGCCTGCCCGGGCTCTCCCCGCCTCACCCGCGGCGGCTGCAGGAGCACGCGCTGCGCTACCACTGCCGAGATGGTCGTCTCCACGACTTGGCCAAAGGTGGTCACCCTGAGGATCTTGTCCCCTGGCTCAACCGACCACGAGACGTCCAGAACCACCACGCCCTGCGTTGTCGAGGGGAAGTCCTGGCTCACCACGGCGATGCCGGGCTCGCCGGGGAAGGTCACATGGCTCACCCCGTTCGCCCAGTTCGTGTTGAAGCCCGTGAGGTGCAGTGGTATCCCCTGCATCCCGAGCGCCACCTCGGTCTGGTCCACGCTCACGGAACTGGTGTAGAGCGAGGCTCCTCTCCCGCATCCGGGAATGAAAGAGCACAGCCCAAGGGCGAGCAGGGTAACGACAGGTCCTCGCCCCGTGCCCCTCGCGCAGAGATATCGAGCCCTGGGACCTGCGCGTCCCGATGCGATTCTATCCCACGCAGCCTCTCGCATGTCGGCCTCCTCCATGCTCCGGGTTACCTTCCCGCACGTGGCGCGAAGAACCCGGCACTAGGGGTTGGAGAAGGCCGACCAGTACCGGTACTTCAAGTAAATCTGAACGTCCTCGATGTTCTCCCACCGCAGCCCTGGCACATTGTAGATTCGGAGCGTGTAGTTGCCCTGGAGCGGTCTGCCGCGAAGCTCGGGCTTCTCGTAGGGGCCCAGCAAGGCGGCGTCAGTCTGTGACAGAGGCACTGTCAAAAGCCGCTCCGCCGCGAGGGCCTTGGCGTAGTGTATCCGTGCCGTGGGCATGTCGAAGAGCACTTGACTCTGGGAGTAGTCAAGAAGCCGGACCGCACCATTCTGCGAGAGATCATAAGGGATGAAGAGATTCTGGTAGCAGGCCGTGCCGGCACCGGGATCGAGCGAGCAGTCTTTCACATTGGAGCCCACCAGGTTCACCGCAAGATCTACCACCCGGTAGTTGTAATTCCCCACCGCAATCTGGTCCTGCCCGACGATCTTGCCCGCCTGGATTTCCTCCATGGTGAGCTGGAAATCGGTCTCGAAGTACTCCACGTTGGAGCTTGGGCCGCAGATGTCGAGCTGGTTGTAGAGCTGAGGCTCGTCCTGATCCACGCACTTGATCCGGAACATCCGCCTCATCTGAGTGGCGAGGGTGGCCGGGGACCTCGCGTAGTCCGTCATGACCTGGTTCGTGTAGGGGTCCACCCACTCCACGAGCTGACAGTCCGCGTCGACCTGGTAGGTCGGTGTCACCTGGTACTCCCCAAGGGAAGCCCCGTGGTTGAGTTGCGCGCCCCAGACAAGCACGGGGCCAGTGGTTCCGAATCCAACGAATACCTTCGTGTACTCGTCAGACTCAGGTGCAGCCATCGTGCCGCTCAACTCCACCCTCACCCATCCCGACCCTGGTTCGAGGTCTCGCCCGACGATAGAAATCTCCTCGCCAAAGGGATCGCTGTACTCGCCCTTCAGGAATTGCTTGTATCCAGCAACCCAAAAGATCTGGATCGGCACGTCCAGTGCCTGTACCCAGATCGCCCCCGACATGGGTACTACGTCCCCTGGGAGATATCCAAGCGACTCTGTGTCGATGACCCTGTCCGCGGAGAGTAACCAAATCCCGTCCCCCTCAATAGACGAAATTCGATCTGCAGTGTTGCCGTAGCCCGATACCGGAGCCATGGCTACGTCCGCGTCCACCTGCCCCACCCCATAGTCCATTGCCCAAGAATCGAAAGACTGAGATAGGTAGGCATAGTTCGTTGAAGGCGTCTCACTCACGCAACCGCCTCTGGACTGCTGCCCGAAAAAGTCGTCCCGCAGAGACAGCACAGTCGTGTCGTCCGCGTCCGCAAACGGGTGGTCAAAGGGGTAGCCGAACAGGTAGTCTGCCAGCTTCTGTACATAGCTCTGCCCGCCTAAATCCAGGGCCAGCCCGTCCGCGTCCCAGATTTGATACAGCCCGTCCACCCACAGGCTCGGCGGGTCCACAATGATCCCAGGTGCCTTCTCCTTGGTGAAATCCACTGCAAGCTTGAGCTCCAGTGCCCGACGAGCGATGAAGGCCATACGCTGAGCGCGCCGCATCGCCTTCAGGGCTTCGCGGTGCTTGACATTCACCAGACGGTGGTAGCCCTTGAGGCAGCGCCCAGTCTCGCCCACGGGGCAGTCGGCGCCGACAAGCGCATCCAGGGCCTGCTCCTCCTGTCGCGACGCCCGGTCAGAGGTCTGTTTCTGTTCCAACTCCAGTGCGTCCAGCTTCAGGATGGTCTGCTCCACTCGCAGGGCGTTCTGGTGCAGCGTGTCATAGAGCTGACGCACCTCGCTCATCACGTTCTCGATGGCGAGGAGGGCCTCCTTGAGCTCTGCACGCAGGGTGGCTTCCTGGGCCTGCTGTTCCTTGAAGGAGGCCATTACCCCCGTGACGGTGCTCGCCATGGAGAGCAATGCGCCGCCCGGATTCCCCATGGCAGCGGCACCCGCAGCGTTGGCCGCGCCGCTGAAGATGGCGCTGATAGCGCGCCACTTGTGAGCCGTCTTGTTAAGCTCGCCGGCCTGGAGCCGGTCCCGCATGGCTTCGACCTTCAATCCCAGAGTGTTCTGGGTGTTGCCAAGGCTCTCAAGGTTCTTTGCGAGCTCCAAGATAGCGATGTTCGTCTCCAACAGGGACGCTAAGTACTCGCCGTCGTAGAAGAGCTGAATCCGCCCTTCAAGGTTCCTCGGATCGTTGGCTATCATCACCGGTAGCTTCCGGACGCGAATCTTTCCCAGCTCCTCGATGAGCTGCATATTCTGGCAGCGGGCATATCGACCCAGCTCACGCAGATCGTTGGCGTGATTGATCGCGGGCGGCTCCGATAGACTGAGGTAGTGGGCGCAGTCGATGAGTTCGGGCTGTGTCGGGGACACCCGTATGTCCACCTCGGGGATGAGAGCCAGCCCGACAAGGCCGTCTACACTATCGCCAAGAACGACATCCATTCGGCTCGAGCTGCAAGCCTCACGCCCCGCCCCGCAGATCTGCTCAAGGCGGTTCTCGGCCGTGGCCCGCGCGGTCTCCACCTCGTTCTGGAATCGGATGCTCTCGGTTTCAGATGAAATGGCCGTCTGGATTTTTGCCGAAGCATAGGTTGCCGCGTCCGTAGCCTTCTGAAGGTAGTACTGGAAAGAGTCCTCGTAGCTGTTCGAGTTGCTGATGAGCTCGGTCTCGAGAGGCGGCACCAGGTCGTTCCGCAGACCCAGGGAGTTGAACTCCGGCTCGGAACACTGCCTCTTGTTGCGAGCGATTACCTTCTCAACCAAATCGAGAGCCACCGTTGAGACGGGGTTACGGATATAGTAGCTCGTTGTTGTTCCAAACTGGTAGTTCTGCTTCGCAAGCCTGGTCCACGCTTCCGAGTATCCAACCCACAGAGCGTCCACGGGGCGCCCGTCCACTACCACAAAAATTGGGGCCGGCCACACTGATGCAGGGATGTAACTGCGGTCCACTGAATACGAAAAACACCGATTTCCTCCCAACTGAGGGGGACAAGGTTCGGGATTGGCTCCGGCCGAGTAGTCCTCCATGTCACAAGGGAGGCCCGCCACCCTTCCGTGAAGCAAGCAGCGCAGCCCATCCAGGCGATCCGGACTCCCTCCCCATGACAGGTCCTTCAGAATATTGACGTCTGCCCCAAGAGCTTCGGGTACGCTAATGATGAAGTCGAATGTCTCCCCTAAAAAAACGGGCACGCCGCCAGGAGAAAGAACAGTGAAAAAGTTCGGTGTCACCTTGTACCCGATCTCCTCGGTTCCGATGGCACCATCCGCAATTTTAGCGATTTCTCGATAGGGCTCGTTCAGCTCATCTGGATTAGGCGGCTCAGTTGTCCAGAACGGGTTGTCGATGAGCGCCTGGAAGTGCCTACGTGTGTTACTGGTTAGTTTCAGGTAGGAGTGCTTGTAGAAGTTGAACAGGCCTGGGCAGAACTCTTGGCAGGTATCATTCTGTACAGTATTCTTTAGCACTAAGCTGTCGTCGATCCCGAAGCGTGAGGCGTTCACTTTGGAGCGCAGGAGGAGCCCTTGTAGGTCAATCCCCGGGTCATCGAAGCCCTTCAGGACGTCCGGTTGGGCGCCTGTGCCTTCCACCAGCTTGAGATCGCGTAGGTAGAGACCTCGCTCCTCCTGCAAGTGCCGGTTCGCCAGCTCAAGGCTCGTCAGATCTGTGCTGTAGAACCCGAGCATATCGTCCACGCTGGCGAACTGTGGTTGAGCGTTTTGCCATCTGATGATGTTCACCTGGAAGAGCAGGTGCCCGGCGATCACTGTACCCGACTCAGAGAGCCTGTCGTCGTCATCCACGGGCGCCCCATGCTTCCTGAGGAGCTGGAGGGCGGTCGCGATGGGCTCCTCCCGCGTATCGACTGTGCAGGGTTGAAGCGGCACGATCATCCGCTGGGGACAGCCTTGTGCGTAGCTTGTGCTCCCACCGCAGGCATTCTCGATGGGAAGCGGCGAGTACCCACCCGTGTCCGCTAGCGGATCGTTCTGCACGAGCTCGTTCAAGTAAGCAATATCGGTGCCGAGCAGGTAGCCGGCCCCAAGGCCCCTGTACGACTTCACAATGGAGCTAAAGTCTGCCAACTCCGATGGATCTTTGCCCCAGATCGCATTGCCATAAGACTCGGTGGTGCCTGAGGTCGTTCGTGCAGCGTCTGCCTGGGCAGTGTACGCGTATTCGTAGAACTCGGATACCTCCTGGTACAGCTCGAAAGCCTTCAGCTTGAGTCGCCGATAGTACTTCAGGGGCTCCACGGGGAGGCCGCCAGAACCTCCCCCTCCACACTTGATCACCACTTTGTCCTCAGTATATGCCGGGTTCCAAGTGTACTGAGGGCCATAGTAGTCCTCCAGATCGAAGAGCATCGTGGTGAGAGTCTCCACC
>JAVEWA010000421.1:0-6115 GCA_034004785.1 Polyangia bacterium
AGCCCCCAGGTCCCCGAGGGCCCCGAGGAGACCGGGCATGGGCCGGCGCCGCATCGCCTCGTCGCCGTCTATCTCGACTGGGCCCTCGGCCAGCAGGGAGAGCGCCGCGCTGTAGCGCACGGCAGTGCCCGCGTTGCCGAGCAGGAGCGGCGCCCGAGGCTCGAGGAGCGGCCCTCCCCCATGGAGCTCGATGGAGTCATGGAGTCGGCTCGCCCTGATCCCCAGGGCGCCGAGGGCCTCGAGCAGGGCGCGCGAGTCGTCGCAGTCGAGGGGGGAGACGATCCGGCTCCTGCCGGGCGAGAGGGCAGCCAGGACGAGCGCGCGCTGGGTCACGCTCTTGGAGGGCGGCACCGTGATCTCGATCATCTGCTCGACACTAGCCGATTCCGGGCTGGACTGGAACGGGCCCCGTGGGACAGGGTGAAGCGGGGCGTCTCATCGTGGCCTGGGTGAGGGGTCAGGCCTGCGCCTCCCGCCCGCTCGTGAGCTGGCTCCAGACCCCCTGCATCATCCACTGGGCCCCCCTCGCGTAGGAGGACCAGAAGCTGCCGCTGTACATCTCGTCGAGGAGCTCCCCAAGGAGGCCTACAACCCTTTCGCGATAGTCGGGATCGATTCTCACGTGGGCCTCGGCCCAGTGGTGGCAGTAGCGACAGCTGTGGCAGTCGAGGGCCTGGCAGGAGGTCTTGCGGAAGCGGTCGATGAAGCCGTCCATGGCCTTGTTGTCCACCACGACGCCAGCCTCGCCCTGGCGCGGGTAAAGGAGGCTCATGGCGTGCCCGAGCTGCACCACCTTGAGGAACTTCACGAGGTTGATGGTCCGGGGGCGGACGAAGTACTTCACCATCCGCTTCGTTGAGTAGGCGTCCTTCTCGCGCTCGCTGAAGTGCTCCTCGGGGTAGGCGTAGCACTGCACGAGGTCCATGAGGTTGCCGTCGAAGGAGCGCTCGGCGTAGGCCTTTGTGCGCTGGATGAGGGCCTTGGTGGGGGAGTTCCGCTCCACGATCTTGAAGTTGTCGAAGCCCAGCTCCTCGTAGTGGTGGAGGTCCTCGGGCCGGATCCAGTTGGCCCGCAGGAAGTTCACCGGCTTGGTGAGCTTGAGGTGCTGGCAGAAGACGAAGCAGTAGTCCAGGGGGAAGCCCTTGCTGCCCTTCTGGGAGCCGTGGGACAGGCCAGTGGCGTGGTTGGCGGCGATGGCGCAGTCCTGGCGGCAGGAGTTGTTCACGATGAGCTGTAGATCCGCGGTGGTGGCGGCCTTGCGGATGCCCTCCAGGATCTTGAACTCCCGGTAGATGTTCACCTCGGACACCACGATGCAGTCGGCGCCCTCCTCCTGCCAGAACCTGATCTTGCGGGGGTTGTCGCTGTAGCGGTGGGCCGAGAGGCGGACCCTGAAGTGCGGGTAGCACTGCTTGATGGTCCGCAGGAAGAGGTGGTTGGCCACGGTGATGGAGTCCACGCCGATCTCGCTCAGCCAATCGAGGGTCTCGCGGAGCTGGTGCTGCCCCTCGCGGGTGTACTCCAGGTTGCCCATGCAGGAGGCGTTCAGGAGGTAGTTGAACTTGAGACCCTCGGCGTGGGCGCGCCGCACGTAGTCGGCCACCCCCTGCTTGTCCACCTCGGGCAGGTAGAAAGAGGGCCGCCCGCCGCCGTAGTAGTCGGTGGTGAGCTTGCCGTACACCTCGTACACGGGGTAGGGGCGGAGCCCCACGAGGAGCTCGGGGTCGAAGTTGCAGGCTACGCTGAGGCGCATGGTATGGGCTCCTTTCCTGCTATCTGCTGCTTGCTGCTTCTGGCTGCTGCTAGATGTTTCTGGCTGCTGCTAGATATCCCGACGGCCTCTGGCGATGGGGGGGCGTCCCCGATCGCTGGTCCTGGCCTAGTCCTCGAGGTTGGCGGCCGCCGCCGGGCTCTGGGCGCCCAGGAACTCGGGCCTCAGGCCATCCATGAGCGCGGCGAACTGCTCGAGATCTAGCTGCTGCTCCGAGTCGGAGCGGGCGAGGTGCGGGGTCGGGTGGACCTCCACCATGATGCCGTGGGCGCCGGCGGCCAGGGAGGCCCTGGCAAGGGCGGGCAGGATGTCCCGCCGGCCGGCGGCGTGGCTCACGTCCACCACGATGGGAAGGCGGCAGAGCTCCTTCATCAGCGGGATCGCGGAGATGTCCAGGGTGCAGCGGGTCTCGCGGGAGAAGGTGCGGATCCCCCGCTCGCAAAGGATGATGCGCTCGTTGCCTCCGAGAGCCAGGTACTCCGCGGCCCGCAGCCACTCGTCCAGGGTGGCGGCGAAGCTCCGCTTGAGCAGGACGGGCTTGCCGGTGGTGGCGACCGCCTTGAGCAGCTCGTAGTTCATCATGTTGCGCGCGCCCACCTGGAGCACGTCGGCGTAGCGCGCCACCAGCTCCACGGAGCGGGTGTCCACCACCTCGGTGACCGTCTTGAGGCCGTGGCGCGCGCCCGCGTCCTTCAGGATGCGAAGCCCGGGCTCGCCGAGGCCCTGGAAGGAGTAGGGGGAGGTGCGAGGCTTGAAGGCTCCGCCCCTGAGGAGCTGGACGCCCTGCCTGGCCAGGAAGGCGGCAACCCGCTCCATCTGCTCGGGGTCCTCCACCGAGCAGGGGCCCGCGATCACCACGGGATGGCGGCCCACCAGCACGTCGCCCACCTCCACCACGGCGTCGGCGGAGCCCGGTCGGCGGGTGAGCCTGAGGGTCTCCTTTTTCCGGGCCTGCATCAGGCCGAGGGAGGCCCTGAAGATCTCCCGGAAGAGCTCCCTGACCACCTCGTCCGGGAAGGGGCCTGCGTTGGCCTCCACCAGGCCGTCGAGCATCTCCTGCTCCCGGCTCGGGATGAAGAGCTCGATGGCGTTTCGCTCCTTGTACTCGGAGACCTTCAGGCCGATCTCGGCCCTGCGGTTCAAAAGAACAAGGATTTCATGGTTGATGGCCGTGATCTGGTGGCGCAGCTCACCCAGGGTCGGGTGCTTTGCCGAGGCTGTTTCGGAGTTGCTCTGGGCCATGGCTACCTCGGGTTAATAAGCATTTGGGAGTTATAATGCGATGCAAGAAGGTAGAATGACATTATGCGGCAGATAACATGGTTCTCTGACCTTGTCAACGGACTCTCCGGCTGCGTCCTCTGCAAGGGCGCTCTGCGTGGGGGGCCGAGGGGCGCTCTTGGTCGGCACTGCATCTTGGCCCTCCATTTCTGCCCTCCCCGAGGGCAGCTTTCGTGAAGGCATCCTGTCCGCTCCCTCTTCCTGACATGATACACTACCCGGCGCCCGAAGCCCCGGGGCCCTCATCCGAGAGCCCGGGCCATTGGGCAGGGAGCCTGTCATGCTCAGACGACGCGCGGACGGAAAGCCGGTGGAGAGGGTGCACCCCATCAGACAGGTGATGTGGCACCTCATGCCTGGCAGAAACCAGAGCGCCGTGTTCTTCGAGCAGCAGGTGGACGTGGGCGCGGCCCAGGCCTTCGCAGAGTCGCTGAGCGCAAAGGGGCCCCATCGGGTCACCCTGTTCCACCTGGTGCTGGCTGCGGCCGCCAGGACCCTGCACGCCCACCCCAGGCTCAACCGCTTCGTGGCGGGCCGGTGCCTCTACCAGAGAAACGAGGTGGAGATCTCCTTCTCCCTGAAGCAGTCCTTCGAGGAGCGGGCCCCGATCCTCGCCATGAAGCGCGTCTTCCCGAGGGGAGAGACCCTCGAGGAGATGCTCGACGCCATCGCCGCCCTGGTGGCCAAGGGGAGGGGAGGGCGCTCCAGCGCCTCCTCCGATCTGGAGGTGCGCCTGGCCTCCCGGATGCCGAGGCCCGTGGTGGCCCTGGTGGTGCGGACCCTCCTCGGGCTGGACGGCCTCGGCCTCCTGCCGGCCTCCATCCTGAAGGGCGACCCCCTCTTCGCGAGCCTCTTCGTCGCCAACATGGGGAGCCTCGGGCTGGACGCCGGGTTTCACCACCTCTACGAGTACGGCAACATCCCCATCTTCCTCATGCTGGGCCGGGTCGCACCGCAGGTGGTGGCCGAGGGAGACCGCGCGGTGGTGCGCCCCATGATGAAGCTCCGCTACACCTTCGACGAGCGAATAGAGGACGGCTTCGCCGCCGCAAGGGCCCTCGGCACCCTGCAGGGCCTCCTCGAGGATCCGGAGGCGCTCCTTGGCTGATGACTCCCCCAACCTGGCGACAACGGTTGATGGCCCCCAGAGCCCGTTGGCGCTGGAGGACGCCAAGGCCCAGCGCCAGCTCCAAGCGGTCCTCTTCGCCCTCGTCACCCTGGGCTACGTGGATGGCAGCTTCGACCCGAGGGAGCGCAGGCTGGTCGAGGAGACCATCGGGGAGCTGGTGGAGGGATGGCTCGGGCGCTTCGCCGAGCTCGGCAGCCTGACCCCCGAGGCCCTCGGCTCCCTCCGGCGCTCCTACCGGCAGCAGCTCTTCGAGGTGCTCGGCTCGATAGATCAGTCCCTGGCGCGCCTCATGGCCACCGAGGTGGGGGTGGAGGACGAGCGCGAGCGCTTCATCAGCTCCCGCCTCATGCTCGGCTGCTTCGAGGCCCTGACCTTTCTCTCGGAGAAGGAGCGCCAGGCCCTGCTCGGCTTCGTGGACCGGCTCATCGCCGCCGACGGCGTGGTGCACTCTTCCGAGCTGAGGTTCCGCGAGGCCCTGGTGTCGAACCTGCTCAGGCGGCCCGCGCCCCGCACGCCTCCCGTCGAGCGGCCCTTCCACTTCTCGGTGGAGCGCGAGCCCCTGCCCATCGACGCCCCTTTCGAGCCGCCACTCCTCGCCGAGGTCGAGCGGCCCTTCCCCTCCGGGGGCCGGGCGCTCCGCAAGGCGGCCGAGGCCGACATCCGCCTCATGCTTCGAGCCCAGAAGGCCCTTCTGCGCCTGCGCGACGGGAGCTGGGGTCGCCTCGACTCGGCGCCAAACGTGGAGGCCCTGGTGGGTCAGGAGCCCTTCGTGGACACCCTGGTCCATGTGTTTCCCCCTTCTGAGCGTCGCAGGACCGACTACATCGTGGTGGGGGATCTGCACGGGTGCTACGGCAGCTTGAAGGCGGTGCTCGCCCAGACCGACTTCTTCGGCCGCGTGGCCAGGTTCCGGCGGGACCCCGCCGCGCACCCCGACGTGAAGCTGATCCTCCTCGGAGACTACCTGGACCGGGGCCTCTGGTCCTTCGAGGGGGTCTTGCGCCTCGTGCTCACCCTCTTCGTGGAGTTTCCCGAGCACGTGATCCCGCTCGTCGGCAACCACGAGTGGCTCGTGGAGCAAGGCCCGGCGATCCGCTCCTCGGTGATGCCCGCGGACGCGGTGGAGCGCTGGACCCCCCATCTGCCCAAGGAGTACTTCCAGACCGCCAAGACCCTCTTCGATCAGCTCGGGAGCGTGGTGCTCATAGACCGGATCGTGGTGGTGCACGGCGGGGTGCCCAGGCAGGAGGTGATCGAGCGCTGGCACGGGCTCTCGGGCTTCAACGACGCCATGGTGCGCTTCCAGATGAGCTGGTCCGATCCGGTAATGCTAGCCGAGGTCTCCGCCGAGATGCAGGCCTCGACCCAGCGCTTCGCCTTTGGCATGGACCAGTTCCAGTCCTTCATGGACGCCCTCGGGGCCCGGGTCATGATCCGGGGCCACGAGAAGGCTCCAGAGGGCTTCAAGGCCGAGTACGACGACGGCCGCTACCGGCTCTTCACCGTGTTCTCCGCCGGGGGCTTCAACAACCGGGATCTGCCCGAGCACCTCGACTATCGCCGGCTGCACCCGAGCTTCCTTGTGCTCTCGGAGCGGGAGGGGCGCTTCGTCGCCAACCCGGTGCGCATCGCCTGGGAGCGGTTCAACGACCCGAGCAGCAACCGCTACCTCGAGGTCCTCGGGACCTGATGCCAGTCAACGACCCGATGAAAAACCGCTTCCACGGCGTCCTCGGGGCCTGATGCCGGCGCTTCGCCTGATCACCAGGGAGCGCCGCAACGCGGGCCCGGGCCCGGGCCCGGGCCCTGGCCTGGGCCCGGGCCCGCGCCCTTCCGAGGCGCCGAGACCGGCGAGGCGCAGAGGTCCGAAGGACGTCGGCAAAGCGGGAAGGTCCCAAGAGCCCTGCCGCCTGATCCTGGGAGACGCCCTCCTC